>NZ_CP108002.1:6354543-6657140 GCF_041435055.1 Streptomyces sp. NBC_00341 | reverse complement strand
TCGACGATGAGCAGGCGGCCGCCGTACTCGAAGACCGTCATGTTGCGGCCGATTTCGCCGAGGCCGCCGAGCGGGGTGACCCGCAGGCCGCCCTTCGGGAGCTTCGGCGGGGTGCCGAGTTCAGGATGCGGATGACTCAAAAGACTCTCCTTACCACACGCGCCACGTACCGCTTGGGCACGTGGCGCGCATGTCAATCGTGCACTTGCTGTTGTCTTGGGGTGTTGCCCTCTTGCGAGGTTTTTCGCGTATTCAGTTGTGAAGTCTGTGGTTACAGCTGTACCCCACCGGCGGCGAGATCGATCTTGAGCTGAGCCGTTTCGTGCGCGGAGAGTTCGACCAGGGGGAGGCGCAGCGGGCCTGCGGGGAGACCCTGGAGGGTCAGCGCGGCCTTGGTGGTGATCACGCCCTGGGTACGGAACATGCCGGTGAAGACGGGGAGCAGCTTCTGGTGGATCTCCGTGGCCTTCTGGACGTCGCCGCCGAGGAAGGCCTCCACGAGGGCCCGCAGGTCGGGGGTGACGACATGGCCGACGACGGAGACGAGGCCGACCGCGCCGACCGAGAGGAGCGGGAGGTTCAGCATGTCGTCGCCGGAGTACCAGGCGAGGCCCGACTGGGCGATGGCCCAGCTGGCCCGGCCGAGGTCGCCCTTGGCGTCCTTGTTGGCCACGATGCGCGGGTGCTCCGCGAGCCTCACGAGCGTCTCTGTGTCGATCGGCACACCGCTGCGGCCGGGAATGTCGTACAGCATCACCGGCAGGCCGGTGGTGTCCGCGATCGCCGTGAAGTGCCGCAGCAGACCCTCCTGCGGCGGCTTGTTGTAGTACGGCGTCACGGCGAGGAGGCCGTGTGCGCCGGTTCGCTCGGCCGTGCGGGCGAGCTCGACGCTGTGGCGGGTGTCGTTGGTGCCGATGCCGGCGACGACGTGCGCCCGGTCTCCCACTGCTTCAAGCACAGCCCTTACGAGCTGGTCTTTCTCCGCGTCGCTGGTGGTCGGGGACTCGCCGGTGGTGCCGTTGATGATCAGGCCGTCGTTGCCTGCGTCCACCAGATGGGTGGCGAGCCGCTGGGCGCCGTCGAGGTCGAGTGCGCCGTCCGCCGTGAAGGGCGTGACCATAGCGGTGAGGACCCGCCCGAAGGGGGTCTGCGGAGTGGAGATCGGAGCCATGGGTAACACGCTACTCGTTGCTCGACGTCCAATGTCCCCTCGGGGGGACAAGCGATAGGAGCCCGGCACTGCCTGCTCGGGGGTTCAAGCAGTGCCGGGTCCGTTTGATCAGCCTAGATGAACTTCACGAAACGCCGCAATACGGACACCGCCTATGGAGCGACGCGTCCATTTTTGTTGAAGGCTGCATGGGTGAGCGGCATGAGCTCCGCCCAGTGCGCCTCCATCCGCTCTCCGACCATTTCGATCTCGCGCTGCGGGAAGGACGGGACCTTCGCCAGCTCGTGCTGGGTGCGCAGGCCGAGGAAGTGCATCAGCGAGCGGGCGTTGCACGTGGCGTACATCGAGGAGAACAACCCGACCGGAAGAACCGCGCGGGCCACCTCGCGGGCCACACCCGCCGCGAGCATCTCCTGGTACGCCTCGTACGCCTGGCGGTAGGAGTCCTCCATGACGCGGCCCGTGAGCTCCTGCTGGGCCTCGGTGCCCTCGACGAACTCGTACTTGCCGGGACGGCCCTGCTGGACGAGCTTGCGGGACTCCCCCGGTACGTAGAAGACCGGCTCCAGCTCCCTGTAGCGGCCCGATTCCTCGTTGTACGACCAGCCGACGCGATGCCGCATGAACTCGCGGAAGACGAAGATCGGGGCGCTGATGAAGAAGGTCATCGAGTTGTGCTCGAACGGGCTTCCGTGCCGGTCCCGCATCAGGTAGTTGATGAGCCCCTTGGAGCGCTCAGGATCCTTGGTGACCTCCTCCAGGGACTGCTCGCCGGCCGTGGAGACACGGGCGGCGAAGAGCACATCGGAGTCGCCTGCGGCATGTTTCACCAGGTCAACGGTGACATCACTGCGGAAGCTGGGCTTTGCGGGCTCGGGGGTCTCGGTCACCGGCGGGGTCCTTCCAATGGCGTCGCTCGGGCGGCGCCCACTCTACGGGCCGCCTCCGACAACGTGGTCGGCACCGCCCTTTCGAGGATTCTTTCGACCAATTCGGCGATTCGGGGCACCGATCGGGCCCGCCATGCGTCTGACTCAGTAGCACCACCCGATACAGAGTTCAAGGAGAGTTACCTCATGTTCCGCCGGCGTGAAGCCGTCCCATTCTCGTTCGTGGCCGAGGCCGACCGATTCCGCAGCAACGTCACCCCGCCGCCCCGGGAGCGCACCACCCTCTCCGAGCTGGCGGCCCGCAGCCTCGTCGGGTTCGCCGTGATCGCCGGCCTCGCCGGATCGCTGCTGCTCGGCCTTCCGGCCCTGGCACCCGATCAGTCGTCGTCGCACAGCCAGCAGACCGAGGCAGCACCGGGGCACTGACTCGTACGGGCCCCCTGGGGTGGTACGCCCTGCCACCCCCTCGGTAGCCTCACCGGGCACAGCAATCGAGCGTGCTTGTGAGTGAGGATCAGTCGTGCCCCTGCCCTTCCTGACGGCCGACCGCGCGTTTGACGCGAGCGCTGAGGATGTAGCGCTGCCGTTCGACGACCACGACAGCTGGCGGCGTCCCTACCGCCCCGGACCGTGGCGGGTCGCGGCTGCGGCCACCCTTTTGCTGCTCGCCTCGTTCATCCTGTTCGCGGGGATGATCATCGCGTTCGCCGGAGCCGTGCCCGGGGCGGGTGCCTGTCTGGCACTCGCCCTCGCGGTGATCATCTGCGCCCTGCGGATGCTGCGGATCGGCGCCTGGGTGAGCCGGCACGGCGTGCGCCGCGTCGGCTTCTTCCGGACGACGACCGTGCCGTGGAACCGTGCCACCGCGGTCCGTACGGTGCAGCAGCCGGTGAAGTGGCTCGGGTTCCCCCGGACGGTTCAGGGCCAGGCCCTGATCGTCGTGCGCCGGGGCGGCGACGCGGTGCCGCCGCTGCTCACGGACTCCAACGCGGACTTCCTGACACGGGGCGAGGCGTTCGACCGGGCCGCCGACACGATTGAGGCCTGGGGGGACGAGTACCGGCAGCCGTAGGGCCGCCTGTAAGCCCTGCCGTCCGGCGACCGGGGTATCCCTCAGTCGCCGGACGGCTTTTTTATGTCCTCAATCGCCGGACGGGCTCAAAGATTGTCCTCAAACGCCGGACGGGCTTGAGGCGCCCGACGGGCCTGAGGTGACATTCGGGTCTGAGGTGCCCGATGGGCTCGGAATGTCTACCGAGTCTGAGGTGCCCGGGCGGCTCGGGGGCCGTGTGGCGGTGTTGTGGAGTGCGATTGCTCGTTGCATGGCCTTGCGGGCCCGGGGAGTGTCCCGGGCGTCCTGGTAGGCGACTGCCAGGCGGAACCAGCAGCGCCAGTCGTCCGGGGTGTCCTCCGTCTCCGCCTGGCGGCGGGCGAAGGCCGCGTCGGCGGAGTCGCGGTCGATGCGGCCGCTCGGGGTGCGGACCAGGTCGTCGACCGGCAGCCCGCCCTCGGCGTCGAGCTCGGCGGCCAGGGCGTTGGCCCGCCGGACGAACTGGGTGTTCTTCCAGAGGAACCAGATGCCGATCAGCGGCAGGATGAGCACCGCGACCCCGAAGGTCACCGTGAGCAGCGTGCCGTGCCGGATGAGCAGGACGCCACGGCTGCCGGCCAGGACGAAGTAGAAGACCAGGACGGCGGCGGTGACGGTGTACGTGATCTTTGCGCGCATGGCGGTGGGCTCAGTCAGTTCAGGTCGAGGAAGTGTTCCAGGCCGAACGTGAGGCCCGGAGTGGTCACCACACGGCGGGTACCGAGCAGGATGCCCGGCATGAAGCTGCTGTGGTGCAGCGAGTCGTGCCGGATGGTGAGGGTCTCGCCCTCGCTCCCGAGCAGCACCTCCTGGTGGGCCAGGAGGCCGCGGAGCCGGACCGAGTGGACCGGAATCCCGTCGACGTCCGCTCCGCGCGCCCCGTCCAGCGCCGTGCTGGTGGCGTCCGGCTGGGGTGCGCTGCCCGCGTCGCGGCGGGCCGCGGCGATGAGCTGGGCGGTACGGGCGGCGGTGCCGGAGGGGGCGTCGGCCTTGTTCGGGTGGTGGAGCTCGATCACCTCGACCGACTCGAAGTAGCGCGCGGCCTGCTGCGCGAACTTCATCGTGAGGACCGCGCCGATGGAGAAGTTCGGCGCGATGAGCACACCGGTCTCCGGCGAGCCGGAGAGCCAGGTGTTCAGCTGCGCGAGCCGTTCGTCGGTCCAGCCGGTGGTGCCGACCACCGCGTGGATGCCGTGCCGGACGCAGAAGTCGAGGTTCTCCATCACCGACGCGGGGGTGGTGAGCTCGACGACTGCCTGGGCGCCGGTGTCCGCGAGGGTCTCCAGCTTGTCGCCGCGGCCGAGTGCGGCCACCAGCTCCATGTCCTCCGCGGCCTCGACAGCTCGTACCGCCTCGGAGCCGATACGGCCCCTGGCACCGAGAACGGCTACGCGCAGCTTGCTCATGCTTACTTCTTTCGGGTGATGAGTTGGCTAGGCGACTGACTCGTGCAGGCGGTCCGCCTGCTTGTCCTTGAGCGGGCCGATGACCGACAGCGAGGGGCGGTGTCCGAGGACCTCGCCCGCCACGGCCCGGACGTCGTCCGGTGTGACCTGTGCGATGCGGGCCAGCATGTCGTCGACCGACATCTGTTCGCCCCAGCACAGTTCGCTCTTGCCGATGCGGTTCATCAGCGCGCCGGTGTCCTCCAGGCCGAGGACCGTGGATCCGGAGAGCTGGCCGATGGCCCGGCCGATCTCGTCGTCGTCCAGTCCGTCCGACGCGACGCGGTCGAGCTCGTCGCGGCAGATCTTGAGGACGTCGTGCACCTGGCTGGGCCGGCAGCCCGCGTACACCCCGAAGAGGCCGCAGTCCGCGAAGCCCGAGGTGTACGAGTACACGCTGTAGGCGAGGCCGCGCTTCTCCCGTACCTCCTGGAAGAGGCGGGAGCTCATTCCGCCGCCGAGGGCGGTGTTGAGTACGCCGAGTGCCCAGCGGCGCTCGTCGGTGCGGGCCAGTCCCGGCATGCCGAGGACGACGTGGGCCTGCTCGGTCTTGCGGTTGATCAGGTCGACCCGGCCCGCGGTGCGCAGCGTGCGGGAGCCCGCGCGGGGCGCCACCGGGGTGGCGTCGGTGCGGGAGAGCGCGCCGGCCCGTTCGAAGGCCCTGCGGACCTGGCGTACGACCGTGGCGTGGTCGACGTTGCCTGCGGCGGCGACGACGAGGTGCGTGGGGTCGTAGTGCTTCTTGTAGAAGCGGGCGATCTGGCCGCGGCTCAGTGCGTTGACCGTGTCGACCGTGCCGAGGACCGGGCGTCCCAGAGGGGTGTCGCCGAGCATGGTGTGCGCGAACAGGTCGTGCACGCAGTCGCCCGGGTCGTCCTCCGTCATGGCGATCTCCTCGAGGATGACGCCGCGCTCGGCGTCGACGTCCTCCGAGGCGATCAGGGAGCCGGTCAGCATGTCGCAGACGACATCGATGGCCAGCGGCAGGTCCGTGTCGAGGACCCGCGCGTAGTAGCAGGTGTACTCCTTCGCCGTGAAGGCGTTCATCTCGCCGCCGACCGCGTCGATGGCGGAGGAGATGTCCAGGGCGCTGCGGGTGCCGGTGCCCTTGAAGAGGAGGTGTTCGAGGTAGTGCGTCGCGCCGTTCAGGGTCGGGGTCTCGTCGCGTGATCCGACGTTGGCCCAGATCCCGAAGGTGGCGGAGCGTACGGAGGGCAGGGTCTCGGTGACGATGCGCAGGCCGCCGGGGAGGACCGTGCGGCGGACCGTGCCGATGCCGTTGCTGCCCTTGAGAAGCGTTTGGGTACGGGCGACGGCCCGCGCCTCCGAAGAGGTGCGGGCCGTCGTCACGGAACTACGGGACGTCACTTGGCGGCGTCGTCCTTCTTCTCGTCCTCTTCACCCTCGACGACCGGGATCAGCGAGAGCTTGCCGCGGGAGTCGATCTCGGCGATCTCGACCTGGACCTTGGCACCGACGGCGAGCACGTCCTCGACGTTCTCCACGCGCTTGCCACCGGCGAGCTTGCGGATCTGCGAGATGTGCAGCAGGCCGTCCTTGCCGGGCATCAGGGAGACGAACGCACCGAAGGTGGTGGTCTTGACGACCGTACCCAGGTAGCGCTCGCCGACCTCCGGCATGGTCGGGTTGGCGATCGCGTTGATCGTGGCGCGCGCGGCCTCGGCCTGCGAGCCCTGCTGGGCACCGATGTAGATGGTGCCGTCGTCCTCGATCGTGATGTCGGCGCCGGTGTCCTCCTGGATCTGGTTGATCATCTTGCCCTTGGGGCCGATGACCTCACCGATCTTGTCCACCGGGATCTTGACGGTGATGATCCGCGGGGCGTTCGGGGACATCTCGTCCGGGACGTCGATGGCCTCGTTCATCACGTCGAGGATGTGGAGGCGGGCGTCACGGGCCTGCTTCAGCGCGGCGGCCAGGACCGAGGCGGGGATGCCGTCGAGCTTGGTGTCGAGCTGCAGCGCGGTCACGAACTGCTTCGTACCGGCGACCTTGAAGTCCATGTCACCGAACGCGTCCTCGGCACCGAGGATGTCGGTGAGGGCGACGTAGTGGGTCTTGCCGTCGATCTCCTGCGAGATCAGGCCCATGGCGATACCGGCGACGGCGGCCTTGAGGGGCACACCGGCGTTCAGCAGGGACATGGTGGAGGCGCAGACCGAGCCCATGGACGTCGAGCCGTTGGAGCCCAGCGCCTCGGAGACCTGGCGGATCGCGTAGGGGAACTCCTCGCGCGACGGCAGCACCGGCACGATGGCGCGCTCTGCGAGCGCTCCGTGGCCGATCTCGCGGCGCTTGGGCGAGCCCACGCGGCCGGTCTCACCGACGGAGTACGGCGGGAAGTTGTAGTTGTGCATGTAGCGCTTGCGGGTCACCGGGGAGAGGGTGTCCAGCTGCTGCTCCATCCGGAGCATGTTGAGGGTGGTGACGCCCAGGATCTGGGTCTCGCCACGCTCGAACAGCGCCGAGCCGTGCACGCGCGGGATGGCCTCGACCTCGGCGGCGAGCGTACGGATGTCCGTGACGCCGCGGCCGTCGATGCGGACCTTGTCCTTGATGACGCGCTCGCGGACCAGCTTCTTGGTCAGCGCGCGGTAGGCACCGGAGATCTCCTTCTCGCGACCCTCGAAGGCCGGGAGGAGCTTCTCGCCCGCGATCTCCTTGATGCGGTCGAGCTCCGCCTCGCGGTCCTGCTTGCCGGCGATGGTGAGTGCCTTGGCGAGCTCGGTGCTGACGGCCTTGGTGAGCGCCTCCAGGACGTCGTCCTGGTAGTCGAGGAAGACCGGGAACTCACCGGTGGGCTTGGCAGCCTTGGCGGCGAGGTCCGACTGGGCCTTGCAGAGCGACTTGATGAAGGGCTTCGCAGCTTCCAGACCGGCGGCGACGACCTCTTCGGTCGGGGCCTCCGCGCCGTCCTTGACGAGCTGGATGGTCTTCTCGGTGGCCTCGGCCTCGACCATCATGATCGCGACGTCGCCGTCCTCCAGGACGCGACCGGCGACGACCATGTCGAAGACGGCGTCCTCGAGCTCGGTGTGCGTCGGGAAGGCGACCCACTGGCCCTTGATCAGGGCGACGCGGGTGGCGCCGATGGGGCCGGAGAAGGGCAGGCCCGCCAGGATCGTCGAGGCGGAGGCGGCGTTGATCGCGACCACGTCGTACAGGTGGTCGGGGTTGAGCGCCATGATCGTCTCGACGATCTGGATCTCGTTGCGCAGGCCCTTCTTGAAGGAGGGGCGCAGCGGGCGGTCGATCAGGCGGCAGGTGAGGATCGCGTCCTCGGAGGGGCGGCCCTCCCGGCGGAAGAAGGAGCCGGGGATCTTGCCGGCGGCGTACTGCCGCTCCTCGACGTCCACCGTGAGGGGGAAGAAGTCGAGCTGGTCCTTGGGCCGCTTGGAAGCGGTGGTGGCCGACAGCACCATGGTGTCGTCGTCCAGGTACGCGACGGCGGAGCCTGCGGCCTGCTTGGCCAGGCGGCCCGTCTCGAAGCGGATGGTGCGGGTGCCGAAGGTTCCGTTGTCGATAACGGCCTCGGCGTAGTGGGTCTCGTTCTCCACTAGTGTTTTCTCCATACTCGTCGTCTTTCGTCCTGTCGCCCGTGTGGCGCAGGACGGTGCGGAGAGGCGCACCGTGTGTGCGGGGCCGGTCTTCGATCGAAGCTCCCGGGCGTTGTCCCGGGGGCCACTACCGAGGACCGGCGGCGGCCGTGGGGCGCCTCTCCTCGTCTGGTGTTGTACGTCCAGGTTACTGAGCTTGACCCCAGTCCCGCACGTACGGCAAAGGGAGCGGCCCCATGGATACGGGCACCGCTCCCTTTCACAGCGTCTTTACTTGGCGCCGCCGGCCGCGCCACGGCGGATGCCGAGGCGGTCGACGAGCGCACGGAAGCGCTGGATGTCCTTCTTGGCCAGGTACTGCAGAAGGCGGCGACGCTGGCCGACCAGGATCAGCAGACCACGACGGGAGTGGTGGTCGTGCTTGTGCGTCTTGAGGTGCTCCGTGAGGTCCGAGATGCGGCGGGAGAGCATGGCCACCTGAACCTCGGGGGAACCGGTGTCGCCCTCCTTCTGCGCGAACTCGGTCATGATCTGCTTCTTCGTAGCGGCGTCGAGCGGCACGCGGTACTCCTCTAGGTGTTCGATGCGCCCACGAGTGCCCCTGGTCTTGATCTCAGGGGAGCTTGCGTGACTCGGGAGCGAAGGTCCGATGAGCGCAGCTCCCAGAACGAACCGGGAACGCGTACACAAACGGCCACACCCAGACTACCAGCCGCCCGGAGCGCACCCGACGGGAGCACAGATCCGGGCCGCGCGCTGCGGAATTCCCGACCGGGTCCCCCGCCTGTTCCGGCCCTGTACGGTGCCGTGCAGAGCCACCGTACGGAGAGGAACCTTGACGATGGGCACGCAGGCGGAGAAGGACGAGCTGTACGCACTCGACATCTCGGGAGTGGAGTGGCTGAGTGCGCCCGGCACCGAGGATGCCGAGGAGCGCGTCGAGATCGCACATCTGCCCGGCGGGGCGGTGGCGATGAGGTCCTCGCTGGATCCCGAGACCGTACTGCGCTACACGGAGGCCGAGTGGCGCGCCTTCGTACTGGGTGCCCGGGACGGCGAGTTCGACCTCAAGTAGTGAGGCGGAGCGACGGTACGGGGATACAGCGGTACGCGAACACGGCCGCTGTCGCGCGGTAGGCACGGGTCGCAGTCGGCACAGTGGGCACGTTCAGGTGGACGTGCCCACTGTCGTGTGCGAAATGTTCAGGTTTCCCTGCGTAGATGTGCCCGTTTGATCACATCTCCCTTCACTCTCCGCCGTACTCAGTTCACTTGGGGGCAGTACGTGACGTAGGGGACAGTGCCCGCGGTGCCGTACGGCCTGCCGTACCGGGCCCGATGACGATTAGGGTGGGTCCGGACGCGGCAGAGGAACCTGCGGGCAGGCAACGCGCGTTACAGGGGGAGAGCCGGGCGGTTCGCACTGTGGGAACGGTCGCCCCCACCCACCACGGCACAGAGGGTGCTCGACCACACCAGGAGGCAAAGTGAACGGCGATCGGGACGAGATGCGCGGGAGCTGGGACAGGCCCGTCGACGAGTCGACCGACGCGGAGCCCGCCGAGACGACGGGTGAGTTCACCATCGACTACACCCCGCCCGCCTGGTACACGCAGAATACGCCGGGCGACTCCTCGGGCGGCGCAGGAACACACCTGGCTCCGCCCCCGCCCAACGGCGCACCGGTGTCCGCACCCGGACTGCCCGCCGGCGGCGGTTTCGAACCCGGCTGGGCTCCGGCCCCGCCCGTCCCGGCTCAGCCCACTCCGGCCCCGCCCGCCCCGCCCGCACCGGTGCAGCCGGCTCCCCCGGCGCAGCCGACGGGTGCCGCGGACGTCGGCGGTGCGGCCGATCCATCCGGGAACGGCGATGTGGAGAGCGGCTCGACCGTGCGGTTCTCCTCCGCCGCGCTGAGGCGGGAGATCGCGGAGCGCGAGACGCCCGCCGGTTCGCCGGGCGGGGGCGCGGCCGCGGCTGACGCCGGTACGGACGCGGACGCGCGTGACGCGGGCAGGGCCCCGGACGCCGGACAGGACGGGACCACCGGGGAGAGCGGCGAGCCCGACGCGGCAGCGCCGTCCGACACCGCGACAACCGAGCCCGACGAGCCCTCGGCCGACGCGACGGACGGCGCGGGCGCCGACAGCACGCCGCAGGCCGACGCCCCGCAGAACGCCGACGCCCCGCCCTCCCCCGACGCCCCGCAGAACGCCCCCGCCCCCTGGTCACCGGCACCGCCGCAGGGCGGGCTGCCGCCGCTGCCGCCCTCGTTCCAGCCGGCCGCCCCGCAGCCCGCCGCGCCCCAGCCCGCGCCGCAGTGGCCGGGACAGCCCCCGGCGAACGAGGCACCGGGCGGCTACGGGTTTCCGCAGAACCAGGCAGCCCAGGCACCCCAGGCAGCCCAGGCGCCCCAGAACCCGCAGCAGCCCGCGCTTCCTCAGCAGCCCCAGCCCGGAGCGCCCGCGCAGCAGGCGGGCTACGGCTTCCCTCAGCAGCCTCCGGCACCGCAGCAGCCGCAGCAGCCGCACCAGCCGCACCAGCCGCAGCCCGGAGCCCCGCTCCCGCCGCATGCGCAGCAGCCCTTCCCTTATGCACCGCAGGCTCCCCAGCCGCCGCAGGCAGCGCAGTGGCCCGTTCAGCAGCAGAGCGGCGGTGGGGCCCCGCTGCCGCCGCCCGGAGCCCAGCCGCAGCAGCAGGGCGGCTACGGCTTCCCCCAGGGCAACCCGAACAACCCGAACCTGCCCGCCCAGATCACCCCGCCCCAGCCCCAGCAGGGTCAGCCGGGTCAGCCGGGTCAGCAGCTTCCGCCGCAGGGGGCGCCCGTCGACCCGCGCACCGGAGCCGCCTGGCCCACCCCCGTCACCCACGACCAGCGGGAGCGTTCGGTACCGGGCGCGCCGCTGGGGTACACGGCCGCGGTGGAGCTCTCGTCCGACCGGCTGGTCCGGGGCAAGCAGAAGACGAAGAGCAGCCGCGGGCCGTCCGCGGCCTCCCGCTTCAAGATCGGCGGCAAGAAGGAGGAGATCGAGCGGCAGCGCAAGCTCGAACTGATCCGCACCCCGGTCCTCTCCTGCTACCGGATCGCGGTGATCAGCCTCAAGGGCGGCGTCGGCAAGACCACGACGACCACCGCGCTCGGCTCCACCCTGGCCACCGAACGGCAGGACAAGATCCTCGCCATCGACGCCAACCCGGACGCCGGAACGCTGGGCCGCCGGGTCCGGCGCGAGACCGGGGCGACCATCCGCGACCTGGTCCACGCGATCCCGCACCTCCACTCGTACATGGACATCCGGCGGTTCACCTCGCAGGCGTCCTCCGGTCTCGAGATCATCGCCAACGACGTGGACCCGGCCGTCTCGACGACGTTCAACGACGAGGACTACCGGCGCGCGATCGAGGTGCTGGGCAAGCAGTACCCGATCATCCTCACCGACTCCGGCACCGGTCTCCTCTACAGCGCGATGCGCGGTGTGCTGGACCTGGCCGACCAGCTGATCATCATCTCCACGCCGTCGGTCGACGGTGCGTCAAGTGCCTCCACCACGCTGGACTGGCTGTCGGCGCACGGCTATGCCGATCTCGTGCAGCGGTCGCTCACGGTGATCTCCGGTGTCCGGGAGACCGGCAAGATGATCAAGGTCGACGACATCGTGCAGCACTTCGAGACGCGCTGCCGAGGCGTGGTCGTCGTACCGTTCGACGAGCACCTGTCGGCCGGCGCCGAGGTGGACCTCGACATGATGCGCCCGAAGACGCGGGAGGCGTACTTCAACCTCTCCGCCCTCGTCGCGGAGGACTTCGCGCGCGCCCAGCAGCAGCAAGGGCTGTGGACGGCCAACGGCGGCAACCAACCGCCGCAGTACGCGCCGCCGATGCCCGGCCAGCAGCAGGTGCCGGGCCAGCAGCCCTACCCGCCCCAGCAGCCGGGCCAGCCGTATCCGCCCCAGCAGCAACCCTACGGCGGTCAGCAGCCGTACGGCGGACAGCAGCCCTACCCGCAGCAGCAGGCTCCCGGTGGCGGACAGGGCTGGCAGCAGCAGCCCCCGCAGGCCCAGCCGCCCGCCGCAGATCCGAGCGGTCAGCCGCAGCAACAGCAGTACGGCGGACAGGCCGTTCAGCCCGGTCAGCCCGGTCAGCCGGGACAGCCCGCCCATCCCGGACTGCAGGGCCCCGTGCCGCCCGCGGGATGGCAGCAGCAGCCGCCGCCAGCGCCTCAGCAGTAAGGCGTCAGAGGTCTAAACCAATGAGGGTCCGCATCGTCTCCACGATGCGGGCCCTCTGCGCATTCCCGCAGCCCACACGCCGTTTCGATGACCGTTGACGCGGCTCGACCACCGCTGATAAACCTTCGCTTCACCAGCTGGCGATCCACAGATCAACCCGCCTTCTCCGTGCGAGTCATGACGCGAGGTCCCTGACCATGGTCGAAAGAGTCCCACCACACGCCGCCCAGCCACGCTCACGTCTGCGTGTCCTCCTGGCCTCCGGTGCCGCCGCCCTCGGGCTCGCCGCCGCGTCCGTCGTGCCGGGGGTCCCGCTCGGGGCCGCCTCGCCCCAGCAGGCGCAGGCCGCCGACAGCGGCAGGACGACACTGACCGTCGCGGTCGCGCAGAGCGTCGACTCACTGAGTCCGTTCCTCGCCCAGAAGCTGATGAGCACCAGCCTCACCCGGCTCATGTACGACTTCCTGACGAACTATGACGCCAAGGACAACCACGCGATCCCGGGCCTGGCCACCAAGTGGGAGCCGTCCGCGGACAAGCTGACGTGGACCTACACCATTCGGTCCAACTCCAAGTGGTCCGATGGTCAGCAGGCCACCGCGGAGGACGCGGCCTGGACCTTCAACAAGATCATGACCGACGAGGCCGCCGGCCAGGCCAACGGCAGCTTCGTCACCAACTTCAAGAAGGTGACGGCGCCGAGCCCCACGAAGCTGGTCATCGAGCTGAAGGAACCGCAGGCCACCATGGCCGCACTCGATGTCCCGATCGTACCCAAGCACCTCTGGGACAAGGTCGGGGACTTCTCGAAGTTCAACAACGACACGAAGTTCCCGATCGTGGGCAACGGGCCGTTCATCCTGACCGACTACAAGGTCGACCAGTATGTGAAGCTCAAGGCCAACAAGGACTTCTGGCGCGGCTCGCCCAAGTTCGACGAGGTCGTCTTCAAGACCTACAAGGACCAGGACGCCGCGGTCGCCGCACTCCGCAAGGGCGAGGTCTCCTTCGTCGCCGGTTCGCCCGCGCTGACGCCCGCCCAGGCCAACTCGCTCAAGGGCGAGAAGAACATCAAGGTGAACGAGGGTCCGGGCCGCCGGTTCTTCGCGCTGGCCACCAACCCCGGCGCGCAGACCAAGGACGGCAAGAAGTTCGGCAACGGCAACAAGGCGCTGCTCGACCTGAAGGTCCGCCAGGCGCTCTTCCTGTCCATCGACCGCGACACCCTCATCGACAAGGTCTTCCAGGGCCACGCCGTCAACGGCGCGGGCTACATCCCGCCGCGCTTCCCGGCGTACAAGTGGGAACCGTCGGCGGACCAGAAGCTGGGCTACGACCCGGCCAAGGCGGCCAAGCTCCTGGACCAGGCGGGCTACAAGCTCAAGGGCGACCAGCGCGTCGGCAAGGACGGCAAGCCGCTCGACCTGCGCATCCTCTGCCACGCCACGGACCCGAACGACAAGGCGATCGGCAAGTACCTCAAGGAGTGGTGGGGCAAGCTCGGCATCGGTCTCAAGGTCGACTGCCTCGACGACGTCTCCGTGCCCTGGTACGCCGGTGAGTACGACCTCGCCTTCGACGGCTGGTCCGTCAACCCCGACCCCGACTTCGTCCTCGGCATCCACACCTGCGCAGCCCTGCCGGTCAAGGCCAAGGAGAGCGCGACCACGGACGACTTCATCTGCGACAAGACGTACGACGAGCTGTACAAGAAGCAGCTCGCCGAGTACGACCCGGCCAAGCGGGCGGACATCGTCAAGCAGATGCAGTCCTGGCTCTACGACTCCGGGTACATGAACGTCATCGCGTACCCGAACGCGGTCGAGGCCTACCGCACCGACCAGATCAAGTCGATCACGACCATGCCCGAGGCGGCCGGCAACATCTACGGCCAGGACGGTTACTGGAGCTGGTGGTCGGCCGTACCGGCGGGCAGCGGCGACGGCACGGACAGCGACAGCGGATCGAGTTCCACCGGGGTCGTCATCGGCATCGTGGTCGTCGTCGTGGTCCTCGCGGGTGGCGGATTCCTCCTCATGAGGCGGCGTCGCACCACCGCGGACGACCGCGAGTAGTTCCATGGACCGCGGGTGTTTTCCGCGGACCGGATGAGAGGGAGCGGCGGCGGGGCCCGATCCACAGCGGCCCCGCCGGCCGGTCCCTCTAAGTGCAGCACGAGTAACGAGAGTTCCCTCATGACAGCTGACAGCACTCCGGCGCTCGTGAAACAGGCGGATGCGGATACCGAAGGGCCGGCTCCGGCCGGTCCGGCGGCCGCCCGCGGCCCACGGGCGCGCAACACCAAGGCCTATCTCAGGTACGTGGCCGCCAAGATCCTCGGCGCGGCCGTCTCGCTGTTCGCCGTTCTGGTCACCAGCTTCTTCCTCTTCCGGCTCATCCCCAGCGACCCGGTGAAGCAGATGACCGGCGGCCGCCCGATCTCGGCGGAGCAGCTCCAGTCGCTCCGCCATCAGTTCGGCCTCGACCAGCCGATGTGGAGGCAGTTCACCAGCTACGTGGGCGACGCGCTCACCGGTGACCTCGGCACCTCGTACCAGTTCCACGCCCCGGTGATGGACAAGATCGTCGAGGCGCTTCCGGCGACGCTGCTGCTCACCGGTACGGCGTACGTCCTCTACAGCGCGCTCGGCATCTGGCTGGGCACCCGTACCGCCTGGCGCAACGGCTCCACGAGCGACCGGTTCAACACCGCGCTGGCGCTCACGCTCTACTCGGTGCCGTCGTTCTGGCTCGGGCTGCTCCTGATCATCGTCTTCTCGGTGGGCATCGGACCGATCCCGGGCATGTTCCCGACCGGCGGTCTGGAGTCGGGCAACGAGACCGGCTTCGCCTACGTCCTCGACGTGGCGCACCACATGGTGCTCCCGGTGATCACCCTGGTCGCGGTCGGCTACGCGCAGACGCTGCTGGTGATGCGCTCCTCGCTGCTCGACGAGATGGGCAGCGACTACCTGACGACGGCCCGCGCGAAGGGGCTGCGCGACGACGCGGTACGCCGCAAGCACGCCGTGCCCAACGCGATGCTGCCGACCTTCACGCTGATGTTCGTCAACCTGGGACATGTGGTCGCCGGACAGATCCTGGTCGAGACGGTGTTCTCCTGGCCAGGTCTCGGCGGCCTCTTCTACCAGGGGCTCAGCGTCCCTGACCTGCCACTCGTCCAAGGGCTGTTCTTCGTCTTCGCCACCGCGGTGATCCTGGCGAACACCCTGGCCGATGTGCTGTATCCGCTGCTCGATCCCCGGGTGGGCCGATGACGACCGAATCCATGCCGGCCTCCACCCCCGAGGCCGAGAAGCCCACGCCCGAAGGTTCCGGCACCGGGGCGGCCAAGAGCCCGCGCGCGCTGGCACGGGCCCGCAAGCGCCGCTCCATGGCCCGCTTCTGGCGCGAGTACCGCAGGCACCCGGGCGGGCTGTGGGGGCTGGCCGGGCTGATCCTGATCGGGCTGATCGCCCTGTTCGCGCCGGTCCTGGCCGGCGCCGACTCGCAGAGCGTCACCTCCGCACCCGGCGGGGCGCTGGAGTCCCCGAGCGGTGAGTTCCCGCTCGGCACCGACCAGTTCGGACGCAGTGTGCTCGCCCTGCTGGTGTGGGGTGCGCGCGTCTCGCTGACGGTGGGGCTGCTCGCCGCCTTCCTCTGCGTCGCCATCGGCACGGTCGTCGGTATCCTCGCGGGCCACTTCCGCGGCTGGTACTCGACGGTCCTGATGCGGGTCACCGACTGGTTCCTGGTGATGCCGACCCTGGTCCTGGCGATCGCGCTCGCCACCGTGATGGACCGCTCGCTGTGGACGGTCATCATCGCGATCGGTGTCACCACCTGGCCGACGACGGCCCGTCTGGTGCGGGCGCAGACGCTCGCCGTGGAGTCCCGCCCCTACATCGAGCGGGCCCGCGCGCTGGGCGGCGGACACGGCCACATCATGACCCGGCACGTCCTGCCGAACGTGATGCCGCTGGTGCTCGCCCAGACCACGCTGGTGATCTCCAGCGCGATCCTGACCGAGGCCACCCTGGCCTTCCTCGGCCTCGGGGACCCGACCATCACCTCCTGGGGCGGCATGCTCCAGGACGCCCGCGAGGCCGGCGCGGTCAGCGCGGGCGACTGGTGGTACCTGGCACCGCCGGGAATCGCCATCGCCCTGGTGGCACTCGCGTTCACGCTGTGCGGCCGCGCCATCGAGACCGTCCTCAATCCCAAGCTGGGGGTGGCCCGTTGAGCACGACGAGCATCCGTAAGACGCCGCTTCTCCAGGTCCGCGATCTGACGGTGACGTACGCCGGCGGGGCCCAGGCGGTCCGCGGAGTGGATCTGGAGGTGGACGCGGGCCAGAAGCTCGGCATCGCCGGGGAGTCGGGCTGCGGGAAGTCGACGCTGGCCCTCGCGCTGCTGCGGCTGCTGCCCGCGGGCACCAAGGTCACCGGCGAGATCCTGCTGAACGGCGAGGACGTCCTCACCATGAAGTGGGGCCAGGTCCGGGCCGTGCGCTGGGCCGGCGCCTCGATCGTCTTCCAGGGCGCGATGCACTCGCTCAACGCGGTGCACCGCATCGGCGACCAGATCGCCGAGCCGATCGTGCTGCACAGCAAGGCGTCCCAGGCAGCCGCCCGCAAGCGGGCCGGTGAGCTGCTGGAGCAGGTGGGTCTTCCCGCCGCCCGGGTGGACGCCTATCCGCACGAGCTGTCCGGCGGGCAGCGGCAGCGCGTGATGATCGCGATGGCGCTCGCCTGCGACCCCGGGCTGATCATCGCCGACGAGCCGACGACGGCCCTCGACGTGATGATCCAGGCCCAGATCCTGCGCCTGATCGAACAGCTGGTCTCCGAGCAGGACCTCGGGCTGATCATGATCAGCCATGACCTGGCGGTGCTCTCGGACACCTGCGACCGGCTCGCGGTGATGTACGCGGGACGGGTCGTCGAACAGGGGCCCGCCTCCGAGGTCTACGAGAACGCGACCCATCCGTACAGCAAGGCCCTGTCGGGCGCCTTCCCGCGCATCGGGGACCCGGCCTCCCGGTTCGCTCCCCGGGGGCTGCCGGGCGATCCGCCCGACCCGTCGGCGCTGCCGGCCGGCTGCACGTTCCACCCGCGCTGCCCGGTGGCCCTGGACTCCTGCGCCACGCAGGACCAGGAGCTGCGGGACGCCGGGCCGGGACGGCGGGCCGCCTGCGTGCTGGTGGGTCCGCAGGGGGCCGCCGCCCCGGTCCTGCCGGGGCTGCCGGGCGCTGAGGAAGCAAGGAGCACCACATGACCACCACCACGGACCTGCTCAGCGCCCAGTCGCTGCACGTCACCTTCCCCGGCCGACACGGCGCGGAGCCCGCGCGGGCCGTCGACGGCGTCGACCTGGACATCAGGCCGGGCGAGATCGTCGCCCTGGTCGGCGAGTCCGGGTGCGGCAAGACGACGCTGGCCCGTTCACTGCTGGGCCTGGTCCCGCCGGTCTCCGGGCAGATCACCTTCGGCGGCAAGCCGCTCGGCTACGGGAGCCGGGCCCTCAAGGCGTACCGCAAGCGGGTCCAGCTGGTGCTCCAGGACCCGAGCGGCTCGCTGAACCCGCGCCACACGGTGTACGACGCGGTGGCCGAGGGGCTGCGGATCCACCGCTACGGCGGTGACGAGCGGGAGGCGGTCACCAGCGCCCTCTCCCGGGCGGGGCTGCGGCCCCCGGAACGGTTCTTCCTGCGCTACCCGCACGAGCTCTCCGGCGGCCAGCGCCAGCGCGTCGTGATCGCGGGCGCCCTGGTCCTGGAACCGGAGCTCATCGTGGCCGACGAGCCGGTGGCCTCGCTGGACGCCTCGGTGCGCGGCGAGATCCTGGCGCTGCTGCTGCGGCTGCGGGACGAGCTGGGCCTGTCCGCGCTGGTGGTCACGCACGACCTCGGCCTGGCGTGGAACATCGCGGACCGGGTGGCGGTGATGTACCTCGGCCGGATCGTGGAGACCGGTGACGTCGAGCAGATCCTGACGGCGCCCCGGCATCCGTACACCCAGGCGCTGCTGTCGGTGCTGCCGGAGGCGGCGGGCGATCCGGTGGTACTGACCGGTGAGCCGCCGGACCCGTCGAAGATCCCGTCCGGCTGCCGCTTCCATGTGCGCTGCCAGGTGCTGGCCTCGGGCGAGGCGGAGCGTGCGGGGGTCGCGGACGCGTGCCGTACGAAGGATCTCCCGGTCCTGGCGGGGGGCGGCGAGACGCAGGTGGCGTGCCACTGGGCGAACGCGGCGGCGAAGGCTCCGGCCTAGAACGCGTCGATGCGGTGGCGGGCGGGTCCGGCATTCCCGGTCCGCCCGCCACCGCTACCCGCGCTGCTCGTGGTGGATCGTGCCCGTCAGTTCGCCGAGCGGCCGCCCCGTGCCGCCCCAGCGGTGCTGGATGATCTCCGCGGCGATCGAGACCGCCGTCTCCTCCGGCGTACGGGCGCCGAGGTCGAGGCCCACGGGTGAGGCGAGCCGGACCAGGTCCGATTCGGCCACCCCCTCCTCGCGCAGCCGGGCGATCCGGTCCAGATGGGTACGCCGGCTCCCCATCACACCGATGTACGCGGCAGGCGTTCGCAACGCCGCGACCAGCAGCGGGACATCGAACTTCGGATCGTGCGTCAGGACGCAGACGACCGTGCGCCCGTCGATCTCCGTGTCCGAGAGGTAGGTGTGCGGCCAGGCGCAGACGACCTCGTCGGCGGTGGGGAACCGCTCACGGGTCGCGAACGCCGGACGGGCGTCGCACACGGTGACCCGGTACCCGAGGAACGAGCCGATGCGCGCGGTCGCGGCCGCGTGGTCGATGGCGCCGAAGACGAGCATCCGGGGCGGTGGCGCGTACGTCTGGACGAAGACGGAGACGTCCTGCATCCGGCGCTCCCCACGCTCCCCGTACCACTGCAGGCCGGTGGCCCCCTGGGCGAGCAGGCCCCGGGCGTCGTCGGTGACGGCCGCGTCGAGCCCCTCGTTGCCGAGCGAGCCGTGTGCGCCGCCGGGCCGGACCACCAGCCGGGCCCCGGCCGCGGCCGAGCCAGGCAAGGCGGTGGCCACGGCGACGGGTTCGCCGGCCGCGATCGAGTCCGTGACCCCCCGCAGCCACGCGCGGTCGGCCGTGGAGGCGAACGGCGCGACCAGGACGTCGATCGTGCCGCCGCAGGTCAGCCCGACACCGAACGCCTCGTCGTCGCTGATCCCGTACGACTGGAGCTGCGGGGTACCGGAGGCGAGCACCTCGCCGGCCAGCTCGTACACCGCGCCCTCGACACAGCCGCCGGAGACGCTTCCCGCCACCGCTCCGTCGGCGGTCACAGCCATCACGGCGCCCGGGGACCGCGGGGCGCTGCCCCGGACGGAGACGACCGTGGCCAGGGCGAACGGTGTGCCGGCCTCGTGCCAGGCGCGCAGCTCGGGGAGCAGTTCACGCACGGCGCCCACCTCCTTCGGACCGGTCCACCCTAGACGAAGCCCCGGTGCGGGAAGCCGGGCGCGGCGACCGCGCCGGTTCTCAGCCCCGGTCGTACGCGGAGATCAGCTCGGTGCACCGCTTCACATCGGCGGCCATCGCCACGAGCAGCTCGTCGACCGACTCGAACTTCAGCATCCCCCGTACGTAGGCGAGGAAGTCCACGGCGACGTGCAGCCCGTACAGATCGAGGCCGACGCGGTCGATCGCGTATGCCTCCACCGTCCGCTCCGTGGCGTCGAACTGCGGGTTCGTGCCGACGGAGATCGCGGCGGGCATCGCCTCGCCGTTCACGTTCAGCCAGCCCGCGTACACCCCGTCGGCGGGGATCGCCGTGTGCGGCAGGGTCTCCACGTTCGCGGTGGGGAAGCCGAGCTCGCGGCCGCGCTGGGCGCCCCGGACGACGATGCCCTCGACGCGGTGCGGGCGGCCCAGGATCTCGCGGGCGCCGGCCATGTCCCCCTCGGCGACCAGGCGGCGGGTGAGGGTGGACGAGAACGGTTCGCCGCCGCCCGCCTCGCCGCGCACCCGCAGGTCGATGACCTCGACCCGGTAGTCGTACGTACCGCCGAACTCGGTGAGCAGCTGGACGTTCCCCGCGGCCTTGTGGCCGAAGCGGAAGTTGGGGCCCTCGATGACCAGCCGCGCGTGGAGCTTGTCGACGAGCACCTTCACGATGAAGTCGGCAGGGGCGAGCTTCGAGAACTCGGTGGTGAACGGGAGAATCAGCAGGGCGTCCACGCCGAGCTCCGCCATCAGTTCGGCGCGCCGGTGGTGCGGGGCGAGCAGCGGCGGGTGGCTGCCGGGCCGGACGACCTCGCTGGGGTGCGGGTCGAACGTCACGACGACCGACGGCACGCCCAGCTCGCGGGCCCGCTCGACGGCACGGCCGATGATGAGCTGGTGTCCGCGGTGCACCCCGTCGTAGGAGCCGATGGTGACGACGCTGCGTCCCCAGTCCTGGGGGATGTCCTCCAAGCCACGCCAGCGCTGCACTCTGACCGCTCCTCGCCCGAACCTGTGTACGTGGGTATGTCTCTTACGCAGGTCTAAGACTGCCATGCTCACGCTCTGCGGCCTGCATCGGCATGGGCATCGGGGCCCCGAGAGACTCCACGGTCCGCCGCGCGCCGGGACCGATGACCGCCGCCCACTCCTGCGGGGCGTCCGCCAGCCACCCGAGGATCAGGCCCGCGAATCCGGGCACGTCACGGGCCAGTTCGCATAGCCGCCGGTCGAACCGTGCGGCGCCCTCCGGGGTCCGGACGAGCAGCATCCCGGTGCGGTGGACCAGGGCCCTGGTACGGGCCCGGCCGCGCCCGGCACTGCCCGCCGCGGCGGCCCGCAGCAGGGCTTCGAGCACGATCGGGTCCTGGCGCGCACCGCCCTGCTCGAAGTCCAGCAGCACTTCCAGCAGCTCGTCCCGCAGGGGCTGCGAGGCCGGGCTGCCGGACGAGGCCAGCACCGCGGCGAGCGAACCGCGCACCGGCGCGGCGGCCGGCCGGTCCCTGAGCAGCCCGGTCAGCAGCGGGAGCAGCAGGGCGCGGGCCGCGGGCCCGTGTTCCAGCCTGCGGTCGAGGTACGCCGCGGTGTGCACGGTGTCCTCCGGGTGGCTGTCGACGTACGCCCGGACGAGCCCGGCGGCGTGCAGGGCGAGCGCGGGGGCGTCGATCCCGGCGAGGGCGCGCAGCACCTCGCCCGCGCCGTCCCCGGACCGCAGGAGGCGCTCGCGGTACGCGGTCAGCACCTGCTCGGGGTGGGTGGGCAGGGCGACGGCGAGCGAGGCCGGGGAGAGCCGGGGGCCGCCCGCGACGAAGGTGCGCAGCGCCTGCGGCAGATAGCGGTCCCTGGTCTGCGGATCGGCCACCAGCCGGGTCAGCGCCGGCCCGTGCAGATCGGTGTCGCCGGGGCGGGCCAGCAGGGCGAGGGCGGAGCGGCGCAGCAGGTCCCGGTCGGCGTCGCGGGTGAGGTGGGGTGCGACGACCGCTCCGTAGCAGGCGGCCGCGATCCGCCGGGCGCGGCGGTCGTCGTCGCGGGACCAGCGCTCGACGGCCCGGCAGAGCGCGGAGGGTTCGTCCTCGGCCAGCGCCGCGAGCAGTTCGTCGGCGCGGGGGTGATCGGTCGAGACGAGCACGTCGGCCAGATCGTCCACGGCGAGGTCGCGGCGGGCGTGGAGGAGGGCCTGGGCGGCTGCCGCGACGGTGGGGCGCGCCGCCGCTTCCCGGTCGGCCGCCAGGGGCTGTTCGTCCGTGAACCAGGCGCACAGGAGCGGCTGGATCGTGCGCGGATGGGCGGCGAGCCGCCGTGCCACCGCGTCCAGGAAGCGCTCGCCGGTCTGGTCCTCGTCACGCGGCGGTCCGTCGGCGGGGACGAGCCGTCGGAACAGGTCCATCCGGTCCGCCTCGGGCAGCCGCAGCCGCCGCCAGAACCACGGCCCGAACTCCGCGTACACCCCCTGCGCACCGGCCCCGCCCGCCTCGGCGGAGCTGCGGACGACGCGCCCGGTGAGCAGCCGGAGCACCCCGAGGTGCGGTCGGGCGTCGGGCACCCGCAGCAGCGTCTCCGAGAGCAGGTGCGCGGCCCACCAGCGGGCGTCGGGGGGCGGGCAGCCTCCGGCGGCGGGCGGTACGGCGGGATCGTCGCCCTCCGGGCCGGTCCCGTCCTCCCGTGCGTCGGCGGCGGCCGGGGCGTTCCGCGAGGGGCGCGGTGCGCCGGTCCTCACCGCTGCCCCGTCCCGTCCCGTCGGCAGCCGGTCCAGCGCCTCGATCAGGTCGGCCAGCCGGTGGGCCAGCGCGGCGGGGCCCTGGCGGCGGCCGAGCAGCAGCAGCGCCTGGATCACCGGGCCGATCCGGTGGCGCGGCACCGGGAGGGTGCGGGGCTCCGCGTCCTCGGCTCCCCCGGCGGGGGCGGCCGGGGCCGCGGGGGCGGTGCCGGGGCGGTCGGCCGCGTCCGGGCGGCGGGGGTGCGGAACCCGCCCGCCGCTCTCCCCCGCCGCGGCGCCGGAAGCGTGCCAGCGGTGCACCAGCGACCGCAGCGCCGCGTCCAGGTCCAGGTGCGCGCCCTGGACCCAGTCCCCCAGCTCCTCGTGCGCGAACCGGTAGCCCGCTCCCGCCGGGACCAGCAGGCCCTCGGTGAGCACGGCGGACGCCCAGCCCGTGCGCCACGGGAAGACGTGCTCGAACGCGGCCCGGTCCAGCTCCCCCTGCCCCGGTCCGAGGCAGCGCCGGGCCGCCTCGTGGACCTGCCCCGCCACCTGCGCCGCCAGCCGCCGTACCGCGGTGCCGCTCGGGGCGGGCCGCCACTGGGCGGCGATCCGGACCGCGATGCGCAGGCACATCAGGTCCAGGTGTGCGCCGAAGACCTCCTCCGTGCCGGGCCGCCCCGGCGTGTCCGGCGGCAGTGCCTCGCGCACCTCCGCCAGCAGCCGCAGGGTGAGCGGGTGCCGGTCGTGGCCGGCGGCGAGCGCGTCGGGCGGGAGCCCGTACCGCTGCCGGGCCAGCTCGGCCTGGCCCACGGTGAGGTCGTCGATGCGCAGGGCGGACGGCAGCCGTCTGGCGGGCCTGGCGGGGCGGTGCAGCGCGTCGGGCGGACAGAGCTCACCGGCGGTCTCCCAGTGCTCGGGGCGGCAGGCGACGACGAGCCGCGCCCCGTTCTCCCGGAGCCAGTCGACGGTGCCCGCGGTCCACCGGGCCAGCCGGTGTGCCAGGACGGGCGGCATCTCCTCCGGGCCGTCCAGCAGGACGAGCAGCGGGCTGCCCGCGTCGGCCGCCAGCCGGGCCACCCGCTCGGGGGTGGCGGCCGCCATGTCCCCGAGGGCTCCGGCGGCGGTGACGATGCGTCCGGCCTGCCCGAGCGTGCGGACGATCGCGTCGGCCACGGAGGTGTCGTCGGGCAGCAGGTCGGCGCCGCGCAGCCAGAGCGTGAGGGCCGGCACCTGGCCGCGGGCCCGCCGGGCGGCCAGCGCGGCCAGTTCGGTGGTGCGGCCGGTGCCCGGCTCCCCGACGAGGCCGAGGACGACCGCGCCCCGCCCGTCGGGCTTCGCCGGGCCGGCGGCGGCGAACGCGCTGAACTCCTTGATCGCCTCGGGCCGTTCCACCGGATCGGGCCGGCCGCCGTGTCCGCCCGCGGAGCCGACGGACATGGCGGTCAGCTGGAGC
The DNA here is from genome assembly GCF_041435055.1 of Streptomyces sp. NBC_00341. Lineage (NCBI taxonomy): Bacteria > Bacillati > Actinomycetota > Actinomycetes > Kitasatosporales > Streptomycetaceae > Streptomyces > Streptomyces sp. NBC_00341. The sequence goes on along the minus strand of NZ_CP108002.1, from coordinate 6,633,113 downwards.
GCTCCGGCCAGGTTCAGATCGCGGCCGTAGCCGGGGACGCTCATGGCGTTGCGCCGCAGCAGCTCGCCCAGCGGCCCCCCTTCGCCCGCCCCGGCCAGTGGCACCGCACATCCGGCGGCGGCGTGTCCGGCCCGCAGCGCGGTGCCGAGAACCGCGATGACCGCGCCGGTGTCCGGGTCGAGGACCGGCCCGCCCACGGCGGCGCCGCCGAGCCGGAGCGCGTCGCTGCCGTCCGTACCGAGGGCGAGTTCGAGGGCCCGGTCGATCCGGTGGGCGGGCCCGCCCGCCGTGTACGTCACCGGGACCGGTCCCAGGACGCGGGCCTCGCGCCAGCCGTGCGCGGCGATCGTCACATAGCTGCCGGCCTCGATCTGCTCCCGCTCCACGATCGGCAGCGGCGGCGCGCCCAGCGCGTCCGGTCCGCCGGTGGGCAGGAGCGCGAGATCCAGCTCGGGCAGGGTGGTGATGTCCTCGGCCTCGACGCGGCAGCTGCGTCCGTCCGCGCCGTGCAGGACGAGGTGGCCGGCCCCGTCGACCGCCTCGTGACTGGTCACGACCGTGCCCCGGTCGTCCGCGACGAACCCGGTCCCCCTCGTCCTGCCGGCCGGATCGCACAGTCGTACCAGCGTCGCCCGGTCCCCGCATCCCATGATCCGACGGTAGGTCCACCGTGATCGACAAGAGGCCATCGGAGTAAAAGCGCCCCCGTTCGCACCCCTGATTCACTCCGAGCGCCTGCCCAATGGGGTGAATCAGGGGCGTTCGGCGGACAGGAGGCGACGGGGGCCTGGAGCAGCCGTTACGGCCTGGTGCGCGACAGCGGGCGGATCAGCTCGTCAGCCGAAGCCAGCCCAAGTCAGCCGAAGACGGCGAGGCTCTTGGCCTTGCCCTTCTGCTCCTCGACGAGGACCAGGAACCGCCCGTCGGGTCCGAAGACGGCGACCGGCCCCGGCGGGTGGGCGGGCATGTCCAGCCGCATCCCGTTCAGCAGCAGCTTGGCCCGCTTCTCGTCGACGTCCCAGCGCGGGAACGCGGAGGCGGCGGCCTCGGCCACCGGCATCACGACCAGCTCCTCCTGGTGCTGGTCCAGCGTCCTCGCCCCGTCGAGGCCGTACGGCCCGACGCGGGTGCGCCGCAGCGCGGTGAGATGGCCGCCCACACCGAGCCCGGCGCCGAGGTCGCGGGCGATGGCGCGGATGTACGTACCGGAGGAGCAGACCACCGAGACGACCAGGTCGACCACCGGGGTGCCGTCCTCCGCGACGGCCTCGCGGACGTCGTAGACGTTGAACGACGAGATGGTCACCGGCCGGGCCGGGATCTCGAACTCCTCGCCGCCGCGCACCCGCGCGTAGGACCGCTTGCCGTCGATCTTGATGGCGCTGACCTTGGACGGCACCTGCATGATGGCGCCGGTCAGCGCCGCGACCCCGGCGTCGATCCCCTCGCGCGTCACTCCGGAGGCGTCGGTGGACGAGGTGATCTCGCCCTCCGCGTCGTCCGTGACGGTGTCCTGGCCGAGCCGGATCGTACCGAGGTACTCCTTCTCGGTCAGCGCGAGATGGCCGAGCAGCTTGGTGGCCTTCTCGACGCCGAGCACGAGCACGCCCGTCGCCATCGGGTCCAGCGTGCCGGCGTGGCCGACGCGGCGGGTCCTGGCGATGCCGCGCATCTTGGCGACGACGTCATGCGAAGTGAAGCCGGACGGCTTGTCGACAATGACAAGTCCGTCCGGCGTCTTGTTGTTCTGCGCTGTCATTCGGAGGCGGTGTCCTCGTCGGTCTCGTCCTCCGGCTTGCGGTACGGGTCGGCCTCGCCCGCGTACGTGGCGCCGGAAGACGCCTCCCGCACCTTGGCGTCCGAGGCCCGCGCCCGGTCGAGGAGGTCCTCGATCGCCTTGGCGTTCTCGGGGAGCGCGTCCGCCATGAAGGCGAGCGTGGGGGTGAACTTCGTCCCCGCCGCAGCACCGACCGCCGAACGCAGGATGCCCTTCGCGCTCTCCAGACCGGCTGCCGCGCTCGCCCGGTCCTCGTCGTCGCCGTAGACCGTGTAGAAGACCGTGGCCTCCCGCAGGTCGCCGGTGACGCGGGTGTCCGTGATGGTCACGTGCGTACCCAGGCGGGGGTCCTTGATTCCGCGCTGCAGTTTCTCGGCGACCACCTCCTGGATGAGGTCCGCCAGCTTCTTAGCCCGCGCGTTGTCGGCCACTGGTCCGTCTCCTTCGCCTTGCTCAATCGTCTTCGTCGCTGTGCAGCCGCCGCCGTACGGACAGCAGCTCCACTTCCGGCCGGCCGGCGATCAGCCGCTCGCACCGGTCCAGCACGTCCGTGAGGTGTCCGGTGTCCCCGGAGACCACGGCGAGGCCGATCTCGGCCCTGCGATGGAGGTCCTGGCCGCCCGTCTCCGCCACGCTCACCGCGTACTTGCGCTGGAGCTCGGCAACGATCGGACGGACCACGGAGCGCTTCTCCTTCAGCGACCGTACGTCGCCGAGAAGCAGATCGAAGGACAGTGTCCCCACATACATGTATGTCCGGATGTCCCGCCGGTTCGGGTTCGCGCCCCGCCGGTGTTTGGCAGGGACACAAGAACCGTACACGGAACGGCCGGGGCCGATCGACGGAAATACGACCCGTCGACCGGCCCCGACTGTTGAGGTACGGGTCAGCCTCGCGGCTTCTCGCGCATCTCGTACGTCGCGATGACGTCGTCGATCTTGATGTCGTTGAAGTTTCCGAGGTTGATACCGCCCTCGAAGCCTTCGCGGATCTCGGTGACGTCGTCCTTGAAGCGGCGCAGCCCGGAGATGTTGAGGCTCTCCGCGATGACCTTGCCGTCGCGAAGCAGGCGCGCCTTGGTGTTGCGCTTGACCTCGCCGGACCGGACCAGCACACCGGCGATGTTGCCCAGCTTGGACGAGCGGAAGATCTCGCGGATCTCCGCCGTACCGAGCTCGACCTCTTCGTACTCCGGCTTGAGCATGCCCTTGAGGGCCGCTTCGATCTCTTCGATCGCCTGGTAGATGACCGAGTAGTAACGGACGTCCACACCCTCGCGGTCGGCCATCTGCTCGGCACGCCCTGCGGCGCGCACGTTGAAGCCGATCACGATGGCGTCGGAGCCGGTCGCCAGGTTGATGTCCGACTCGGTGACCGCACCCACACCGCGGTGCAGGATCCGGATGTCGACCTCTTCACCGACGTCGAGCTGGAGCAGCGAGGACTCGAGAGCCTCCACCGAACCGGACGCGTCGCCCTTGATGATGAGGTTGAGCTCCTGGACCAGACCGGCCTTGAGCGCCTCGTCCAGGTTCTCCAGGGAGAACCGGACACCCTTGCGGGCGAAGTTGGCGTTGCGCTCACGAGCGGCACGCTTCTCGGCGATCTGACGGGCCGTACGGTCCTCGTCGACCACCAGGAGGTTGTCGCCGGCACCCGGGACGTTGGTGAGACCCAGGACCAGGACGGGGGTCGAGGGACCCGCTTCCTGGACGTTCTGACCGTTGTCGTCGAGCATCGCCCGGACACGGCCGTACGCGTCGCCGACCACCACGGTGTCGCCGATGCGCAGCGTTCCGCGCTGGACCAGGACGGTCGAGACGGCACCTCGGCCTCGGTCGAGGTGGGACTCGATCGCAATACCCTGCGCGTCCTGCTCCGGGTTGGCCCGCAGGTCGAGCGAGGCGTCGGCGGTGAGGACGACGGCTTCCAGAAGAGCCTCGATGTTGAGGCCCTGCTTGGCGGAGATGTCGACGAACATCGTGTCGCCGCCGTACTCCTCGGCCACCAGACCGAACTCGGTGAGCTGACCGCGCACCTTGACCGGGTCGGCACCCTCGACGTCGATCTTGTTGACCGCGACCACGATCGGCACGTCGGCCGCCTTGGCGTGGTTCAGCGCCTCGATCGTCTGGGGCATCACACCGTCGTTCGCCGCCACCACGAGGATCGCGATGTCGGTGGACTTCGCACCACGAGCACGCATGGCGGTGAACGCCTCGTGACCCGGGGTGTCGATGAAGGTGATCCTGCGGTCCTCGCCGTTGACCTCGGCGCCGACCTGGTAGGCACCGATGTGCTGCGTGATGCCGCCGGCCTCGCCCGCGACGACGTTCGTCTTGCGGATCGCGTCCAGCAGTCGGGTCTTACCGTGGTCGACGTGACCCATGACGGTCACGACCGGCGGACGGGAGACCAGGGCCTCTTCGCCGCCCTCGTCCTCGCCGAACTCGATGTCGAAGGACTCGAGCAGCTCGCGGTCCTCCTCCTCGGGGCTGACGATCTCCAGGACGAAGTTCATCTCGTCCGCGAGCATCTTCAGCGTCTCGTCCGGGACGGACTGCGTGGCAGTGACCATCTCGCCGAGGTTCATCATCACGCCGACGAGCGACGCCGGGTTCGCGTTGATCTTCTCCGCGAAGTCCGTCAGCGAGGCACCGCGAGACAGCCGGACAGCCTGCCCGTTGCCGCGGGGCAGCATGACGCCGCCCACCGACGGAGCCTGCATCGACTCGTACTCCTGGCGCCTCTGCCGCTTCGACTTGCGGCCACGACGCGCGGGACCACCGGGTCGGCCGAAGGCGCCCTGTGTGCCACCACGGGCACCGGGACCACCGGGACGACCACCGAAGCCGGGACGACCGCCGAAGCCGCCGCCACCACCGGGACGGCCTGCGCCGCCACCGCCACCGGGACGACCGGCGAAACCGCCGCCACCGCCACCGGGACCGGCCGGACGGCCTGCGAAGCCGCCGCCACCACCGGGACGACCTGCGCCGCCACCGCCACCGGGACGACCGCCGCCGCCACCGGGACCACGGCCACCGCCGGGGCCACCACCGGGACGCGGGCCGGCAGCGGGACGCTGCGGCATCATGCCCGGGTTGGGACGGTTACCGCCGGCGCCGGGGGCGCCGCCGGGACGAGGAGCCTGCGGGCGCGGCATGCCGCCCGGAGACGGACGTGCGCCGCCCTGGCCCTGGGGCCTCGGGGCGCCGCCGGGGCCGCCCTGCGGACGCGGGGCGCCGGGGCGCTCCGAGCCGCCACCGGGACGCGGGGCGCCGCCGGGACGGGGCGACTGCGGACGGGCCATGCCCGTCGAGCCACCGGAGGTGAACGGGTTGTTGCCCGGACGGGGACCCGCCGGACGTGCGCCACCGGGGCGCGGGGCGCCCTGGCCTGCGGGACGCGCCGGACGGTCGCCGCCACGGGCACCGTCGCGCTCGCCGCCGCGGCCGCCGTCACGCTGACCACCCTCGCGGCCACCGTCACGCTGACCGGCGGCCGGAGCCGGACGGGCAGGGCGGGGACCCGGGGTGGCACCCGCGGGACGCGGGGCCTGCTGCTGCTGCGGTGCGGCCGGCTGCGCCGGGGCCGGGGCCGAGAACTCGGCCGCGGGCACCGGGGTGACCGGGGCGGGCTTCGCGGGTGCGGGCTTGGGACCCGGACGCGGGCCCGCCGACGGCGCGGAGGCCGCAGCGGGGGTACTGCTCGGGGCCTCGGCGGCGGCCGGCTTGGCAGCCGGTACGCCGGGCTTCGGGGCAGCGGGACGTGCCGCAGCGGCCGGGGAGGGCGCTGCGGGCTTCGAGGGGGCGGCCTTGCGGGGCGCGCCAGGCTTTGCAGCGGACTTGCCGGCGTTGCCACCGGGCCCCTGCAGTGCGTCAGTCAACTTGCGTACAACCGGCGCCTCGATCGTCGAGGACGCCGAACGTACGAACTCACCGAGTTCCTGGAGCTTGGCCATGACGACCTTGCTCTCAACCCCGAACTCCTTGGCGAGTTCGTATACCCGGACCTTAGCCACTTCGCTCCTTTTAGGTCCGGGTTACCGCCGGACCGTCGCTACTTCATGGGCGTACTCATCGCGTACTCATCGAGTGCTCATCGCAATCTCGACCTACTTCCAACTCGCGAGGTACCTGACCGCACGGGGACCCGTGCCGTTCAATTTCCTGTTCCTACGGTGTCGCCCGTTCGACGAACCGCTGTACCGCTGCGGGGTCGAACGGCCCCTTGGCCTTGAAGGCCCGGGGGAATGCCCGGCGGCGGACCGCCAGGTCGAGACAGACAGATGCGGGGTGCACATATGCACCCCGGCCGGGCAGCGTACCGCGAGGGTCGGGGACGCAGGCGCCTCCGTCCGCCACGATGCGCAGCAGCTCGCTCTTGGCCGCTCGCTCCCGGCAACCCACACAGGTTCGCTCAGGGCAAGCGCGGGCGTGCGTCCGGCCAGACACGTTTAAGTCTACCTCCCCGTACCGACCTCACCTGTTTGGGGCAACGATCGAACGGATGTTGTCGTGATCTCAGCGGGATGTCGACGAGATCTATTCCTTGGTGACCCGCTCCGAGCCGGGCCGCGGCGGGCTTCTCCGCGCCCCGGCCCGTCGTCGAGGATCAGTTGCGCTCGGCGCGCTCCCGGGCCCGCTCGGCCCGCTCGCGGTCGGCCACATCGCGCTCGGCGTCGGTCTCGGTGTCCGGGCGGATGTCGATGCGCCAGCCGGTGAGGCGGGCGGCGAGACGGGCGTTCTGCCCCTCCTTGCCGATCGCCAGCGACAGCTGGTAGTCGGGCACGGTGACCCGGGCGGAGCGTGCGCCGAGGTCCACGACCTCGACCTCGCTGACCCGGGCGGGCGACAGCGCGTTGGCGACCATCTCGGCCGGGTCGTCCGACCAGTCCACGATGTCGATCTTCTCACCGAGCAGCTCGGCCATGACATTGCGCACCCGGCCGCCCATCGGGCCGATGCAGGCGCCCTTGGCGTTGAGTCCGGAGCGGGTGGAGCGGACCGCGATCTTGGTGCGGTGGCCGGCCTCGCGGGCGATCGCGCAGATCTCGACGGAACCGTCCGCGATCTCCGGGACCTCCAGCGCGAAGAGCTTCTTCACCAGGTTGGGGTGGGTCCGCGACAGCGTCACCGACGGGCCGCGCACGCCCTTGGCCACTCGTACGACATAGGTGCGCAGCCGCAGTCCGTGGGTGTACTCCTCGCCGGGCACCTGCTCCTGCACCGGCAGGATGGCCTCCAGCTTGCCGATGTCGACCAGGACGTTCTTCGGGTCCTTGCCCTGCTGGACGACGCCGGTGACGACATCGCCCTCGTGGCCCGCGTACTCACCGAACGTGCGGTCGTCCTCGGCGTCGCGCAGCCGCTGCAGGATGACCTGCTTGGCGGTGGTCGCGGCGATCCGGCCGAAGCCCGACGGGGTGTCGTCGAACTCCTTGGGCTCCTGGCCCTCCTCCAGATCGGCCGGGTCCTCCTTGGCCCACACCGTCACGTGGCCGCGCTCGTCCAGCTCCACGCGCGCCCTGCGGTGGCTGCCGTCCGTGCGGTGGTACGCGATGAGGAGGGCCGACTCGATCGCCTCGACGAGCACGTCGAACGGGATCTCCTTGTCCTGCGCCAAGCCCTTCAGAAGCTTCACATCGATGTCCACGGCTACGCCTCCTCTTCCTTCTTGTCCTTGCGGTTGAATTCCAGCTCCACGCGCGCCTTGGCGATCTCGTCGAAGGAGATCCGGCGGGACGTGGGCTTGCGGCCTTTGACGCCCGGTACCTCGAGATCGAGGCCCTCTTCGTCGACCGCGAGAATGCGGGCCACCAGCTCGCCGCCCTCGTTCAGGGTCAGCCTGGCCAGGCGGCCGGTGTTGCGTACGTAGTGGCGGTGCTCCGTCAGCGGGCGGTCGGCACCGGGAGAACTGACCTCCAGGACGTACTCTTCCTCGCCCATCGCGTCGGTCTCGTCGAGCTTCTCGGAGATCGCGCGGCTCAGATCCGCGCAGGTGTCGAGCTCCACGCCCTCTTCGGAGTCCACGATGATCCGCAGCACCCGGCGGCGGCCGGCCCGGGACACTTCGATCTCTTCCAGATCCAGCTGCTCGGCGCTGACGAGCGGTTCTACCAGCCCGCGCAGCCTCTCGCTCTGGGTGGTGCTCATCCGGGTGACTCCTCGGCCGCGTGTGCTGTTGTGGGGATCGTCGTGTGTCTGGTGAAAGGGTATCCGGTCCCGAGGGGTGTTGCCGTCCGCCGGCCCCCCGAGCGCGGGTACGCTCGCCTGCGGTGATCACTTCCGGACACATCCGGTCAAGACAGGTCCAGCTCGAAGGAGAACACGTGCGGCGCACGGGGACGACGCGCAGGGGCGCGCTCACCGCGACGGGAGCGATCGCCATGGGGGCGGTGCTGGCCGGCTGCGGGGACGGTGCGGACGACGGGGGCGGCGGCCGGAAGGGTTCCGCGCACGCCGGCGCCCGGACCGCCTCCGACACCGCGGTACAGGCGGAAACGTCGCTGCGGAAGAAGGCCGCCGGTGTGTCCACCTCCCTGCTGGGGCAGTACGAGAACGTGCTCGCCGCCCATCCGGCGACCTCGGCCGGGCTCACCCCGCTGCGCGACGCCGTACGTGCCCACGTCACGGCCCTCGCCCCGGCCGGCAAGGCCTCGCTCGAATTCGTCCGGACCCGGCCCGCCGGCAGCCCCCCGGAGGCCGTCAAGGCACTGGCGGCCGCCGAGCGCCGGGCCGCGGCCTCGTACACGGAGGCCCTCATGGAGGCGCCCCCGGAGCTGGCACGGCTGCTCGCCTCCGTCGCGGCGGCCGCCTCCGCGCACTCCTATCTGTTGACCGGACTGGCCAAGGAGACGAAGGCGTGAGCGACGAGGACGAGCGCGAGGCCACCCTCAAGGCCGCCCAGGCGGCACTGGCCGCGGAACACGCCGCGGTGTACGGCTACGGGGTGGCGGGCGGCCGGGTCGCCGCGGTCCGCCGCCCCGAGGCCACCGCCGCGCACCACGCCCACCGGGCCCGCCGCGACGCGCTGGTGCGCACGGTGCGCGGGCTGGGCGGTGAACCGGTGGCGGCGGACCCCGCGTACGCTCTGCCGTTCGCGGTGCCGGACCCGGCTGCGGCGGTGCGGCTCGCCGCCGTGCTGGAGGACCGGGTGGCGGACGTCTACTCCGACCTCGTCCGGGCTGCCGAGGGGCCGCTGCGGCGGGAGGCCGCGGACGGGCTGCGGGAGGCCGCGGTGCGCGCGGTGCGCTGGCGGGGCAGCGGCGTACCCTTTCCCGGGCTCGTCGAGCGGGCCGCCGACGGTTCCCGCAAGGACGGTGCCGGGGAGAAGGACGCGGCGACGGGCGCCGACGCGAAGACCGGGTCGGACGCGAAGGGCCGGACCGGCACGACGCGCTGAAGCAGGCTCTGAAAGGGAACACAGCACGTATGGGTTTTGAACCGCCGCAGCGTCTGGTGCGAGCGCTCGGCGAGTCGTACGGGGATACGGCCGCCGGGGAATGGCTCGCGGGGCTTCCCGCACTGACCGGCCAGGCGCTGGACCGGGCAGGGCTGGAGCTGTCCGTGGACCGGGTCGCCGCCCCGGGCGGGCGCAGCAGCCTGGTCCTGCTGGTGCGGGGCGGTGACGGCGCCCCGGCGGCGCTGAAGATCTCTCCGTCGGGGGCCGCGCCCGAGCTCGAAAGGGCGGCGCTGGCGCACTGGAACGGCTGGGGCGCGGTCCAGCTGGTCGCACCGGGCGAGGAGCTGCTCCCCGGGGACCCCGGCGCCGGCGCCCTGCTGCTGGAGAGGCTGCACCCCGAGGTGTCGCTGCGTTCGCTGCCCGAGGCGAAGGCCCTGCTGGAGGCGGCGGGCACGGTACGGCGACTGTGGGTCGAACCGCCCGCCGGGCACGCCTTCGAGACGGTCGCGGAGCGGACCGCGCGGCGGACCGCTCCGATGCGGGCCGCCGCGGAGGCGGAGCCGGACCTCGAACCGCTGGTCTCCGCGGCCCTGGCGGCGCGCGGCGAACTGGTCGCCGACTCCCCGGAGACCCTGCTGCTCCACGGCAACTTCCGGCAGAGCAAGGTGCTCTCGGGCGAGCGCGCGCCTTGGCTGACGGTCGGACCGGAGCCGCTGGTGGGTGAGCGGGCCTACGACCTGGCACGGCTGGTGCGGGACCGGGTGGAGGATCTGATCGCCTCGCCCGGCGGCGCGATGACGGCCCGGCGCAGGATCAAGCGGCTGGCGGAGTCGCTGGACGTGGACCGCGAGCGGCTGCACGGCTGGACGCTGTTCCGTGCGGTGGAGTCGGGCACCCGGGCGCTGGCCGCCGGCCGCACCGGGGAGGGCGAGGTCACGCTGGAGTTCGCGGGCTGGCTGTAGCGGCGAGCCCTTCGGGGCCGGGTCTTCGTGTTCCGGCTGCCCCGGTCCGGGGCGGAGGGTTCCGTCCTCAATCGCCGGACGGGCTTGATTCCGGTGCGGGGCCCGGTGAGGCCCCGCACCCCCACTCACGCGCATGGTGCACCCCGCAGGGGACCCGACGGCCCCCGTCCAAGCCCGTCCGGCGATTGAGGACGGAACCCCGCACCGGGGCCGGGCAACCCACACGGGGCCCGGCCCCGCAAGGGGTCCCCTCAGCCCTGTTCGGTGAGGCGGGCGATCGCCTCGTCCACGGTGAGCTCCTCGCGCTCGCCCGTGCGGCGGTCCTTCAGCTCCAGGACGCCTTCGGCCGAGCGGCGGCCGGCGACCAGGATCTTCGGGACGCCGATCAGCTCGGAGTCGGTGAACTTCACGCCGGGCGAGATGCCCGGGCGGTCGTCCACCAGGACCCGCAGACCGGCCGCGTTCAGCTTCTCGGAGACGTCGAGAGCCAGCTCGGTCTGGAGCGCCTTGCCCGCGGCGACGACGTGCACATCGGCCGGGGCGATCTCGCGGGGCCAGCACAGGCCCTTGTCGTCGGCGGTCTGCTCGGCGAGGGCGGCCACCGCGCGGGAGACGCCGATGCCGTACGAGCCCATCGTGACGCGGACGGGCTTGCCCTGCTGGCCGAGGACGTCGAGGGAGAAGATGTCGGCGTACTTGCGGCCCAGCTGGAAGATGTGGCCGATCTCGATGGCGCGGTCCACCTGGAGGCCGGTGCCGCAGTTGGGGCAGGGGTCGCCCGCCTCGACGACGACGACGTCGAGGTAGTCGTCGACCTCGAAGTCGCGGCCCGCGACGACGTTCCGCGCGTGCTTGCCCTCCTTGTTGGCGCCGGTGATCCACGCGGTGCCGGAGGCGATGCGCGGGTCGGCGATGTAGCGGACCTTCTCCAGGCCCTGCGGTCCGACGTAGCCGCGCACCAGGTCGGGGCGGCCGACGAAGTCCTCCGCGGTGACGAGCTCGACGACGGCGGGCGCCAGGTGCTCACCGAGCTTGCCGAGGTCGACCTCGCGGTCGCCGGGCACGCCCACGGCGACGATCTCGCCATCGACCTTGACCAGGAGGTTCTTCAGGGTGGCGGAGGCCTGGACGCCGAGGTGGGCGGCGAGGGTCTCGATGGTCGGGGTGTCGGGGGTGTCCAGCTCCTCGACGGCGCCGGTCGCCGAGCCGTCGACCGGGGTGGCGTTGAACGTCACGGCCTCGGTGTTGGCGGCGTAGTCGCAGCTGGGGCAGTCGACGAAGGTGTCCTCGCCGGCCGGGGCGGGCGCGAGGAACTCCTCGGAGGCGGAGCCGCCCATGGCGCCGGAGACGGCGGAGACGATGCGGTGGTCGAGGCCGAGCCGCTCGAAGATCCGGATGTAGGCGCCGCGGTGCAGCTGGTACGCCTCGGCCAGACCCTCGTCCGTGGTGTCGAAGGAGTACGAGTCCTTCATCTGGAACTCGCGGCCGCGCAGCACGCCGGCGCGGGGGCGGGCCTCGTCGCGGTACTTGGTCTGGATCTGGTAGAGGATCACCGGCAGGTCCTTGTAGGACGAGCACATGTCCTTGACGACCTGGGTGAAGATCTCCTCGTGGGTGGGGCCGAGGAGGTAGTCGGCGCCCTTGCGGTCCTTGAGGCGGAAGAGCAGGTCGCCGTACTCGTCGTAGCGGCCGCTCGCCTCGTACGCCTCCTTGGGGAGCAGTGCGGGGAGCAGCACCTCCTGGCCGCCGATGGCGTCCATCTCCTCGCGGACGACGCGGCTGACGTTTTCGAGGACCTTCTTGCCGAGCGGCAGCCAGGACCAGATGCCGGCGGCGGTGCGACGTACGTATCCGGCCCGGACGAGCAGCTTGTGGTTGAGCGTCTCGGCGTCCGCCGGGTCGTCGCGCAGTGTCTTGATCATCAATCGGGACATGCGCTGGACCTGGGCCATGGTGAACTCCTGCTCGCAAGGGTGATGGCCCCGAGGTTAGCCGGGCGGCCCGCGCTGGCGGAAATCGATTCGTCAGCGGCGGCGCAGTGGAAGCGGTGCTCCCATGACCGCGTACGGCTTGGGAGCGCTGGGGAAGAGCACCTGCCGGGCCAGGTCCTGGTAGCCGAGTGAGCGGTACAGACCGCGGGCCGGGCTCTCCGTGTCGATCGCGGAGAGGATGGAGCGGGGCTGGTCGACGGCGTCGGTGACGGTGGTGATCAGGGCGCGGCCGAGCCCCCGGTTCTGGAACTCCGGGTGGACGTGGAGTTCGGTGATCACGAAGGAGTCGTCGAGCCAGTGCGCGGAGCCGGTGGCGCGCAGATAGGGCTCGACGACGGTGGACCACCAGTGGCCGCGCTCGTTCGGCATTCCGTAGACGAAGCCGGCGAGCCGGTCGTCGGGGGTCAGGGCGCCGAGCGCGCGGGCGTGGGGGTGGTCGAGGTGTCTGAGGACGATGTGGCGGCGTACTTCGATCTCGTCGGGGCCGAGGCCGAAGGCGACGGCCTGGACGGCGAGCGCCTCGTCCACGCGTGCGGCGAGATCGATCGGTGCGATCCGGACGCTGGGTGTGTGGGGGCCGCCCCCGGAAGCTGCTGCCATGGACAGACCCTACTGTCCGTCGCGGCGGGCGGGGTACGGACCGGTGCGGGACGGGTGCCGTGCGGGCGGCCGGGTCAGAACAGCACGCTCATGAACGCGCCGACCTCGCGGAAGCCGATCCGGCTGTACGACTTGCGCGCGGGGGTGTTGTAGTCGTTGACGTACAGGCTGACGATCGGCGCGACCTCGGTCAGCGCGTGGCGCAGGACGGCCGCCATACCGGTCTCCGAGTAGCCGCGGCCACGGAATTCGGGGGCCACCCAGACCCCCTGGATCTGGCAGGCCTGCGGAGTGGTGGCACCGATCTCGGCCTTGAAGACGACCTTGCCGTCCTCGATCCGGGCGAAGGAGCGGCCGGCGGCGATGAGCTCCGCGACGCGGGCCTGGTAGAGGAGTCCGCCGTCGCCGGCGAGCGGGGAGATGCCGACCTCCTCGGTGAACATGGCGATGCAGGCCGGCATCAGGATGTCCATCTCGTCCTTGCGGACGCGGCGGACCAGCCGGTCGGGCGCCACCTCGGCGGAGGGGCTGTCCGCAACCATGAGCGGCTGGTTGGCCCGGACCTCGCGGGCGGGGCCCCAGCCCGGTTCGAGCAGCCGCCACAGCTGTGCGGTGGGCTCGGCGGGGCCGACGATCGAGGAGCAGCGGCGGCCTGCCCTGCGGGCCCGGTCCGCGAAGGCCCTGACGGCTTCGGGTCCGGCACAGATGGGCACGAGGTTGGCCCCGGAGTAGCAGAGGGAGCGCAGCCGCCCGTTCGCGTACCAGCCCCACATCTCGCCGCCGAGGCGCCATGGGTCGAGGCCCGCGATCTGGACCCGGGAGGTCACGAAGGCGTTGGCTACGGGTTCGCTCTCCAGCACCGCGAGGGCGGCGCCGAGGTCGCTGGGTTCGAGGACCCGAGTGGTGGTCTGCGTCAACACGAGGGGGCCTCACCATGCGGTCTGCTGATTTCCGCACTGTACCGAAAGAGCCCGTGGGGCGCCGCTCGTGGCCGTGAACGGCTTCTGCGGAAGGCGGTGAGCCTGCTCACGCGCAACGCCCCGCGGAGGTTCTCCGGCGGGGCGCTGCAACGGTTTTCATGAGGTCGGCGGGGTCAGCTGATGGAGACCTCGGGCTCGCCGGAGGCGATGCCGTCCTTCTCCATCTGTTCGGCGATCTTGAGGGCTTCCTCGATGAGGGTCTCGACGATCTTCGACTCGGGCACCGTCTTGATGATCTCGCCCTTGACGAAGATCTGACCCTTGCCGTTGCCGGAGGCGACGCCGAGGTCGGCCTCGCGGGCCTCGCCGGGGCCGTTGACGACGCAGCCCATCACGGCGACCCGCAGCGGCACCTCCATGCCCTCCAGACCAGCGGTGACCTGGTCCGCGAGCTTGTACACGTCCACCTGGGCGCGACCGCACGACGGGCAGGACACGATCTCCAGCCGGCGCTGCTTCAGGTTCAGCGACTCCAGGATCTGGAGCCCGACCTTGACCTCCTCCGCGGGCGGCGCGGACAGCGAGACGCGGATCGTGTCACCGATGCCCTCGCTCAGCAGCGCGCCGAAGGCCACGGCGGACTTGATGGTGCCCTGGAACGCCGGTCCGGCCTCCGTGACGCCGAGGTGGAGCGGGTAGTCGCTCTGCGCGGCGAGCTGGCGGTAGGCGTTGACCATCACGACCGGGTCGTTGTGCTTGACCGAGATCTTGATGTCGCGGAAGCCGTGCTCCTCGAAGAGGGACGCCTCCCACAGGGCCGACTCGACCAGTGCCTCGGGGGTCGCCTTGCCGTACTTCTTCAGGAGCCGTGCGTCCAGCGAGCCGGCGTTCACGCCGATCCGGATCGGGGTCCCGGCGTCCTTGGCGGCCCGCGCGATCTCCTTCACCTTGTCGTCGAACTGCTTGATGTTGCCGGGGTTCACCCGTACCGCCGCGCAGCCCGCGTCGATCGCCGCGAACACGTACTTCGGCTGGAAGTGGATGTCCGCGATGACCGGGATCTGCGACTTCGACGCGATCGTCTTGAGCGCGTCCGCGTCGTCCTGGGTCGGGCACGCCACCCGCACGATCTGACAGCCGGAGGCCGTCAGCTCCGCGATCTGCTGCAGTGTCGCGCCGATGTCGGACGTGCGTGTCGTCGTCATCGACTGCACGGAGACCGGCGCGTCCCCGCCGACCGCCACCGACCCGACCTGGATCTTGCGGCTGACCCGCCGTACGGCGAGCTGGGTCGGAACGGTAGGCATTCCGAGAGAAATCGCAGTCATGCGCTGAGCATCCCCAAGGTTTGGATCAACGTCCCGAGATCGGCGGGCTCCGACCTTCGAGGTTACGGCACCGAGGACAACCTGAGGCACACGGCGTCCGGCGTCCGCACAAAATGTGGGCCACCGGACGCATCACGCGCATCCGCCGTCACTCGGGATACATCGGGTGCGTCCCGTCGCACCGGTCAGGTGATCTTGACCGGATTGACGACGTCGGCCACCAGCACGAGCAGCGTGAAGCAGATGAACACCCCGGCGACCACGTAGGCGACGGGCATCAGCTTGGCGACGTCGAAGGGGCCAGGGTCGGGCCGCTTGAAGACGCGCGCCGCGTTCCGGCGCAGCGCCTCCCACAGGGCTCCCGCGATGTGACCGCCGTCCAGCGGCAGCAGCGGCAGCATGTTGAAGAGGAACAGCGAGAGGTTGAAGCCGGCCAGCAGGAACAGCATCATCGCGATCTGGTTCTGCGCCGGGACGTCCAGCGTCATCACCTCTCCGCCGATCCTGGCCGCGCCGACGACGCCCACCGGGGAGTCGTCCGCGCGCTCGCCGCCGTCGAAGGCCGCGTTCCAGAGTGCGGGGATCTTGGACGGCAGGGCGATGATCGAGTCGACGCCGTTCTCGAACATGTCGCCCATGCGGACGACCGAGTCGCCGAAGGAGAGCGGGATGATCTCCGTCTGCGCGGCGAATCCGAGGTAGCCGGCGGAGACGAACTTGCCGGGGATCACCTCGCCGTCGGAGTCCTTCTTCGCCACCGCGTTCTTCTTGAGCACGGCGTGCAGGGTCTGCTCCCGGCCGTCCCGCTGGACCGTGATGGTGGCGGGGCCGATCGTGTCGCGGATCTTGTCGGAGAGCACGGACCACGTGTCGATCGGCCGGCCGTTGAACGCGACGATCTTGTCGCCCTCCCGGAGCCCGGCCGCCTGGGCGGGCGAGACCGGGTCGGTCGACTTGCAGGTCTCGCGCTTCTCGCTCTGGGAGATCACGCACTTCTGGACGCCGGCGACCTCGGTCGTCTGGGTCTGGAAACCGAAGGTCATGGCCACGCCGAGGAAGATCGCGACGGCCAGGACCAGGTTCATGAACGGTCCGGCGAACATCACGATCACGCGCTTCCACGGCTTGCGCGTGTAGAAGAGGCGCTTCTCGTCGCCCGGCTCCAGCTCCTCGAAGGCGGCCGATCTGGCGTCCTCGATCATGCCGCGCCACGGTGACGTGGAGCGTGCCTCGATCCGGCCGTCGGGCCCCGGCGGGAACATCCCGATCATGCGGATGTAGCCGCCCGCAGGGATGGCCTTGAACCCGTACTCCGTGTCGCCCTTCTTGCGGGACCAGACCGTCGGGCCGAAGCCGACCATGTACTGGGGTACCCGGATGCCGAAGAGCTTCGCGGTCGAGAGGTGTCCCAGCTCGTGCCAGGCGATGGAGAAGAGCAGCCCGACGACGAAGACGGCGATACCCAGAACGGTCAACAGGACCGACGTCATACTCATGCGCGCGCCTCCGCTGCGGCCTCGGCCGAGAGTTCCCGGGCCCGGGTCCGCGCCCAGGCCTCCGCTTCAAGGACGTCCGCGACGGTGAGGGAAGTTCCCGTCGGGGGCGTTCCGTGTTCGGCCACCACCGCGGTGACGGTGTCCATGATGCCGTTGAACGGGAGGCGTCCGGACAGGAACGCGTCCACGCACTCCTCGTTGGCCGCGTTGAACACGGCCGGTGCGGTGCCGCCCAGGGTGCCCACGTGCCGGGCGAGGCCGACGGACGGGAACGCCTCGGTGTCCAGCGGGAAGAACTCCCAGGACGAGGCCTTCGACCAGTCGAAGGCGGGGGCGGCGTCGGGCACGCGGTGCGGCCAGCCGAGGCCGATGGCGATCGGTCCGCCCATGTCGGGCGGGGTGGCCTGGGCGAGGGTCGAGCCGTCGGTGAACTCCACCATGGAGTGGACGTAGGACTGGGGGTGGACCACGACCTCGATCCGGTCGAAGGGGATGTCGTAGAGGAGGTGCGCCTCGATGACCTCGAGCCCCTTGTTGACCAGGGTCGCGGAGTTGATCGTGATGACCGGGCCCATGGCCCAGGTCGGGTGCGCGAGCGCCTGCTCCCTCGTGACGTCGGCCAGCTCGCTCCTGGTGCGGCCGCGGAACGGGCCGCCGGACGCGGTGACGACGAGCTTGCGCACGTCGTCGCGCTTCCCGGCGGCCAGCGCCTGGAAGAGGGCGGCGTGCTCGGAGTCGACCGGGATGATCTGGCCCGGCGCGGCCAGTGCCTTGACCAGCGGACCGCCGACGATCAGCGACTCCTTGTTGGCGAGGGCCAGGGTGCGGCCCGCCCGGAGCGCGGCCAGCGTGGGCG
Organism: Streptomyces sp. NBC_00341; assembly: GCF_041435055.1. Classification (NCBI taxonomy): domain Bacteria; kingdom Bacillati; phylum Actinomycetota; class Actinomycetes; order Kitasatosporales; family Streptomycetaceae; genus Streptomyces; species Streptomyces sp. NBC_00341. The sequence continues at coordinate 6,615,775 of NZ_CP108002.1, read as the reverse complement.
CCAGTCCGATCGAGCCGGTGATCCCGTTGAGCACGGTGTGGCAGTCACTGGCGGCCAGTTCGGTGGCCGCGTCCGGACCGGCGAGGATCTCCGGGAGCTGTTGCGCGGTTCCGTACTCCTGCCGCAGCGCCTCGCGCAGGGCGGGGACCGCTTCGGGGGCGGCGACCGCGACCGTGCGCACCCGCAGGCGGCGGGCCTGTGCGGCGAGGAGGGCGACCCGGCCGCCCGCCGCTGACAGCGCGGTGACACGGAAGCGGTCGGGATTGCGCAGCACCAGGTCGATGGCCTGGGTGCCGATGGACCCGGTGGAGCCGAGGATGACGAGATCCCGGCGGCCTTCCACGGCGTCGAAGACGAGGTGCGGGTCTGCTAGGGGGGCAGGGCTGTCGCTCATGCCCCCCATTGTTGCCGCATCCGCCGGGTGCGTGGACACGGCTTCCCTCACGCCGTGGCCGACTCTCTCCATCCACCGGCTCCCGTCGTCCGTCGCGCTCCGGTCGTGCCGGGTGCCGGCGGCTCTCAGAAATGCGTGGTCACGCCGAACTCGGCGCGCAGCCGGGCCATGTCGTGGAGGTCGGCCGGGCCGGGTTCGTACCCCTGGTGGAACTCGATCTGCTGCTGGACAGAAATGCAGCGCACCCGCGTCCCGCCGATGGTGCCGGTGACGAAGCACTCAGCCGGGTAGCGGAAGGGCTCCTGCGGGTCGAGCGACGACTGGAGCGCCGAGCCGTCGGGGGCGAACCGCAGCGGGTGCAGGTCGATCTCGGGCCCGGAGGGGTGGCTGAGGACGAACCGGGCCGGGCGCCAGTCGAGCGTCTGCGCGTAGCCGACGGCCGTCAGGGCGGCGAGGAGGGCGGGTTCCTGTTCCTCGCGGTGCAGCAGGTCGAGGTCCCGGTGGCCGCGGGTCTCGGCGCCGATCAGGGCGTCGATCCCCCAGCCGCCGGCGATCACCACATCAGCACCGGCCTCACGCAGCACCGACAGGACGGACAGCACGTCGGCGGCGGTCATCATGGCCGGGAGCCTATCCGCGTCCGCCCGTCGGTTCACGCCCTATTTTCGATGCCGGTGGCCGAGGCCGGTGAGCCCCTGCGCGAAGCCTTCGGTGTCGTCCGGGCGGCGCGGACGTACGAGGGTGCTGGTGCCGTTCGCGGCGGCGGCCGGGCGCGTCCAGTGGGTGGACGCGCCCGGCCGCACCGGGTGTCAGCGGCTCAGCGGATGGGCCGGTGCACGTTGTCCCGGGTGGAGGGGCCGGGGGTGGCGTCGGCGATCCACGGGCCTTCGCCGCTCGGGTCGATGATGCCCTCCTCCAGCCAGGTGTACGTGCCCGACAGGACGCCCTCGACGACGCGCCGGTCCAGGTCGTCGGTGTTGGACCAGAGCCGGGTGAAGAGTTCCTCGACCCGGACGCGGGACTGGTGGCAGAAGGCGTCGGCGAGCTGGTAGGCCTCGCGGCCGTGCTCGTCGCCGGTGCGCAGGAGTTCGGCCCGGACGCAGGCGGCGCTCATCGCGAAGAGTTCCGCGCCGATGTCGACGATCCGGCCGAGGAAGCCCTGTTTGGTCTCCATCCGGCCCTGCCAGCGCGACATGGCGTAGAAGGTGGAGCGGGCCAGCTTGCGCGAGGAGCGTTCGACGTAGCGCAGGTGGCCGGACAGGTCGGCGTGGCCGGCCGGGTTGAACTCGGCGTAGGTGCCGGGGAGCTGGCCGGGTCCGGCGACGAGCTTGGGCAGCCAGCGGGCGTAGAAGCCGGCGGCGTTGGCGCCCGCCTTCGCCTTGGCGGAGAGCGGCTTGTCGGGGTCGATGATGTCCCCGGCGACCTTCAGGTGGGCGTCGACCGCCTCGCGGGCGATCAGCAGATGCATGATCTCCGTCGAGCCCTCGAAGATCCGGTTGATGCGCATGTCCCGGAGCATCTGCTCGGCGGGGACGGCCCGTTCGCCGCGGGCGGCGAGGGAATCCGCCGTCTCGAAGCCGCGGCCGCCGCGGATCTGGACGAGCTCGTCGGCCATCAGGCAGCCCATCTCGGAGCCCAGCAGCTTGGCGAGCGCGGCTTCGATCCGGATGTCGTTGCGGTTCTCGTCGGCCATCTGGGAAGCGAGGTCGACGACCGCTTCGAGGGCGAAGGTGGTCGCGGCGATGAAGGAGATCTTCGAGCCGACCGCCTCGTGCCGGGCGACCGGCCTGCCCCACTGCTCGCGGACCGCCGACCACTCGCGGGCGATCTTCAGGCACCACTTCCCGGAGCCGACGCACATCGCGGGCAGCGAGAGGCGTCCGGTGTTCAGCGTGGTGAGCGCGATCTTGAGCCCGGCGCCCTCCGGCCCGATGCGGTTCGCGGCGGGGACGCGCACTTGGTGGAAGCGGGTGACGCCGTTCTCCAGGCCGCGCAGGCCCATGAAGGCGTTGCGGTTCTCCACGGTGATGCCCGGGGAGTCCGCCTCGACCACGAAGGCGGTGATGCCGCCCTTGTGGCCCTCGGACTTCGGTACCCGGGCCATGACGACGAGGAGGTCCGCGACGACCCCGTTGGTCGTCCACAGCTTCACCCCGTCGAGCACGTAGTCGGAGCCGTCCGGTACGGCGGAGGTGGCGAGCCGGGCCGGGTCGGAGCCGACGTCCGGTTCGGTCAGCAGGAACGCCGAGATGTCGGTACGGGCCAGCCGGGGCAGGAAGGTGTCCTTCTGCTCCTGGCTGCCGAAGGTCTTCAGCGGCTGGGGCACGCCGATGGACTGGTGGGCGGAGAGCAGGGCGCCGATCGCCGGGCTGGCGGAGCCGACCAGGGCGAGGGCCTTGTTGTAATACACCTGGGTCAGGCCCAGGCCGCCGTACTTCACGTCGATCTTCATGCCCAGCGCGCCGAGTTCCTTGAGGCCGTTGACCACCTCGTCGGGGATCTTGGCCTCGCGCTCGATCAGGGCGCCGTCGACCCTGCTGTCGCAGAACTCGCGCAGCCGGGCGAGGAACTCCTCGCCGCGCCGGACGTCCTCGCCGGCCGGCAGCGGATGCGGATGGATCAGGTCCAGGCGGAAGCGGCCCAGGAAGAGTTCCTTGGCGAAACTGGGCTTTTGCCAGTCCCGTTCACGCGCGTCCTCGGCCACCTGGCGCGCCTCGCGCTCGGAGACCTTGGGGGTGTGCGGTTGCGCGGAGGGCCGTTGTGCGGATGGTGCGGACATGAGGAGCTCACCTCGCCGCTTCGTCGGGGGTCTTCTGCTCGTCTACTGGCTCTACTCGTCCGTATGTACCCGATGGGGGCCGGTGCCACCATCGTCGGGACGCCGATCGGGTCGCCCGCCACTCAAGTGCCCCGGCCCGCTCGCGGAAAACCGGAACGGCCGGAGCCCCCGCACAGTGGGCTCCGGCCGTTCGGTCGCGGCCCCTGCGGGCCGCGCGGTTACAGGGCGAGGCCGGTGAGGACCAGGACCCGCTCGTAGGTGTAGTCGTCCATCGCGTACCGGACGCCCTCGCGGCCGGTGCCGGACTGCTTGGTGCCGCCGTACGGCATCTGGTCCGCGCGGTACGAGGGGACGTCGCCGATGATCACGCCGCCGACCTCCAGCGCGCGGTGGGCGCGGAATGCGGTCTGCAGGTCGTGGGTGAAGACGCCTGCCTGGAGGCCGTACTGGGAGGCGTTGACGGAGGCGAAGGCCTCGGCCTCGCCGTCCACCTTCTGTACCGAGAGCACCGGTCCGAAGACCTCCTCGCAGGAGAGGCTGACGCCGTCGGGGAGCTCTGTGAGGACGGTCGGCGCGTAGGTCGCTCCGTCGCGCTTCCCGCCGGTGAGCAGCTTGCCGCCGGCCTGTACGGCCTCGTCGACCCAGGACTCGACGCGCTTGGCCGCGTCCTCGTTGACCAGCGGGCCGACGTCGGTGGCGGCGTCGGACGGGTCGCCGGTGACCTGGGCCTCCACGGCCGCGACGATCTTCGGGAGCAGCCGGTCGTAGACGGCGGCGTCCGCGATGACGCGCTGTACGGAGATGCAGGACTGGCCGCCCTGGTAGTTGGAGAAGGTCGCGATGCGGGTCGCGGCCCAGTCCAGGTCGGCCTCGGAGGCGTAGTCACCGAGGACGACCGCCGCGCCGTTGCCGCCGAGCTCCAGGGTGCAGTGCTTGCGCGGCACCGAGTCCATGATCGAGTAGCCGACCTGGGCGGAGCCGGTGAACGAGATCACGGGCAGCCGCTCGTCCTGGACGAGGGCGGGCATCCGGTCGTTGGGGACCGTGAGCACGGACCAGGAACCGGCCGGCAGCTCTGTCTCGGCCAGCAGTTCGCCCAGGATCAGCGACGAGATCGGGGTGGCCGGGGCGGGCTTCAGGATGATCGGGGCGCCGACGGCGATGGCCGGGGCGACCTTGTGGGCGCTGAGGTTCAGCGGGAAGTTGAACGGTGCGATGCCCAGGACCGTGCCGCGCGGGAAGCGCCGGGTGAGGCCGAGCCGGCCGGTGCCGCCGGCGTCGGTGTCCAGGCGCTGGGCCTCGCCGCCGTTGAAGCGGCGGGCCTCCTCGGAGGCGAACCGGAACACCGAGACGGCCCGGCCGACCTCGCCGCGCGCCCACTTCACGGGCTTGCCGTTCTCGGCGGAGATCAGCTGGGCGATCTCCTCCGTGCGCTCGGTGAGACGGCGGGCGACGTGGTCGAGCGCGGCGGCGCGGACGTGGGCCGGGGTGGCGGCGAACTCCTCGCGCACGGCGTGGGCGGCGGCGACCGCCTCCTCCACCTGGGCCTCGGTGGGCACGGCGACGGTGCCGACGAGGCGGCCGTCCCAGGGGTTGGTGACGTCGAAGCTTTCCTCGCCGGTGGCCTCGCGGCCGGCCAGCCAGAAGGCGTGGGTGGAGGTCATGGAGGTTCCGGCCCTTCGATGTCGTGGGGTGTTTCCGTCCCCCACCGTAGGGGCGTGCCGTCCGCCTGGCGTTTGTCCGGCGTGGAGCAGAGGCGCTCCGGGGTGCGCCGGTTTGTCGCAGGTGAACCGGTGCTTCTACGGCGTCGTCGGCGGGTTGGTGACCTTGAGGGCCAGCCAGAGCTCCATCCGGCTGTCCGGATCGTCCAGCGAACGGCCGAGGATCTCCTCCACCCGCCGCATCCGGTAGCGCAGGGTGTGCCGGTGCACCCCCAGGTCGGCCGCGGCGGCGTCCCACTGGCCGTGGTGGGAGAGCCAGGCCCGCAGCGAGGCGACCAGATCGCCGCGGCCCTTGGTGTCGTGTTCGTACAGGGCGCGGAGCATGGCGTCCGCGAAGGCGCGCACCGCGTCGTCGGCGAGCAGCGGGAGCACGGAGCCGGTCGCCAGCTCCTCGTGCTCGACCAGCGCCCTGCCCCGCCGGCGGGCCACGGAGAGGGCCTGCTCGGCCTGCTTGTACGCGGCAGAGACGGCGATCGGGCCCGCGGGGGCGGAGAGGCCGACGACGACGTGGCTGTCGTCCGCCGGTTCGTGCGCCGGGCGTTGTTCCTGGGTCTCGGCGTAGGCCGTGCAGGCGGCGACCGCGGCGCCGCCGTCGGCGGCCAGGACGACGAGGCGCTCCCCCTCGGGCACCATCAGCACGGTCTCGCCGGACCGTGAGGCCGCGGTCTCCATCGCCTCGGCCAGCTGCGCCGTGGTCGAGGATTCGGGCGCCTCCGCGATGAGCAGCCGGAACGGCGCGTCGAGCAGCCCGCCGTAGAGGTCTCCGGCGACGGCGCGCGCGTGGTCGGGCTGGCCGGCGAGGAGCATGCGCAGCACCGCGGCGCCGAGTCGCTGTTCGGCGCCCTGGAGCGAGCGGGAGCGGGCGGTGATGAGGGTGAGCAGGGCGACCGCCGAGTGCACGGCGTACCGTTCCGCGGTGCCGAGGGCGGCCCCGGTGCCGACGGCGAGCGCGCCGCGGGCCCGGCGTCCGGTGCCCAGGGACTGGAGCTCGACCCGGTCGTCGCTGCCGCCGACGACCACGCTGGCGGGGGCCGGGCGGTCCCGCAGGCGTTCCACGTCGGGGGTGAGCCGGGCGGCGCGGCGGGCGGCCCAGTCGGGGGCGGCTGCCACGACGGCCCCGGAGGCGTCGTACAGCGCGGCCCAGCCGTCGACGTGGGCGGCGAGCCGGGTGAGGAGTTCGCCGGGGCCGTCCCCGGCGAGCGCCGCCCTGGTGAGTTCGCGCTGCGCATCGAAGCCGGCGGTGACGGCCCGGTACTGGTCGGCGGCGATCTCCGAGGAGACGGCCTTGGCGATGGCGATGAACGGGGTGCGGCGGGGCACTTCGAGGAGCGGCAGCCCCGCCTCCTCCGCGGCCTCGATCAGTGCCCCCGGCACCTCGTCGTAGTTGACGCCGACGGCGAAGCCCACGCCGACGACCCCGGATCCGGCCAGCCGTCGCACGTAGCGCCGCATGCCCTCCGGGCTCGCCGCGTCGAGGTTGGTCGCGGTGACCAGCAGCAGCTCGCCGCCCTCCATGTAGCGGACGGGGTCGGCCAGCTCACTGGCGTGCGCCCAGCGCACGGGCGTGTCGAGCCGGTCCGCCCCCGCACGGACCGTGAGTTTGAGCGCCGAGTGCTGGACGAGCGAGGCGAGCGTGGGCGGCATGGGACGGGCGACCTTTGGGAGGGGGCGTCGATTGCGCCGTCGCGTATGAACGGCTGCCATCGATTCTGCCAGGGCGGCAGGGTTCCCGTAACCGCTGCCAGCCCTCCTGTACCCCTACTCCCGCGTAGCCCGTCAGCCTCCCAGCTGTACCAGGACCGGGGGTGCGTGCTCGCCGTCGACGGTGGTGAGGGAGAGAACCGCGTGACCGGCCGGCAGTTCGTAGGCCAGCTGTGACGCCGACCAGCGCTCCCGTTCCACTTGTCGCACGGTGACTGCGTCGGTGGTGACAGCGTTGCCTGTGGCCAGCTTCCGCAGTGTGTGCAGAGCACGGGTGACCGGCTGGTCCGCGAAAACGGTGTGCTTGGCCACTTCCCGGACCGTGACCCATTCCTTGCCCCAGGCTTCCGAGAACCGTTTTCCGTCCCAGGTGGTGACGCCGGAGAAGATCATCCCGCACCCCATTGCACCGAGCAGTGCGGAATGCAGCCCTTCGGGGACGTCGTCCACGGTTCGCAGTGCCAGCACCGCACCGGCATTGACGGATCTGAGATGCCGCAGACCCCTGACAGTTCCGGGAGTGATAGTGCCGGTCGCGTCGTCGAGCACCAGACAGGCGAAGCGCGAGCGCTCCGTTCGCGCTGCGGCGATCGAGTTGAACTGCGCGAGAATCAGACGGGTCAGGACCCTCGACGCACCGGCGTGCACGCGTTCCGGAAGATCGATCCGAACCCTGACCGGGTGCTGTTCGAGCGAGCGGAGAGTAAAGGGCCGGGCGTCAGCACCGGTGGCGAAGAACCCCGCGAAAGCGGGCCGGTCGAGCAGGCCGATCCGCTCGGCGAGGACCGTGGCCGGGTCCCCGCTGCTGCCCGTGTGACGCACTCGGGCATCCAACTCACGCAACATGGCGTGGTGTCCGCCCTCCTCCAGAGCCTGTCGCAGCCCGGCGAGGGCCGACTCGCTCCCCGCGAGGAGTTCACGGAGCTCCGGGACGGACGGGAAATGGCCATGGACGGTGCGATAGGGACCGAGCAACTGGCCGAGCACGAGAGCCGCGCGTCGGCTGTCCAGGTCCGGAACGTCTCCGACCAGCCCTTCCGCGAGAGTGGCCGCGGCCTCGTCGGGATCGGTCGTACTGCCGTAGAGATCGAAATCGTGCAGGGACGAGGGGTCACCGACCTTCACGACGACATCGAACGCCTCGTCCGGACCGAGTGAGGCACCCGCCGCGCCCACGGCGAGTACGGCGGTCTTGCCCGCGAGCGCCTGGAGCGCCAGCGTCTCGACGACCGGCCGCACCAGCCGGGTGGTCTTGCCCGCGCCGGACGGCCCGACCGCCAGGAGGGACGTCCCCAGAACCGAGGGTTCCAGAGCAACGCCTGACCCTCGGCGGGGATACGGGTTGCGCTCGTTGTCCACGCAGAAACCGATGCGGACCTGATCGGTCAACAGGTCGTGACGGGCCGACCGTAGTGGCAGGTCTCGGCTCCCCGAAGGGTGAAGGAAAGCATCCGGCCCTTTGCGTACGGTCTCTGCGGTAAAAGCGGCGATGCGATCGGGGCTGAAACGCGCCCGCTCCCACGCCTGGCCCAACCGCGCGCAGTCGACGTCGTTCATGCGTTCGGCCCGGACTGCCCCGGTAAGGACCTCCGCCGCTTCGGGGAGCCCCGCGGCACGCAGTTCGGGCCAGCGCGCCAAGTCTTCGAGGACGGGCTCGGCCGGGGGACGCACCCGTGCGTCCGCCCGGCGTTGCCGGACTCCCCCGACAGCGGCGTGCCACCCGCCGGTACGGGCGAAGGGCCACACCACCACGGCGGCGACCAGCGCATAGACGCCGTAGGCGACCAGAGTCACGATGAACGCACTGCCGTCGGCCCGCAGAAGACTTCTCGGAAGCGCCAGGAAGACGACCTCCAAGAGGGGCACGCTGCCGTTCCAGACGATCCACAGAGCGATAACCGCGCCCAGCCCCGTTGCCGTCAGCCTCGCGCGCGCGAGGTTCTCCCCTGCGTAGTGGCGAAAGAACCCCGCCCAGCTTCCGAGCTTCGCCGCCCACAGCACGAGCAGGAGAGCCACGGCCTGGATATAGAGGGTCTGCAGAGCGTAGGCGATGTTCGGTGCAACACCCGGCCGAAGCTGGCTGCCCGCCGTGTACCACTCCTGCGGCGTGAAGTACCGGAACGGAACGGTGAGATAGGGAATGCGGTACTCCGTGATTTGTGCCACAGCAAGCACCGCGAGCACCAGGGTGAGCACTCGCCCCAGCGGAGACTGCCGAGGAGGCTTCTCGGCGGGCCGCGGCGCGTACGCGTACCGCCAGACCCCCGGGCCCACGACAGGGCGGGCTGTGTTCAGCCACTCAGCGATCGACGGCCCGCCCCTAGGCGCACCAGTCGGCGCCGAGGGCGTCGGCACCGCAGGCGGAAACACCGGCGGGGCCATCGGCGGTGGGCCCGGCGGTCGCGCGGGAGGCGGTCCCGCCGGGTGCGGCACGGAGCCTGCGGGGCGGCCGTCGGGCGGCTGCGCACCCCGCGTGCCCCGGGCGCCGTGCGTGCCTTCGTTGTCCATGAACCATTGCCCCCTGACCAGCCAGGTCCGACCCCTGCACGGTCAATCTAGTGCGCGGACACGGGGAGTTCAGCAACGCGCCCGGATAGTGACGGAGCGGGGGCCGCCGCGCGCCCCGTACCGCCTTCTGTCCGTCGCGGACAAGGACACGCCTGCCACCACTCCCGATCGGAGCATGCCCGCGCCCCGTCCCCGCCCCTAGCCTGCAGAAACAGAAGCGTCCGAGACACAACGTCCGAAGCACCCCAGGAGCCCCGCATGACCGCAATTCCGCAGGAGCGCCGCGTCGTCACCGCCATTCCCGGCCCGAAGTCGGTGGAGCTGCAGGCCCGCCGGCTCGCGGCGGTCGCCGCGGGGGTGGGCTCCACCCTGCCGGTGTTCACCGCCCGTGCCGGTGGCGGGATCATCGAGGACGTGGACGGCAACCGGCTGATCGACTTCGGCTCCGGTATCGCCGTGACGTCGGTCGGCGCCTCCGCGGAGGCCGTGGTGCGGCGGGCGTCCGCGCAGCTCGCGGACTTCACCCACACCTGTTTCATGGTCACGCCGTACGAGGGGTACGTCGAGGTCTGCGAGCAGCTCGCCGAGCTGACGCCGGGCGACCACGCGAAGAAGTCCGCGCTGTTCAACTCGGGCGCGGAGGCCGTCGAGAACGCGGTGAAGATCGCCCGTGCGTACACCAAGCGCACCGCCGTCGTCGTCTTCGACCACGGCTACCACGGCCGGACCAACCTCACCATGGGCATGACGGCGAAGAACATGCCGTACAAGCAGGGCTTCGGCCCGTTCGCGCCCGAGGTCTACCGCGTCCCGGTCGCGTACGGCTACCGCTGGCCGACCGGCGCCGAGAACGCCGGTGCAGAGGCGTCCGCGCAGGCCATCGACGAGATCACCAAGCAGATCGGCGCGGACAACGTCGCCGCGATCGTCATCGAGCCGGTGCTCGGCGAGGGCGGCTTCATCGAGCCGGCCAAGGGCTTCCTCCCGGCGATCGCGCGGTTCGCCAAGGACAACGGCATCGTCTTCGTCGCGGACGAGATCCAGTCCGGCTTCTGCCGCACCGGCCAGTGGTTCGCCTGCGAGGACGAGGGCATCGTCCCCGACCTGATCACCACCGCCAAGGGCATCGCGGGCGGCCTGCCGCTCTCCGCCGTGACCGGCCGCGCCGAGATCATGGACGCGGCGCACGCGGGCGGACTCGGCGGCACGTACGGCGGTAACCCGGTCGCGTGCGCCGGTGCGCTCGGCGCGATCGAGACGATGCGCGAGCTGGACCTGAACGGGAAGGCCAGGCGCATCGAGGAGGTCATGAAGGGCCGCCTCGCCGAGATGCGGGCGAAGCTGCCGAACGGCGACATCATCGGTGACATCCGGGGCCGCGGCGCGATGATCGCGATCGAGCTGGTGAAGTCCGGCACGAAGGACCCGAACCCGGAGGCGGCCGCCGGGCTCGCCAAGGCCTGCCACTCCGAGGGTGTGCTGGTGCTCACCTGTGGCACGTACGGCAACGTCCTGCGCTTCCTGCCGCCGCTGGTGATCGGGGAGGACCTGCTGACCGAGGGCCTCGACGTCATCGAGCAGGCGTTCGCCGGAGTCTGACCCGTGCGGGCCCCGGGGCGGCGCGGTGTTTCCTCCGGGGATGCCCGGCGCCCTGGTGCGGGCCTGTGAAGAAGGTGTGCGGGGGCGATGGCGGGATAACGTTCCCGCTGTCGGACCCCCCACCGCCTGACGTACGGTTTGCGCAGATGAGAGAAACACCCCGCCCGCAGGGGACTGCCGGCGACACCGGGTCGGAGCTCCCCCAGCACCGTCCTGGTTGTGCCTTCGCGCACACCACTGGAGCCTCGGGCTCCGGAACTCCTCACCGATCGGATGGCCGCTCGCCCCACACCCCCCGGGGCGCGCGGCACACCGGTCCGACCGTCCGTCCCGGAACAACCCCCCCTGTTCCGGGACGGACGGCTCTTCTCTTTTCCGTGGTCTCGGGCCTGCTGGCCCTGTTCGCGCTCACCACCTGGCAGATCGCGGCCGACGGCCCGCTGCGGAGCCTCGACGAGCGCACCGGACGGGCCCTCGTCGGACACGGCCCACGGTGGCTCACCGAATTCCTCGCCGATCTCGGCAACACGCAGGTCGCGCTCCCGGTGCTGGGCTGCGCGCTCGTCTGGTCACTGGTGCGCGGTGAGCGCCGCGCCCCGGTCACCGCGGCGCTCACGATGGCCGCGGTGCCGCTGCTCGTCGTCCCGCTCAAGGACTGGATCGCCCGCCCCGGACCGCTGACCGACGCCACCGGCTACTACCCCTCCGGCCACGCGGCGACCGCGGCGGCGGCGTACGGGGCGGCGGCGCTGCTGCTCGCGCCGTACCTGCGGCGCTCATGGATGATGCCCGTCGCCGCCGTCCTGCTGACGGCGGCGACGGGCATCGGTCTGGTGCTGCGCGGCTATCACTGGCCGCTGGACGTGCTGGGCAGCTGGTTCCTGTGCGGGCTGCTGCTGATCCCGCTGTCGCTCAGCCGCCGAAGTAGGCGTCGAAGTTCTTCGAGAACTCCCAGTTGTTGAAGCGGTCCCAGTTGATCGACCAGGTCATCAGTCCGCGCAGTCCGGACCAGGTGCCGTGGGTGGCGTACGAGCCGCAGTCCGTCTTCTTCGTCAGGCAGTTCAGCGCCTTGGTGACCTCGGCGGGCGAGGTGTGGCCGTTGCCCGCCTGGGTGGAGGCCGGCAGTCCGATCGAGACCTGGTCGGGACGCAGGCCCGGGAAGACCTTGGTCTGGTCGCCCGCCACCGGGAAGCCGGCCAGCAGCATGTCGGTCATCGCGATGTGGAAGTCGGCGCCGCCCATCGAGTGGTACTGGTTGTCCAGGCCCATGATGGAGCCCGAGTTGTAGTCCTGGACGTGCAGCAGGGTGAGGTCGTCGCGCAGGGCGTGGATCACCGGGAGGTAGGCGCCGGCGCGCGGGTCCTGGCCGCCCCAGGGGCCGGAGCCGTAGTACTGGTAGCCGAGCTGCACGAAGAACGTCTCGGGGGCCATGGTGAGGACGAACTTCTCGCCGTACTTGGCCTTGAGCGTCTTCACCGCGGAGATCAGGTTGACGATGACCGGTGTGGTGGGGCTGCGGAAGTCGGTGTCGCCGGTGTTCAGCGAGAGCGAGTGGCCCTCGAAGTCGATGTCGAGTCCGTCCAGGCCGTACTCGTCGATGATCTTGCTGACCGAGGAGACGAAGGTGTCACGGGCGGCGGTGGTGGCGAGCTGCACCTGTCCGTTCTGGCCGCCGATGGAGATCAGCACCTTCTTGCCGGCGGCCTGCTTGGCCTTGATGGCCGCCTTGAACTCGTCCGCCGACTCGACGTTCGGGCACTCGGCCACCGGGCAGAGCGAGAAGCGGATGTCGCCGGAGGTGACGGAGGTGGGTTCGCCGAAGGCCAGGTCGATGACGTCCCAGGAGTCGGGCACGTCCGCCATCCGGGTGTAGCCGGAGCCGTTGGCGAAGCTGGAGTGCAGATAGCCGACGAGGGCGTGGGCCGGCAGCGCGGCACCGCCCTCTCCCCCGCTGCCGCCGGTCTTGGTGGTGGCGGGCACCGCGGCGGATTTGGCGGACTCCCCCGCCGCGTTGGTGGCGGTGACCTGGAAGCTGTACGCGGTCGAGGCGGCGAGGCCGGTCACGGTCGCGGAGGTCCCGGTGGTGGAGAGGACCTTCATGCCACCCCGGTAGACGTTGTAGCCGGTGGCGCCGGAGGCGGCCGTCCACGACAGCGGGACGGAGGACGCGGTGGCGGTGCCGGCCTTGAGGCCCGCCGGTACCGCCGGGAGGGCGACCGGGTCGCCGCCGGGGCCGACGAGGCTGAGGTCGTCGGCGTAGTAGGCGGGGGTGCCGTACCAGCCGTGCGTGTACACCTTGACCGAGGTGGTGGACGCACCGGTCTTGAACGTGGTGGTGAGCTTCTGCCAGGCCCCGGCGGACTGCGTCCAGGTGGACACGTCCGTCGTGCCGGTGCCCTCCGCGCCCAGGTAGACGTAGCTGCCCTGCACCCAGGTGCTCAGCGTGTACGTGGAGTCGGGCTTGACCGTGACGGACTGGGAGCACTTGGCGTAGTCGCTGCCGGCCGGGGTCGCCTTCAGCGCCGAGGTGCCGCCGTGCACCGGGGTGCTGACGACGGCTCCGCTGCCGCCCGTACAGCTCCAGCCGTCCAGACCGGCCTCGAAGGTTCCGTTGCGGGCCAGATCGGCGTCGGCAGCGGCGGCGCTCGGCGCGGAGGCGGCCAGGCCGCCCGCTGCCAGCAGGGCGGCCGTGAAGGCGGCCAGCAGTCCGGTAATGCGGGCAGGGGGTCCCGTACGTTCCACAACGGCCTCCGTGCAGGGGGGAATTGGGTGGCCACAACATGGTCCAGACCAATCCGGTTGTCAAGACCTCTGGCACCCGGCTCCCTAGATCTCCCCTGAGGCGGCCCCTCCCGCGGCCTCGTGCATCGCGAGTTCCAGCAGCGTGGCGTCGGTGAGCGTGCCCGAACCGTCCGGCGGAATCAGCCAGCGCATCCCGCCGGCGCCCCGCCCCGGGTAGGGCACCACGATCCAGGTCCCCTGGCCGGCGCCCCGCACCCCCGTCCCGATCCACCGGTCCGCGGTGCCCGGCGGCACGAAGAACCCCATGCGGGCGTCACCGAAGCCGGCGAGGACCGGCCCCGGCCGGTCGATGAGCCGGGTGAGCACATCGAGCGTCGGATAGCCCAGCTCCCCCGGCAGAATCAGCACGTCCCAGCGCCGGCCGGCGGGAAGGAGCGCGATCCCCCGGGGATTGCGCTCCCACTCCCACCGGCAGGCGGCCGGGTCCGGTGCCACCGACACAAGCCACTCGACCGCTGCCCTGACCCCCGAGCCAGCCATGACCCGCCTCCGTTCCGTATCCCACCCGCGGCGAGTCGCGGGTGCGTTCACGGAAAGAGAGCGCGGTGGAGCCGATCCATGACGCGGGTTCGGCTACCAACCGGTAGTGAACTGGGTCACGCCCGGCTCAGCTGTCGAAGCCGAGCCCCAGCCGGTCCATCGTCCGCAGCCACAGATTGCGGTGGCCGCCGTTGTCGTCGGCCCGTGCCAGGGAGCGCTTCGTCAGCTCGATCCCGGCCCACGCGAAGGGCTCCGGCGGGAACGGCATCGGCTTGCTGCGCACCATCTCCAGCGCGGTCCGCTCCGTCTCCTCGCCGGCCAGCAGGTCGAGCATCACCTCGGCGCCGAACCGGGTGGCCCCGACGCCGAGTCCGGTGTATCCGGCGGCATAGGCGACCCGGCCCTGATGGGCGGTGCCGAAGAACGCGGAGAACCGGGAACAGGTGTCGATCGCGCCGCCCCAGGCATGGGTGAAACGCACTCCGGCCAATTGCGGAAAGCATTCGAAGAACTGTCCGGCGAGCTTCAGGAACGTTTCCGGCCGCTGGTCGAGCGCGGCGCTGAGCCGGCCCCCGTACGGATAGATCGCGTCGTATCCGCCCCACAGAATGCGGTTGTCCGCGGAGAGCCGGAAGTAATGGAACTGGTTGGCGCTGTCCCCCAGTCCCTGCCGGTTCTTCCAGCCGATGGCGGCGAGCTGTTCGGCGGTGAGCGGCTCCGTCATCAGCGCGTAGTCGTAGACCGGGACGGTGTACGGGCGCACCCGCTTCACGAGCGAGGGGAAGATGTTGGTGCCGAGGGCGACGCGGCGGGCGAGCACCCTTCCGCCCGGGGTCCGGACCGCCATTCCGGTTCCGGTTCTGGCCAGCTCCAGGCCCCGGGTGTGCTCGTAGATCCGGACGCCCAGATCGAGGCAGGCCTGCTTCAGGCCCCAGGCGAGCTTCGCCGGGTGCAGCATCGCGACCCCGCGGCGGTCCCAGAGGCCGCCCAGGAATGTCGGTGAGTCGACATGGGCGCGCAGCGCGTCACCGTCGAGGAACTCGACGCCGCCGAGGCCGCGCCGCTCCAGCTCCTGGTGCCATTCCCGCAGCTCTTCGAGCTGGTGGGGCTGGGTGGCGACATCGATCTCGCCGGTGCGCTCGAATTCGCAGTCGATGCCGTAGCGGGCGACCGCCTCCTCGATGGCGTCGAGGTTGCGCGCGCCCAGCTCCTCCAGCTTCTCGATCTCGTCCGGCCAGCGTTCCAGGCCGTTGGGCAGGCCGTGGGTGAGGGAGGCGGCACAGAATCCGCCGTTGCGGCCCGAGGCGGCCCAGCCCGTCTCGTGCCCCTCGATCAGTACGACATCGCGTTCCGGTTCGCGCTCCTTGGCGAGCAGCGCGGTCCACAGTCCGCTGTATCCGGCGCCGATGACGAGGAGGTCGCAGTGCTCCTCGCCGGTGAGCGCGGGGAGCGCCTGCGGCCTGCCGGGGTCGTCCAGCCAGAACGACAGCGGCTTGGCGCCGGCGATGGACTGGGCGGCGGTACTCATGGCAACTGGGGCCATGTTTTCCAACTCCTTAGAGACTTTCAGGGTCGTGCGTTGTTCTTCCGCCGGTTCGCTATCAGCTGGCCGGCGAGAACCACCAGTACCGCAATGATGAACATCGCCGTACCGATGACGTTGATCTGCACGGGCGTGCCGCGCTGTGCCGATCCCCAGACGAACATGGGGAAGGTCACGGTCGAGCCCGCGTTGAAATTGGTGATGATGAAATCGTCGAAGGAGAGCGCGAACGCGAGCAGCGCTCCCGCGGCGATTCCGGGGGCGGCGATCGGCAGCGTCACCCGTACGAAGGTCTGCACGGGCCCGGCGTACAGATCGCGGGCCGCCTCCTCCAGTCTGGGGTCCATCGACATGACCCGCGCCTTGACCGCCGTCACCACGAAGCTGAGGCAGAACATGATGTGCGCGATGAGGATCGTCCAGAAGCCCAGCTGCGCGCCCATGTTGAGGAAGAGCGTGAGCAAGGACGCGGCCATGACGACCTCGGGCATCGCCATCGGCAGGAAGATCAGCGAGTTGATCGCGCCGCGCGCCCGGAAGCGGTAGCGGACCAGGGCGAACGCGATCATCGTGCCGAGCACGGTCGCGCCGACCGTGGCCCAGACGGCGATCTGGAGGGAGAGCGAGAGCGAGCCGCACATGTCGGCCACCCCGCAGGGGTCCTTCCAGGCGTCCAGCGAGAAGCGCTGCCAGGAGTAGTTGAACCGCCCGTTGGGCTTGTTGAAGGAGAACACCATCACGACGATGTTCGGCAGGATCATGTAGGCGAGGGTCAGCAGACCCGCGATGACGATCAGATGGCGTCGCAGCCAGCGCAGTACGGGCATCAGACCAGGTCCTCCGTCCCGGAGCGGCGGATGTAGACAGTGACCGCGATCAGGACGACCGCCATCAGGATGAAGGAGAGCGCGGCCGCCGTCGGATAGTCGAGGACGCGCAGGAACTGGGTCTGGATGACGCTGCCGACCATCTTGGTGTCGGTGGAGCCCAGCAGTTCCGCGTTCACGTAGTCACCGCTGGCCGGGATGAAGGTCAGCAGGGTGCCGGAGACGACGCCCGGCATCGAGAGCGGGAACGTCACCTTGCGGAAGGTGGTGGCGGGGGTGGCGTACAGGTCCCCGGCCGCTTCGTGCAGCCGGCCGTCGATCCGCTCCAGCGAGGTGTAGAGCGGCAGGATCATGAACGGCAGGAAGTTGTACGTGAGACCGCAGACCACCGCCATCGGGGTGGCCAGCACCCGGTTGGACTCGGTCCAGCCGAGCCAGCTGGTGACGTCGAGGACGTGCAGGGTGTTCAGTACGTCGACGACCGCGCCGCCGTCCGCGAGGATCGTCTTCCAGGCGAGCGTGCGGATCAGGAAGCTGGTGAAGAACGGTGCGATGACCAGCACCAGCACCAGGTTGCGCCAGCGCCCGGCCTTGAACGCGATGAGGTAGGCCAGCGGGTAGCCGAGCAGCAGGCACAGGATCGTGGCGGTGCCCGCGTACAGCAGGGACCGGACGAACTGCGGGTAGTAGTCGGCCAGCGCGTCCCAGTACGTCTGGAAGTGCCAGGTGACCTCGAACCCCTTCTCCAGGGATCCGGTCTGGACGGAGGTCGACCCCTGGTAGATCAGCGGCAGCGCGAAGAAGACGACGAGCCAGAGGATGCCGGGGAGCAGCAGCCAGTAGGGGACGAGGCGCTTGCGGGTGGAGGGCTTGCGCACCTTCGGCTCCTCGGTGGGAGCGGGTGGCGCCTCCTGGGTGACGCTCACGCCGCGTCCTCCACCGTCTCCACACCG
This sequence comes from Streptomyces sp. NBC_00341, assembly GCF_041435055.1. Classification (NCBI taxonomy): domain Bacteria; kingdom Bacillati; phylum Actinomycetota; class Actinomycetes; order Kitasatosporales; family Streptomycetaceae; genus Streptomyces; species Streptomyces sp. NBC_00341. The sequence continues at coordinate 6,598,468 of NZ_CP108002.1, read as the reverse complement.
GCGTCGATGTCCTGGGTGGCGTCCAGGCCGAACGTGTGCGCGGGGTTCCAGTGCAGCACGACCTCGGCGCCGGGGGTGAGCCGCGTGCGCCTGTCGACGTTCTGCTCGTACACCTGGAGCGACTTTCCGGCCGGGCTCTCCACCACGTACTGCGTGGAGACGCCGATGAAGCTGGAGTCGACGATCCGGCCGGTGACCCGGTTGCGGCCCTCCGCTATCGCGTCCGCGTCGTCGCGGTGCGCGAGGGAGATCTTCTCGGGGCGGATACCGAGGAGCAGCTTGCCGCCCTTCGCGGTCGGCGCGGGACATCGGCCGGTGGGCAGCCGCAGCTTCCCGCCACTGGCCGATACGACGATGTCGGTGCCGGTGGAGACGACCTCGCCCTCGATGAGGTTCGAGGTGCCGAGGAAGTTGGCGACGAACGTCGTCCGGGGGTTCTCGTAGAGGTCGGCGGGGTCGCCCAGCTGCTCGACCCGGCCCGCGTTCATCACCGCGACGGTGTCGGCCATGGTCATGGCCTCCTCCTGGTCGTGGGTGACGTGGACGAAGGTGATCCCGACCTCGGTCTGGATGCGCTTGAGTTCGAGCTGCATCTGGCGGCGCAGCTTGAGGTCGAGGGCGCCGAGCGGCTCGTCGAGGAGCAGCACCTGGGGGTGGTTGATCAGGGCGCGGGCGACGGCGACGCGCTGTTGCTGGCCGCCGGAGAGCTGGTGCGGTTTGCGCCGGGCGAAGTCGCCGAGCTGGACGAGCTCCAGCATGTCGTCGACCTGCTTCTTGACCGACTTGATGCCGCGCCGGCGCAGTCCGAAGGCGACGTTCTCCGTGATGTCGAGGTGCGGGAAGAGCGCGTAGCTCTGGAAGACCGTGTTGACGGGCCGCTTGTACGGGGGGAGGGCGGTGATGTCACGGCCGCCGAGCGAGACGGTGCCGGTGGTGGCCTCCTCCAGGCCCGCGATCATCCGCAGGGTGGTGGTCTTGCCGCAGCCGGACGCGCCGAGCAGCGCGAAGAAGGAACCTTGCGGGACGGTCAGATCGAGCGGTTGGACGGCGGCGAAGGAGCCGTACCTCTTGCTGATCCCGGTGAGGCGGACATCGCCGCCTGTCTGCTGCTGTGTCATGGAGGGCGGTCCCAGTGGTGTCAGAGGGGGATCGGGGGTTCTTCGGGACGGGGCGGTGTCAGGCGCCGATGAGCTTGGCGAACTTCTCCTCGTACGCCGTCTCTTCCTCGGCGGTCAGGGACCGGAAGGCGTGCGAGGCGGCCGCCATCTTCTTGTCCGGGAGGATCAGCGGGTTGTCGGCCATCGACCGGTCGATCTTGGCGAGTTCCTCGCGGACGCCGTCGACCGGGCAGACGAAGTTGATGTACGCGGCGAGCTCGGCGGCGACCGGCGGCCGGTAGTAGTGGTCCATGAGCTTCTCGGCGTTGGTCTTGTGCCGTGCCTTCACCGGGACCAGCATGTTGTCGCTGGATATGACGTAGCCGGCGGCGGGTATCGCGTACTTGATGTCCGGGTTGCCGGCCTGGAGCTGGATGATGTCGCCGGCCCAGGCGACACAGGCGGCGATGTCGCCCTTGTCGAGGTCCGCGGTGTAGTCGTTGCCGGTGAACCGGCGGATCTGGTTGCGGTCGACGCCCTTCTGGATCCGGCCGATCGCGGCGTCGTAGTCGGCGTCGGTGAAGGTGGCGGGGTCCTTGCCCATGTCGAGCAGGGTCATGCCGATGGAGTCGCGCATCTCCGAGAGGAAGCTGACCCGGCCCTTGAGCTTCGGGTCGTCGAGCAGCTGGCTGACGGAGTCGATCCTGCGGCCGCCGGTCGCCTTGGCGTTGTAGGCGATGACCGTGGGGATGCCGGCCCAGGGGTAGGAGTAGGCGCGGCCGGGGTCCCAGTCGGGGGAGCGGAACTGGGCCGAGAGGTTGGCGTAGGCGTGCGGCAGGTTCGAGGGGTCGAGCTTCTGCGCCCAGCCGAGCCGGACGATGCGGGCGGCCAGCCAGTCCGTGACGCAGATGATGTCGCGGCCGGTGTCCTGGCCCGCCGCGAGCTGCGGCTTGATCTTGCCGAAGAACTCGACGTTGTCGTTGATGTCCTCGGTGTACTTGACCTTGATCCCGGTCCGCTCGGTGAACTGCTCCAGAGTGGGCCGGTGCTTGCCGTCGTCGGTGACGTCCATGTACTCGGTCCAGTTGGAGAAGTTGACCTGCTTCTCCTTGGCCGAGTGGTCGTCGGAGGCGGCCGCGGCGTCCTCCTCCCGCTTGGCGGGAGGGATTCCGCACGCGCTGAGCACGCCCAGCCCGCCGAGTGTGAGCGCGCCGGTACCGGAGGCGCGCAGCAGTGATCGGCGGGTGAGTGCTCCCCTGCCGCTGGTCAGAGTGCGACGCATCGCGGCCAGCTGGGCCGCGGAGAGACGCTCGGGCTCGTACTGCTCCATGCGCGTTGCCCTTTCGGGTGGGTGTGCGGCCGGACCGGCCGGGTTATCGGTCCCCGAAGATCGTGCGGTGCCAGTCCTTGCGGGCGACCGCCGTGTTGTCGTACATGACGTGCTTGACCTGCGTGTACTCCTCGAAGGAGTACGACGACATGTCCTTGCCGAAGCCGCTGGCCTTGTATCCGCCGTGCGGCATCTCGCTGATGATCGGAATGTGGTCGTTGATCCAGACGCAGCCCGCCTTGATCTCGCGGGTGGCGCGATTGGCCCGGTACAGGTCGCGGGTCCAGGCGGAGGCTGCGAGCCCGTACGGGGTGTCGTTGGCGAGCGCGATGCCTTCGTCGTCGGTGTCGAAGGGCAGCACGACCAGGACCGGGCCGAAGATCTCGGCCTGGACGATCTCGCTGTCCTGGGCGGCTCCGGCGATCAGGGTCGGCCGGTAGTAGGCGCCGTCGGCCAGTTCGCCGCCGGGGGCCTCGCCGCCGGTGACGACGGTGGCGTAGGCGCGGGCCCGCTCGACGAACGCGGCGACCCGGTCGCGCTGGGCGTGGCTGATCAGCGGGCCCAGGTCGGTGTCCGGGGCGAACGGGTCGCCCACCCGGACGGTCGCCATCAGCTCCGCGACGCCCTGGACGAAGGCGTCGTACAGCGGGCGCTGGACGTAGGCGCGGGTGGCCGCCGTGCAGTCCTGGCCGGTGTTGATGAGGGAGCCGGCGACCGCTCCGTGGACCGCGGCTTCGAGGTCGGCGTCGTCGAAGACGACGAAGGGGGCCTTGCCGCCGAGCTCGAGGTGGAGGCGCTTGACGGTGGAGGTGGCGATCTCCGCGACCCGCTTGCCGACGGCGGTGGAGCCGGTGAAGGAGGTCATCACGACGTCGGGGTGGCCGACGAGGTGTTCACCGGCGTCCTTGCCCGCGCCGTTGACGATGTTGATCACACCGTCCGGGATGCCCGCCTCTGTGGCCGCCTGCGCGAACATCAGCGAGGTCAGCGGGGTGATCTCGGCGGGCTTCAGGACGATGGTGTTGCCGGCGGCGACGGCCGGGAGGACCTTCCAGGCGGCCATCTGGAGCGGGTAGTTCCAGGGGGCGATGGAGCCGATGACGCCGATCGCCTCGCGCCGTACGTACGAGGTGTGGTCACCGGAGTACTCGGCGGCGGACTTGCCTTCCAGGTGGCGGGCGGCGCCCGCGAAGAAGGACGCGTTGTCGACGGTGCCGGGCACGTCGAACTCGGTGGAGAGCTTGACCGGCTTGCCGCACTGGAGGGACTCCGCGTACGCGAAGTCGTCCGCCTGCTCGGCGAGGACCGCGGCGAACCGGTGCATCGCCTCAGAGCGCTCGGCCGGGGTTGCTCCGGACCAGCCGGGGAAGGCCGCGCGTGCGGCGGCGACGGCCGCGTCGACGTCGGCGGTGCCGGCCAGCTCGTAGCTGTGGACGGTCTTGCCCGTGGCGGGGTTCACCACGTCGTGGCTGCGTCCCGATGTGCCGGGTCGCAGTCTTCCGCCGATGTACTGCGCGCCGTCCGCGAAGCGGTCCTGTACCTGGAAGCTGTTGCCCATCACGCTCTCCTCCGCCGCTGTTCCCGGAGTGCGGGGCGGCGTAGCTCCTGCTCGATTTGAGTGCCGATCCTGGCAGAGGGGACGGAGCCCAACAAGTGATTCCGTTGTTGCCTTTTGGTTACGCAACGGAATCTGTCGACCATGTGTCGCGTCAGTGCGGAATTCCCCGTACGTAGTGTCAGTGGCGGATGCCAGACTCACGTGTCATGGAACACATGGAAGACCTCATGGTGCGGGCCGGGCGGGGCGAGCGCGTGAAGTATCTGAGGTTCTGGGGGCACCGGCCGCGGGCCGACGGGGAGATCGGGGCGAGCTGCCTGAGTCAGTGGTGGCCGTCGCCGTTCACGGTCGACGGGGTGGAGTACGCCTCTGCCGAGCACTGGATGATGGCCGGCAAGGCGCGGCTGTTCGGTGACGCGGAGGCGGAGACCCGTGCGGTGGCGGCGAAGAGCCCGGCCGAGGCGAAGAAGACGGGCCGGCTGGTCCGCGGTTTCGACGACGCGGTCTGGGAGCGCGAGCGGTACGGGCTGGTGGTGTCGGGCAGCGTCCACAAGTTCGGCCAGGATCCGGCGCTGGGGAAGTTCCTGCTCGGCACGGGTGAGCGGGTGCTCGTCGAGGCGAGTCCGATGGACCGGATCTGGGGCATCGGACTCGCTGCGGACGATCCGCGTGCGGAGGACCCGGCGGCCTGGCGGGGGCTGAATCTGCTCGGCTTCGCGCTGATGGACGCGCGGACCGCGCTGCGCGACGGCGCGAACTGCATATGAGACGGGCCCGCGGGGGCGTGGAGTGTGCTCCACGCCCCCGCGGGCCCCGCTGCCCGGCTGCTTACCGGGCGCCGCCCGGGGCACCCGGGGCCAGGGTCATCGCGCGTCCTCGATGACCAGGGACGTCCCGTAGGTGTCGCCGTCGTTGTAGTTGTCGTCGAACTCATCCGCGTGCGTGGCGAAGACCCAGATGAGGCCGCCGATGATGACGACGCCGATGGCTATGCCTATGGACCCCAGGATGAGCCCGGCCAGCGCCTGGCCGCCGTTGTCCGCCTCCCCGCGCGAGGCCCGCTTGCGGCCGATGATGCCGAAGATCAGCGCGAGCGCGCCCAGGACGAGACTGGGAATCCCGTAGACGCAGAAAAGGCAGACGGCGAGGATCCCCAGCACCATCGACGCCGTGCCCATGCCGTTCGCGGGCCCCGCACCCCACGCCGTCTGACCGCTGTAACCCGGGTAGCCGCCGCCGTACTGCGGGGCGGCCGGGTAGCCGTACTGGCCGGGGGGCGGCTGGGCCGGTCCCACCGGGTAGCCGTACTGGCCGGCGGTCGGCGGGCTCTGCTGACCAGGACCGTTCGGGCCGACGGGCGGCGGCGGCACGGCCCCCGGACCGTACGGGCCGGACGGCTGCCCCGTGTCGGCCGGAGGGCCGAAGCCGGCCGTGGGCGCGGGTCCTGGCGCGGCGTCCTGCGGCCCGTCGACGCCCGGCATCGCGGTGACGGTCTGCTGGTCGTGCACGGCCGGCGGCCGGGTGTCCGGGGTGCTCTTCTTGTCCAGCGGCACCCTTTTGTCCGGCGGAGCCCACGGATCGCGCGACACGGCCCCGTCCTCGGGCTGCTCTGTGTTGTCTGACATGGGCCTCCCCCATCGTGATGCCCGTCATGCTACGGCCAGCCCGCGTCCTACGATGACTTCCGTCCGCCGCCCGGTTCCCACGTATGTCCGGGCCCCGCGCCACCCCCTGCTCCCGGAGGATCCGATGTCCGATCTGCACCCCTTCATCGCGGGGCTGCCCAAGGCCGAGCTGCATGTCCACCACGTCGGTTCCGCCTCGCCCCGCATCGTCGCGGAACTGGCCGCGAAACACCCCGACTCCAAGGTCCCCACCGCCCCGGAGGCGCTGGCCGACTACTTCTCCTTCACCGACTTCGGGCACTTCATCGAGGTCTACCTCTCGGTCGTGGACCTGATCCGCACCCCGGAGGACGTCCGGCTGCTGACCTTCGAGGTCGCCCGCGACATGGCACGGCAGAACATCCGCTACGCGGAGCTGACCGTCACCCCGTACTCCTCGACCCGGCGCGGCATTCCGGAGCAGGGCTTCATGGAGGCCATAGAGGACGCGCGCAAGGCGGCGGAGGCCGAACTGGGCGTGGTGCTGCGCTGGTGCTTCGACATCCCCGGCGAGGCCGGACTCGCGTCCGCCGAGGAGACGGCCCGGCTCGCCGTCGACCTGCGGCCGGAGGGGCTGGTCTCGTTCGGCCTCGGCGGGCCCGAGATCGGGGTGGACCGTCCGCAGTTCAAGCCGTACTTCGACCGTGCCATCGCGGCGGGCCTGCACTCCGTGCCGCACGCCGGCGAGACCACCGGACCGCAGACGGTCTGGGACGCGCTGACCGCGCTGCGCGCCGAGCGCATCGGCCACGGCACCAGCTCCGTCCAGGACCCGAAGCTGCTGGAGCACCTGGCCGAGCACCGGATCGCGCTGGAGGTCTGCCCCACGTCGAACATCGCGACCCGCGCGGTGGCGGACATCGAGGAGCACCCGGTCAAGGAGATGGTGAAGGCGGGTGTGCTGGTCACGATCAACAGCGACGACCCGCCCATGTTCGGCACCGACCTCAACAGCGAGTACGGGGTGGCCGCCCGCCTCCTCGACCTCGACGAGCGGGGGCTCGCCTCGCTCGCGAAGAACGCCGTCGAGGCGTCCTTCCTCGACCCGGCCGGCAAGCGCAAGCTGTCCGAGGAGATCGACACGTACACGACGGGTTGGCTGGCGGGCACCGGCCGGTGACCCCGGGCGGTGACAATGGCCCCATGGCCACCCCTGTCACCGTCGTCGCGCACCGCGGCGATCCCTACCGCGTCCGCGAGAACACCCTCCGCTCGATCCGCTCCGCCCTCGAACGGGGGGCGGACGCGGTCGAGATCGACGTCCGGGTCACCCGGGACGGGGTGCCGGTCCTGCTGCACGACGCCACGCTGGAGCGGCTCTGGGGCCATGACGTGCGGCTGGACCGGCTCACCCGGCAGGAGCTGACCGAGCGGACGGCGGGCGGCGTGCCGACCCTGCGCGAGGCGCTCCTCGCCGTCGGGGCGCACCGCGTCATGGTCGATCTGCCCGGCTCCACCGAGACCTCGGTACGGCAGATCGTCGGGACGGTGCGGGAGTGCGGGGCCGGCGAGCGGGCCTACTACTGCGCGGGTCCCGAGGCGATGCTGCGGGTACGGGCCGCCGATCCGTCCGCCGAGATCGCGATGACCTGGACGACCCTCGCACCGCCCCGGGCGGCGCTGCTGGAGGCGGTGCGGCCGCGCTGGCTGAACTACCGGTTCGGCCTGGTGAGCCGGGAGCTGGCGGACCGCAACCACCGGGACGGGCTGCTGGTCTCGGCCTGGACGGCGGACACCGGGCGCACCATGCGCAGGCTGCTGCGGCACGGCGTGGACTCCATCACCACCAACCGGGTCGATGTACTGCGCAAACTGATCGCCAACTCCCCGGACCACGCCTCCTCTTGATCGGTCCGGCATCATGGACGCCACCTCATCGTCCCGATGCCAGGCCCGGCGCCAGAGGAGCAGACGTGCCCGTCCCCCACCGCAACTCCCTTCCAGCCCAGGTCCGTTCCGATGTCGCCCACAACGCCCGGGTCTGGAACCACTGGCTCGGCGGGAAGGACCACTTCCCGGTGGACCGGGCCGTCGGCGACCGGGTCACCGACATGTACCCCAGCATCAAAGAGGTGGCACGCGCCGACCGGGCGTTCCTGGGGCGCGCGGTGCGGTATCTCGCCGGTGACGCGGGCATCGGCCAGTTCCTGGACATCGGAACGGGGCTGCCGACCGCGGACAACACCCACGAGGTCGCGCAGCACACCGCGCCGGACGCCCGCGTCGTGTACGTCGACAACGACCCGATCGTCCTGGCGCACGCCCGCTCGCTGCTCACGAGTTCACCGGAGGGCGCGAGCGAGTACATCGACGCGGACGCCCGCGAGCCGGAGCAGATCCTGCGCGCGGCCCGGCGGACGCTCGACCTGGAGCGGCCGGTCGCGGTCATGCTCCTCGGCATCCTCAACTTCGTCCTCGACACGGACGAGGCGCTGCGCATCGTCCGGCGGCTGATGGACGCGGTGCCGCCCGGCAGCTACCTGGTCCTCACCCATCCCACGCTGGAGCTCGGCGGCGAGGGCAACGAGGCGGCGATGCGGTTCTGGAACGAGAACGCCACGCCTCCGATCACCGCCCGCAGCCGCTTCGAGTTCGCCGCGTTCCTGACCGGCCTCGACCTCGTCGAGCCGGGCATCGTGTCCTGCGCGCACTGGCGCCCGGCGCCCGGCACCCGGGCGGCCGAGGTCGCCCAGTTCGGCGCCGTGGCCAGAAAGCGCTGAGGGCGCCCGGTGCGCGTACGTGACGTCAGGGCCCTCACGGCCGGGCCTTTCACCGTCGATCTGCTCATCGCCCTGCTGGTGCAGGCGGCCGTCACGATGCCGTTCGTCGTGCCGCGCGCGCCGGAGCTGCCGACGGCGACGTGGACGTCGTACGGGCTGACGACCCTGCTGGTGCTGCCGCTGATCGCCCGCCGCCGGGCGCCCGTCACGGTGCTCATCGCCGTGCTCGCGGCCGGCGGCCTGTACAAGTTCGCCGTCGACGGGCCGGGCCAGCCGCTCCCGTACACCGGGCTGGTGGCGTTCTACACCGTCGCCGAGCTCTCCTCGCCGCCGAAACGGATCGCCATCGCGCTGGTCACGGCGGTCGCGGTGCTGGCGTCGACCGGGCTCGACAGCACCGACCTGCGGGAGCTGCTCTTCTCCCTGTTCGTGTTCGCCGCGGCCTACGCCTTCGGCCGGCTCGCCGTGACCCGGAAGGCGTATCTGCGTGCGGTGGAGGACCGCGCCCGCCAGCTGGAGCTGACGCACCGGATCGAGGCGGAGCAGGCCGCGGCCCGCGAACGGGCCCGGATCGCCCGGGAGATGCACGACATCCTGTCCCATGCGGTGAGCCTGATGATCGTGCAGGCGGAGGCAGGACCGGTGGCGGTGCGTACGGCACCGGACCGGGCGGAGGCCGCGTTCGACGCGATCTCGGAGACGGGCCGCGACGCCATGGTGCAACTGCGCCGCATGCTCGGCGTGCTGCGCGAGGACGAGGGTCCCGGCGGTGCGCCGCGCCGGCCGCAGCCGGCGCTGGCCGGACTGCCGGGGCTCGTCGAGCGGGTGCGCGGCAGCGGCCTCGCGGTGTCGTACGAGGTGACGGGAGCGCCGCGGACACCGGGGCCGGCCGTCGAGACGACCGTCTACCGGATGGTGCAGGAGGCCCTGACCAACGTGGTCAGGCACGCGGACGCGGAGACCGTCCGGATCCGGCTGGACCACGGCTCCGAGGAGCTGACCCTGACGGTCACCGACGACGGGCACGGCCCCGGGACCGGCACCGGTCTGGGGCTGGTCGGCATCCGGGAACGCGCCGCCGCACACGGCGGCACGGCACGCACCGGTCCGGGGCCGGGCGGGCGGGGGTTCGAGGTGCGGGTGACGATTCCGGGGACGGCACCGGACAGAAGGGCAGGGGTGGGGCGTTGACGATCCGTGTGGTGGTGGCGGACGACCAGGAGCTGGTGCGCAGCGGTTTCGCGATGATCCTGGACGCGCAGCCGGACATCGAGGTGGTGGCGGAGGCGGGTGACGGTGCGCAGGCGGTGGAGGCGGTACGGCGGCTGGCGCCGGAGGTGGCGCTGCTCGACATCCGGATGCCCGGCACGGACGGCATCGAGGCGTGCCGCGCGATCAGCGCGCGGAGCGGCTGCCGGACGGTCATGCTGACGACCTTCGACTCCGACGAGTACGTCTTCGAGGCGCTGCGCGCGGGGGCGAGCGGCTTCCTGCTGAAGGATGTGCGCCGCGACGACCTGGTGCACGCGGTGCGGGTGGTGGCGGCCGGTGAGTCGCTGCTCGCACCGTCGGTGGCACGCCGGCTGATCGCCGAGTACACCTCGCGCCCGGCCGCCCCGGCGGTCGTGCCGTCGGCGCGCCTGGACGTGCTGACCGGCCGGGAGCGCGAGACGCTGCTGCTTCTGGCGCGCGGTCTGTCGAACGCGGAGATCGCGGCCGCGCTGGTGGTGAGCGAGCACACGGTGAAGACCCATGTCGGCAATGTGCTGTCCAAGCTGGGGCTGCGCGACCGGATCCAGGCCGTGATCTGTGCGTACGAGTGCGGTGTCGTCACTCCCTCGCCGGAGGGAGAGACGGCCACGGCTCCCCCGCGCGGGTGAGGAATCCCGGTGCCGGGGATCGCCCGGCCGGGCGATCCGCCCGGGTGCCCGGATCAACAGGATGGATTCCGCAGCAAGTTACGGATTCCACACCTCGGAGGCACCGGCCGTGAACACCCGCACCACACGCATCGCCCTCGCCACAGCCCTGGTCCTCGGCATCGCCGGGGCAACCGTCGCACCCGCCTCCGCCGGGGCTCGCGTCCCGGCGGGCGCGCACCCCACCGCCGGCCCGGCCGCCCGCCCGTCCAGCGGCCCGTCCACCACCCAGGCACCGGACGCCGAGGCGCTGCGGGCCGCGATCAGCGGGCTCCCGGCGGACGACGCGACGGCCGCGCTGGTCCGGGTCAGCGGCACCGACGGCGCCTGGCGGGGCAGCTCCGGCGTCCACGATCTGGCCCCCGGCCGCCCGGCGGACCCGGACGGGCGCTTCCGGGTCGGCTCGGTCACCAAGGTCTTCACGGCGGCCGTGGTGCTGCAACTGGCCGGCGAGGGGAAGCTCGGCCTGGACCGGTCGGCCCGGCACTACCTGCCGGACCTGATCCCGGCGGCGTACGGGCAGGTCACCGTGCGGCAGTTGCTGAACCACACGAGCGGCATCCCGTCCCCCGATCCGGGCAACGGCGACACCCTGGAGGACTGGTACGCGCACCGCTTCGACGTGCAGGATCCGGCGGCGACCGTGCGCGACGCGACCGCGCTCGAACCGGACTTCGCACCCGGCACGCAGCAGCACTACGACAACATCGGCTACACCGTGGCGGGCCTGCTGATCGAGCGGGTCACCGGGGACACGTACGCCTCGCAGGTCTCCCGCCGCGTCCTGAAGCCCCTGCGGCTGGCGGACACCTACTTCCCCGGCACCGATCCGGCGGTCAGAGGACCGCACAACCACGGCTACCAGGTCTTCGGCACGTCCGGCGAGCTGCGTGACGTCACGGTGTGGGGGGCGACCGACGCGTGGGCGGCGGGGGACCTGATCTCGACGACCGCCGATCTGGAGCGCTTCACCCGGGCGCTGTTCGGCGGCCGGGTGGTGCGGGGGCCGCTGCTCCGGGAGATGTTCACGCTGCCGGACGCGTCGGTGCGCGAGTACGGCACGGGCAGGCCCGCCGCGTACAGCGCGGGTCTGTCGGTGATCAGGCTGGGCGGCCGCGAGGTGTGGGGCAAGACGGGCGGCCGCTGGGGCTACAACACGGCCATCGCCGCCACCCCCGGCCTGTCGCGGACGCTCGTCTACAGCGTCAACGCGACGGACGCGAAGGGCGCGGCCATGAACGCCACGGCGATGAACATCATGGTGGCGGCGTTCGGGGCGCCGGACCCGGAGTGAGCGGGGCGCACGCGACGCCACCGGGCCGCCCGGATCCGGTACGCGGATCCGGGCGGCCCGGTGGCAGCGGCGGGGCGAGGAGCCCGCGCCGCGAGCCGCTACCGGCCCTGTCCACTCCCCCGTTCCTCGGTGGAGGACCGCGCCGGAGCCCCGTTGATCACGAACTGGGATCCGGGTTCGACAGTCACGTCCCCGTCACGCGAGCCGCTGATCGTCACATCGGTGAGCGTGGCGCTGCCCCGCGCGCCGCCCATGGCGAGGATGCCGGAACCGTTGGCGGACCCGGAGATGTTCACGTTGCTGATCTTGACGTCCGGGACCTCGCCGCCGCCGGTCTTGAACTGGATGCCGTCGTACGTCGAGTCCTCGATATCGGTGTCACGGATGGTGACACCGGGGATGCCGGAGCCCTGGGCGAACAGGGTGATCGCGCCGAACTCCTGGTCCTCGTTCCAGAACGCGCCGCCGGTGCGGTAGAGCCCGTTGTTCGCGATCAGGGTCTCCCCGGAGAAGGGCACCGGGTCGTGGTCGGTGGCCAGCATGATCCCGGGGTAGTTCATGGTGTCGGAGACGATGTTGTTCTCGATCTTGTTGCCGTAGCCGCCGTAGACCGCGATGCCGTTGGCCCGCCAGGGCAGCTGGATCGTGTTGTTGCTGAAGACGTTGTCGTGGCCGACGTCGACCGAGGGGTCCTTGACGTACTTGCTCGCCCACACCGCCAGCGAGTCGTCCCCGGTGTTGCGGAAGGACGAGTCGGTGACGGAGGAGTTGCGGGTGCCGTTGGTGAAGTTGATGCCGTCCGCGTAGGTGTTGCGGATGCGCATCCCGGTGAATTCGAGTCCGTCGCCGGGGCCCCACAGCTCAGGGATGTTGCTGTAGTCGCGGCCGACCCAGGTGGCGACGTTGGCGTGCTCGATCCAGACGTTGCTGATCTTGGTGTCCTTGCCGAAGCGGCCGTTGAGACCGACTCCGCCCTCGGCGTTGCCGTCACCGCCCCGGATGGTGCCCGAACCGAAGATCGCGATGTCCGAGATCTGGGTGTTGTCGTCGATGTCGAAGCCGAAGTTCCCCTCGTGCGGGTGGTTGATGCCGCCCGCGTCCTGCGGCGCGGTCAGCGTGTACAGCTGCGAGTGCCACATCCCGGCGCCCCGGATCGTGACGTCACTGATGCCCACCTGGTTGTACTGGCCCCGGTCCAGCGGGTCGTCGGTGAGGATCTTCTGCTCCTGGCGCCACTGCCCGGCCGGAATCCACACGCAGTCGATCTCGCCGTTCTGGTCGGCGGTGACGGCCGCCTGGATCGCGTCGGTGTCGTCCTTCCCGTCGTCGGGCACCGCACCGTACTCGGTGATCGAGGTGCACTCGGCGGGCTTGCTCGCGGGCGGCGCCACCTGCTCCAGGTCGACCAGGTCGACGACGTAGTACGCGGCGTCGTCACCGGCGTCCCGCTGGAGCCGGAAGGTGGTGCCCTCGGGGTAGGTCTTGTCGAGCAGCGCGTGCGACTCGTCGAACAGCCGCCGCGCGTCGCCGCCGGGGTTGTTCGTCAGGCCTTCCGGGTCGTCCGTGCTGCCGTACAGCCAGCTGTGCTTGGACGACAGGTCCAGCTTCTGTACGAACGTGCCGTCGGCGTAGAGGCTCAGCGTCTTGTCCTGGCCGCCGCCGCCCGGCGCGTCGGGGATGGAGTTGCGGACGACGATGGAATTGGTGCTGCCGGCCGAGGTGAACTCCACGTACTGGCCCGTGGAGTCGAGGCGTACCGACTTGCGGCCCGAGGACTCGGTGGCGAAGTTGGTGTGCCCGAAGGTGCGGGTGGCGTCCGTCTCCAGCAGGGTTCCGTCGTAGCTGCCGTCCTCCGCCTCGTACTCGGCGAACGGGGAAGACGCGCCGCGGGCTGCCGCGGCGGCGGATGTCTCGGGGGCCACCGGCGCCGCGTGGGCGGCCGGTACGAGCCATGCGGCGGTCAGGGCGGCGCCGAGTGCGACGGCGATGCCCGGCCGGCTCCAGTCTCTCCTTGTCACAGTGTGCATTCCTCTCGGTGGGGGGTGGTGCGTGTGGGGGGGGGGTGGTGCGTGTGGGGAGGTGTCGCTAGTTGCCGCTGTCCGGCTCGGGCCAGGCGGAGCAGTCGTCCCAGGTGGTGTCCCAGCCGGTGTTGCCGCCGCCGTCGGTGAGCGTGAAGGTGCCGGAGCCCTCGGGGTAGGGGCAGTTGTATACGCCTGCCGCGCCGGTCCCGGTGGCGGTGACGTTCGACATCGTCACGGCGCCGGGCGTCTCGGCCTGCACGACGACCGTGCCGACGCCGTCGACGGCCGACCCGTCGACGGTCACGTTCTTGACGTCCTTGCCGGTACCGCCGCCCGAGACGAACTCGTAGGCGCTGTAGGGGCTGTCCGTGATGGTGGTGCCGGTGATGTTCACGTTCGCCTCGATGGCGCTGTCGTACGCGTCCACCCGCAGCGCACCCATCGGGTGGCCCCAGTTGGGGTTGACGGCCCCGGTGCGCACGAGGGTGTTCCCGGAGACGGTGATGGTGCCGCCGAGGGGGAAGAACGGGTCGGCGAACTTCTGGTTGGAGATGGCGATGCCGCTGCCCAGCGCGTTGGTGTCGCTGATCAGGTTGTCCTTGACGGTGATGTCGCTGCCGCCGTAGATGGCGATGCCGTTCGCCAGGTTGGGCTGGGAGATGGTGTTGTTCGCGAAGGTCGAGTCGGTGTCGGCGGCGTTCAGCGACCACATGGCGAGCGAGTCGTCGCCCTGGTTGCGCAGGAAGTTGTCGCGCACCTGCACGCCGTGGGCGCTGCCGTTGAGGTTCAGTCCGTCCGCGGTGGTGTCGAGGATGCGGTTGTTCTCGACGACCAGGTTGTCGTTGTTGCCGGTCAGCCAGAGCCCGACCTTGAGGTGCTGCAGCCACATGCCGCTGACCCGGGAGTCCGGGCCGAGGGAGCCGTTGACGAAGTTGTCCGGGTTGCTGTCGACCCGCTCGGTGACCTCTCCGACGACCGCGAAGTCCTTGATGGTGACCTTGCCCGCGGAGCTGCTCTGGTTGATGAACCGGGAGGCGTGCACGACCGAGTGCCAGCTGCCCGCGCCCTGGATCGTCACGTTCTCGACGCCGCTCAGCTCGGAGTCCAGCTTGAAGTCACCCACCGGGATCCACACCGTGCCGCCGCCTGCCCTGGCCTCGGTGATCGCGTCGCGGAAGGCCTGGGTGGAGTCCTGCTGTCCGGTGGCGTCGGCGCCCTTGTCGACGACGGAGACCGCGCCGGAGGGGGCGGTGGCGGGCTCGTCCACCTGCTCGAAGTCGGCCACGTCGACGGTGACCTCGGTGCCGGCGGCCTCCAGCTTCACCTTGTCGCCCGCCTGCACGTCGCGGCCGAGCAGGAGCCGGGCGTTGTCGAAGAGGTGGTGGGTCTTCGCGCCGGCGATCCAGGGGGTGTCGACGTAGCTGTACTTGGAGGTGACGGCCAGCGACGCGTCGAGCTTGGTGCCGTTGACGTAGACGGCGAGCGAACCGCTCTGCCCGTCGGGCACGTTGTAGGCGACGTTCACCGCGTTGGCGGCCCGGTCGAGGGTGAACTCGACGCTCTGCCCGCTGCTCAGCCGCACCGCCTGCCGGCCCGACGCCTCGGAGGCGAGGGTGCCCTGGGTGTAGTCGGGGCCGATCTTCTGGCCGGTGGTGGAGGCGGACTCCGCCTCCGTGGAGCTGAACGGGAGGGTGGCGCCGGCCGCGGCCACCGCTCTCGGCTCCGGGGCCCGCTGGGCGGAGGCCTGGCCGGTGACGCCGATGACCGTGCCCACGAGGGCGACCGCGACGGCGAGGACATACGAACTGCGCGTGGGGGATGACGTGCGCATGACACTCCATTTCTGCTGTGACTGGTGCTTCCCGGTGGGGGAGGTGGGGGGGCGGGGGAAGCGCCTGTCACTCAAGCATCACGGACACGTGAACACAAGATGTCGCTCAGATATTGCAAATTTTCGACAGCGCGTTGAAACAACCAACTGTCGCCCAGGCGCAGCGGGAAGAGAGCCGGGCCGCACCACGAAGAACCGGCACCACGCGCATTCCGCGTGATGCCGGTTCCTGGCCGTCAGTGACCGACGAAAGCCCTGGCCACAGGCGATCGGGGCGGTTCCCTCACAACCCGACTATGGAGTTCCACTTCTTGGCGAACCCGGTGCGCTCCTCGGAGGTGATGTCGCGGGCGATCGCGAGCCGCTTGCGCATGGCGTCGTCGGGGAAGATCAGCGGGTCCTCCGCGAGTGCGGCGGTCTCCTCGTCCTTGGATGAGGCCAGCACCTCGCGGGCGGCCGGGACCGGGCAGACGTAGTTGACCCAGGTCGCCAGTTCGGCGGCGACCTCGGGCTCGTAGTAGTAGTCGACGAGCTTCTCCGCGTTGCGCTTGTGGTGGGCGAGGTTGGGGATCATGAGTGATTCCGCCCAGAGCTCGGCGCCCTCCTCCGGCACGACGAACTCGATCTCCGGGTTGTCCGCCTGGAGCTGGATGACGTCGCCGGAGTAGGCCTGGCAGGCGAGCACGTCCCCGGTGGAGAGGTCCTTGATGTAGTCGTTGCCGGTGAAGCGGCGGATGTGCTTCGTCTTCACCAGCTTCTCCACCTGGTCGCAGATGTCGTAGAAGTCGTCGCGCTTCCAGCGGGTGATGTCGACGCCGTTGCCCTGCATCAGCAGCGCGAAGGACTCGTCGAGCCCGGAGAGCAGCGTCACCTTGCCGCGCAGATCGGGCGCCCACAGGTCGCTCAGGTGCTTGATCTCGCGGCCCAGCCGCTTGCGGTTGTACGCGATGCCGGTGATCCCGGACTGCCAGGGGACGCTGTGGGTGCGGCCCTTGTCGAAGGCGGGCGAGCGCAGCTGCGGATCGAGGTACTTCGCCACGTTGGGCTGCTTGGCCCGGTCCATCTCCTGGACCCAGCCGAGCCGGACGAACCGGGCGGCCATCCAGTCGCTGATGACGATGAGGTCGCGCCCGGTCTGCTGGTGGTTCATCAGCGCGGGGCTGATCTTCCCGAAGAACTCGTCGTTGTCGTTGATCTCCTCGGTGTACGTGACGGAGATCCCGGTGCGCTTGCTGAAGGCGTCCAGGGTGGGCCGCTTCGACTGGTTCTCGTCGTCGGTGTCGATGTAGAGCGGCCAGTTGGCGAAGTGCAGGGTGTGGTCACTGGCGGAGGAGTCGCGCCCGGCCCGGTCACCCGGCTTCACATAGGCGGCGGGCACTCCGCAGCCGGCCAGCGTGGCACCGGCCGCCCCCGCCCCGAGGGCGCGGAGCAGGGACCGGCGGGACATGGGGTTCTTCGGGATTGCTCGCACCTGCGCAGGATGCCCGTCGGGGGGCAGGGCGGGCAATGGACCAACCGTCCAGCGGTGGCCGCCCGCCGCGCACACCCTGTCGAGGGCGGGCGGCCCCCGCGAGCGCGGATACCGCCCCGGCAGGCACGGATACCCGCCCCCGGAGACACGGATACGGCCCCCGGGCACTCGCACAGTGCGCCCGCGGGCCGTATCCGTATCCATGGAGCGAGGGTCCGCCGACGGGTGTCAGCCGTCGAGGGAGGTCATGACGTGCTTGATCCGGGTGTAGTCCTCGAAGCCGTACGCGGAGAGGTCCTTGCCGTAGCCGGACTTCTTGAACCCGCCGTGCGGCATCTCGGCCACGAGCGGGATGTGGGTGTTGATCCACACGCAGCCGAAGTCGAGGTTCTTGGACATCCGCATGGCACGGGCGTGGTCCTTGGTCCACACCGAGGAGGCCAGGGCGTACTCGACGCCGTTGGCCCACTCCAGCGCCTGCGCCTCGTCCCTGAACGACTGGACGGTGATGACCGGGCCGAAGACCTCGTGCTGGATGATCTCGTCGTCCTGCCTGAGGCCGGAGACGACGGTCGGGGCGTAGAAGTAGCCCTTCTCGCCGACGCGGTGGCCGCCCGCCTCGACCCTGGCGTGGGCGGGGAGGCGCTCGATGAAGCCGCTGACCTGGGCGAGCTGGTTGGCGTTGTTGAGCGGGCCGTAGAGCACGTCCTCGTCGTCCGGCTGCCCGGTCTTCGTGTCGGCGGCGGCCTTGGCCAGCGCGGTGACGAACTCGTCGTGGATGGACTCGTGGACCAGCACCCGGGTGGCGGCCGTGCAGTCCTGGCCGGCGTTGAAGTAGCCGGCGACCGAGATGTCCTCGACGGCCTTGGCGATGTCGGTGTCCTCGAACACGACGACCGGCGCCTTGCCGCCGAGCTCCAGGTGGACCCGCTTGACGTCCTTCGCGGCGGACTCGGCGACCTGCATGCCGGCCCGGACCGAACCGGTGATGGAGGCCATCGCGGGGGTCTTGTGCTCCACCATCGCACGGCCGGTGTCGCGGTCGCCGCAGATGACGTTGAAGACGCCCTTGGGCAGGATCTGCCCGATGATCTCCGCGATCAGCACGGTGGAGGCCGGCGTGGTGTCGGACGGCTTGATCACCACGGTGTTGCCCGCGGCGAGCGCCGGGGCGAACTTCCAGACGGCCATCATCATCGGGTAGTTCCACGGCGCGACCTGGGCGCAGACCCCGACCGGCTCGCGGCGGACGATGGAGGTCAGCCCCTCCATGTACTCGCCGGCCGAGCGGCCCTCCAGCAGCCGGGCGGCACCCGCGAAGAAACGGATCTGGTCGACCATCGGCGGGAGTTCCTCGGTGCGGGTGAGCCCGACCGGCTTGCCGGTGTTCTCCGACTCGGCCGCGATGAGGTCCTCCGCGCGCTCCTCGAAGGCGTCCGCGATCTTCAGCAGGGCGCGCTGGCGCTCGGCGGGGGTGACGTCGCGCCAGGCGGGGAAGGCCGCGGCGGCGGCTGCCATGGCGGCGTCGACGTCGGCGGCACCGGAGAGCGGGGACGTCGCGTAGACCTCTTCCGTCACCGGGTTGACCACGTCGATGGTCCGCCCGTCGGCGGCGTCGCGGAACTCTCCGTTGATGTAGTTGCGCAGACGGCGCACCTCGGTGGTCACAGCCGGCCCTCCTGCTCTGAAGTCCAATGGGTGAGACGCCCAGCGTAGTCGCACGGGTAACGCTTTCGACATACCCAACCGCCGTGAACTTCGGATTCAGTGAGATTCGGGTCTCTCGACAACGAATTTCATCGATTGAGGGTTGCGAGACAGACGAGTCCCGGTGCACAGTGGCTCCGTGGCCAGCCGCAGCGCAGACTCCAGGACCGGGAACGGGTCGTCCTCAACGGTCGATGCCGTGTCCCTCGCAATCATCGAACAGCTCCAGGAGGACGGGCGTCGTCCGTACGCCGCGATCGGCAAGGCCGTCGGCCTCTCCGAGGCGGCCGTGCGTCAGCGCGTCCAGAAGCTGCTCGACCAGGGCGTGATGCAGATCGTCGCCGTCACCGATCCGCTCACTGTGGGATTCAGACGGCAGGCGATGGTCGGGATCAACGTCGAGGGCGACCTCGATCCCGTCGCGGAGGCCCTGTCGGCCATGGCCGAGTGCGAGTACGTGGTGATGACCGCGGGCTCCTTCGACCTGATGGTGGAGATCGTCTGCGAGGACGACGACCACCTGCTGGAGACGATCAGCAAACGCATCCGGGCCATTCCCGGAGTGCGCTCCACCGAGAGCTTCGTCTACCTCAAGCTCAAGAAGCAGACCTATATGTGGGGAACCCGATAGCCGTGAGCAAGGACCTCAGCCGGACCGCGTACGACCACCTGTGGATGCACTTCACCCGCATGTCGGACTACGAGAACGCGCCCGTTCCCACCATCGTGCGTGGCGAGGGCACCTACATCTTCGACGACCAGGGCAAGCGCTACCTCGACGGGCTGTCCGGCCTGTTCGTGGTGAACGCCGGCCACGGACGTCACGAGCTCGCGGAGGCCGCCTACAAGCAGGCGCAGGAGCTGGCCTTCTTCCCGGTGTGGTCCTACGCCCACCCGAAGGCCGTCGAACTGGCCGAGCGCCTCGCGGACTACGCCCCGGGCGACCTCAACAAGGTCTTCTTCACCACCGGCGGCGGCGAGGCCGTCGAGACCGCGTGGAAGCTGGCGAAGCAGTACTTCAAGCTCAAGGGCAAGCCGACCAAGTACAAGGTCATCTCGCGCGCGGTCGCCTACCACGGCACCCCGCAGGGCGCCCTGTCCATCACCGGCCTGCCGGCGCTCAAGGCCCCCTTCGAGCCGCTGGTGCCCGGAGCGCACAAGGTGCCGAACACCAACATCTACCGCGCCCCGCTCTTCGGCGACGACCCGGAGGCCTTCGGCCGCTGGGCCGCGGACCAGATCGAGCAGGAGATCCTCTTCGAGGGCGAGGACACTGTCGCCGCCGTCTTCCTGGAGCCCGTGCAGAACGCGGGCGGCTGCTTCCCGCCCCCGCCCGGCTACTTCCAGCGCGTGCGCGAGATCTGCGACAAGTACGACGTGCTGCTCGTCTCCGACGAGGTCATCTGCGCCTTCGGCCGGCTCGGCACGATGTTCGCCTGCGACAAGTTCGGCTACGTGCCGGACATGATCACCTGCGCCAAGGGCATGACCTCGGGCTACTCCCCGATAGGCGCCTGCATCATCTCGGACAAGCTCGCCGAGCCGTTCTACGAGGGCGACAACACCTTCCTGCACGGCTACACCTTCGGCGGCCACCCGGTCTCCGCGGCGGTCGGCCTCGCCAACCTCGACATCTTCGAGCGGGAAGGCCTCAACCAGCACGTCCTCGACAACGAGAACGCCTTCTTCACCACGCTGCAGAAGCTGCACGACCTGCCGATCGTCGGCGACGTCCGGGGCAACGGCTTCTTCTACGGCATCGAACTGGTCAAGGACAAGGCCACCAAGGAGACGTTCACCGACGAGGAGACCGAGCGCGTCCTGTACGGCTTCCTCTCCAAGGCGCTGTACGAGAGCGGCCTGTACTGCCGGGCCGACGACCGGGGCGACCCGGTCGTCCAGCTCGCGCCGCCGCTGATCTCCGACCAGTCCACGTTCGACGAGATCGAGTCCATCCTGCGGTCCGTCCTGACGGAGGCCTGGACGAAGCTCTGACCGATCGCTCGACCGGCTGATCGAGCGAGCCCGGCTTGACCACCGCTTGACCCTCCACGGACGGTCCCTCAGCGGTCATTTCATACGGTCCACGCGGCCCGGATGCGCCCAATCGAGTGGGAAGAAGCGCACCCGGGCCGCGTGCTGTGCGCACACCGCGGTCGGAATCCTTACGGTGCCGAGTGACCGATCGGCCCTCTCTTCGTTCCCCCGTACGGGGGAACGGGATATCTGATCTGAACCGAGGTGTACGCCATGGTGGCCCCGCCGGACAACGACGTGATCTGGGCGCGCTCCCTGCACCACTCCCACAACGGCTCACCCGCGCTCGGCGGGGTGTCCCTGGGGATCCGCGACGGCGAGATCCTCGCCGTGACCGGCCCGCGCGGCAGCGGCAAGACGACCCTGCTGCACTGCCTGTCCGGTCAACTGGTGCCCACCGAGGGGGAGGTGTGGTTCAACAGCGTCCCCGTCCACACCATGGGACCCCGGCTGCGCGAACGGCTGCGCCGCGACAAGTTCGGCTGGATCGCCCCCGAGCCGCAACTCGTCCCGGAGCTGACCACCTGGGAGAACACCGCCCTTCCGCTGCTGCTGCGCGGCGCCTCGCACCGGGAGGCCAAGAAGGCCGCCATGGAGTGGCTGGAGCGCCTCGACATCGGCATGTGCGCCAGGAAACGGCCGCACACCCTCCAGCAGAGCCAGCGGCAGCGGATCTCGGTGGCCCGCGCGCTGGCCGCCGCCCCCGCGGTGATCTTCGCCGACGAGCCCACCGCGACCCTGCACCGCACCGACCGCACCCATGTCCTGCGCACCCTGACCAGCGCGGCCCGCTCGCACGGCATCACGGTGGTCCTCGCCACGCACGACGCGGAGATCGCCGCCCTCGCGGACCGCGCGGTGCCGCTGCTGGACGGGCGCCGGGTCGCCACGGTCAAGCCGGTCGCCGGGACCGACACGGAGGGCCGCGCGGCGTGCTCGCTCTCCGTCTAGCCCGCGGCTCCCATCCCCTGGTCCTGGTGCGGCGGCTGCTGGTCGCGGCCGCCTCCGCCGGGGTCGGCTTCCTCCTGCTGTGCACCCTGGGCTACGCCTCCGGCCACCCGGCGCACTCCACCGGTTCGGTGCTGCGGCTGCTGTGGTGCTTCGTGCCGCTGGCCGCCACCGTGCAGTTCGCGGTCGCGGTGGCCCGGACCGACCCGAGCACCCGCCCGCGCCCCGGACTGTCCGCCGTGGGCCTCGGCCCAATCCGGCTCAGTGTGCTCGCCGCGGTCTCCACCGCCGTCTCGTGCACCCTCGGCTCCATGGTGGCGCTGCTCTTCTTCCTCCACCTGCGCGGCGACATCTCCGGGCTGCCGTTCGACGGCGCGGCGGCCGGGCTGCTGGGCGCGGACGCGTCGCTGCCGCTGGCCGCCGTCGTGGTCCTGCTGACCCTGGTTCCGGCCGCGGCGGCGACCGCGAGCGCGCTGGCGCTGCGCACCAGTCCGGTGCGGGCGGCGGGCGTGCAGGACGGTGCGCGGGACCTGCTGCCCGAGGAGCAGGTGCCGGCCCCGGCCGCGCCGCCTGCCGGGCTGCCGTGGGGCGTCGCCCTGACGGCAGCCGGCCTCGCGGTCGAGGCGTACGCGAGCCGGGGTTCGTCGGGCAGCCCGTTCCCGCTCCCCGGAAAGCTGGACTCCACCCCGGCCTGGGTCCTGGTGGGCTGGACGCTGACGGCGATCGGCCTGGCCACGGCGGGCCCCGGGCTGACCCATCTCGCCGGACGGCTGCTCCAGACGGTGCGCCCGGGAGCCGTACGGCTGCTGGCGGGCCGGGTACTGATGGACGAGGCGCGCCGGATCGGCCGCCCGCTGGGCGTCGTCTGCGCGGTGCTCTCGGCGGTCATCGCGGCCTTCGCCCTTTACGGGACCGGCCCCCGCCCCTTCGGGCCGCTCACCGCGCTCGGCGCCGTACTCGTCATCGGCTGCACGACGGCGACGCTGCTGACCTCCGCGCTGGAGGCGAAGCAGGCCCGCGCGGAAACCGCCCGCGCCCTGCTGCGGCTCGGCGCCCCGCCCTCGGCGCTGCGGGCCGCGACAGCACTGCGTGCGGCCGCGCTGCTCCTGGTCTTCGCCCCGCTGACCTGGGCGATCGCGGAGCTGGCCGCGCTGCCGCTGACCGGCTGAGCGGCCGGCGGGACGACATCGAGGCGCCCGCCCCGCCCGTCCGCAGCATGAGGCCGTGGAGCACCCGGACGAGAGCATTCCCGCACCCGGCGGCGAGATCGAATCGCTCGCCGAATTCGACGAGGTGGTCGACGACACGGTGGAGAAGGCACCCGGGGAGCTCGCCCGGCTGTCGGTGACGTAGCCGGGCGCGCTCTGCGGACACCGTTCACCGCGCATCGCCGTCGGGCCGTCGCGCGCCATCGGCCAGCAGCCCCGCCAGCCGCTCGTACGTCCCTTCCCAGCCCCACTCCGCCCGTACCCGCTCGCGCCCCTTCGCGCCCATCGCGGCTGCGGTGTCACGGTCCTGGAGGAGGCCGATGAGCCGGGCTGCGACGGCCGGCACGTCCCGCCCGTCGACCAGATGGCCGGTCACCCCGTCGCACACCGTGTCGGCCGCACCGCCCGAGTCTCCGGCCAGCACCGGCAGTCCCGCCGCGGCGGCCTCCAGGAACACGATGCCGAGGCCCTCCACCTCCAGGCCCCGGCGCCGGGTGCGGCACGGCATCGCGAAGACATCGGCCGCCGCGAAGAACTCCGGCATCGCCGCATGCGGATGCCCGCCTGCCAGGACGACCGCGCCGGCGAGCCCGGCCGCGGCCGCCGCCCTGCGCAGCGAGCGCGCGCCGGGACCGTCGCCGACCAGCAGCAGGGTCGTTCCCGGCACCGCCCGCCTGACCTCGGGCAGCGCGCGAACCAGCACGTCCTGGCCCTTGCGTGGAACGAGTCGCGCGGCGCAGAGGATCACCGGCCGGCCGTCCAGCCCGTACCGCCGCCGGACCGCGCTCTCCCCCGGGCGGGCCCGGAAGGCGTCGGCGTCCACCCCCGGCACCAGGCGCACCATCCGGCGCGCGGCCACCGGTCCGAGGGCGGCGGCGATCGGCAGCCGGGTCGCCTCCCCGAGATGGGTGACGGTGTCCGTGACCGCCCCGATCCGCCGCAGGAGCGACCGGGCGCCCGGGGTGCGCGCCCACCACACCTCGTGGCCGTGGGTGGTGGCCACGATCCGCCGCACCCCGGCTTCCCGGCGCAACCGGTCCGCCATCAGGGCCAGCGGCGCGGCCGCGCCGAACCAGACCCGGTCGCAGCCGTACCGCCGGGCCAGAGCGGCCGCCCGGCCCGCGATGCGCGGCGTGGGCAGCAGCATCCGGGCCCGGTCCCGGATCACCGGGTACGGCAGCGCGGCGTCGTACGCGGCGGCCCCGGGCTCGGACGAGGTGTAGACGACCACGGAACCGGCGGGAAAGCGGCTGGTCATCGCATGGACGAACGTCTCGATGCCGCCCTGCCGGGGCGGGAAGTCGTTGGTGACGACGAGAGTGCGGGCCATCGGGGCGTTCCTTCGGGTTCGGGCCGGGCCGCTGTGCCGTGCTGCGACACGGCCCAGACAGCGAGGACCAGCGGATATACGAGGTAGCCGAATCGCGTGGCGGGCATGAGGGCGGTGGCGAGGCCCAGCCCGAGAGCCAGCCGCAGTGCGGCGGCGGGCGGCGTTCCCGGTGGCCGGACGACCAGCGAACCGGCCAGCGCCAGGGCGCAGCAGAGGAGCAGCACGAGGGCGGCGGTCCGGCCTCCGGGCAGCCCGGCGGCGAGCAGGTGTCCGGGGAAGGGGCTGGCGGCCGGTGACACGGCGTCGGTCAGGCCGAGCGGGTAGCCGACGACATGCGTGCCGAAGGACGCCGGATCACGCAGTGCTGCCGGGAGCACGAGTACGGCGGTGGTAAGCACCGCCACGAGTGCGCAGCGCAGCGGCGATCCGCGGCCGGCGGTGCCGCTCCGGCGCATCGACATCAGGAGCACGACGACCACCGGGAGCGCGGGCCAGGCCGTCCACTTGAGGGCCGCGGCCAGCCCCGTCACCAGTCCGGCGGCGACCGGCCGGTCCCGTCCGGCCAGTGAGAGGCCCAGGCACATGAGCCCGGTCACCGGAAGATCGACGCCGCCCACCGCCAGCGGCAGGGCGACGAGGGGGCAGGCGGCCAGCGCGAGCAGCGGGGGGCGCCTGGCGCAGAGTGAGAGTGCCCCGAGGAACGCGGCTCCGGTCCACAGCCGGGGATCGGTCAGCGGGCCCGCGCCGAAGAGGGCGTGCGGAATCCCGAAGACCGCCATCGCGGGGAGGTACGGATCGAAGTCCGCCACCGACACGGGGTCGGGGGCGTACGGAGAACCGGTCGTCAGCAGCGACTGTGCCGAGTGCGCGACGACTTCCACCTCCAGCTGGGCCCGACGCATGAGCACGAGGACCAGCAGCGGCAGCCCCACCGCACCGATGGCCGCGAGCGCGGCCGCCGTACGGTGCCGCCCGCGGGCGGCCGGCCAGACCGCGCCCGCGTATCCGACGGCGGCCGACGCACCCCAGATCCGGTGCGGGGCGAGTCCGGAGCACAGCGCGAGGAGCAGGGCCGCCGCAGCGCAGCCGGCCCACCCGGCAGCGGCGGGAGCGGGGCCGGGGCCGAACAGGGCCGCGCGGACTCCGCGTTGCGAGGTGGATACGGTCTCCGCTGCCGCCGCGGGACCTGCTGTGACGTCCATGAACCGAGGCTAGGAACGCGGCAACCACGGCACGTCACACCGGAATCCGGTGTTCGTTCTCAACCCGTGGCATGAGACGCGACGGGGAATTCCACCCCTGCTCCGATGCGCCGGCAGGCCCCCGTGCCGAACAATCCTGGGTATGAACAGCACGATCACGCCCCGCGCCCGGGTCCAGCGGTTACGCCTGTGGGCGCGCCGGTGGGCGGCGGCACCCGCCTACCCGTGGCTGACCGGGGGCGTGCTGACGCTGTTCGCGACGGGGGAACTGATCGCCGTTCCGGGGTCGGTGATCACCACGTTCGGGGTGCTGGTCTGTACGGCCTCCCTGATGTGGCGGGTCACGCGGCCCGCCGTCGGCTTCCTGACCGTCGGCGCGGCCCTGCTGAGCTTCGGGACCGACGGCAACATGGCCTACGCCACCGTGGCCGGCACCCTGATAGGCAGCTACACGCTGGGCCGCCATCGGGTGCAGCATCCGGCCCTGCTCGTCTTCGGCGGTGCGCTGGCCTCGCTCACGGTCAACCTCGTGCACATCGACCGCTGGGCACGCGCCGGATCACCGGGGCTGCCCGTGATCCAGGGCACCGACCGGTTCAGCCTCGGACTCTACGCCGAGACGCTGGCCCTGACGGTGGTGATCCTGGGGGCCGTGAGCATGGGGGACGCGGTGCGCGCACGGGAGGAGGCACGCAAGGAACGGGCGGCAGCCCAGTCCAGACTGCTGGTGATGGAGCGGCGGCAGGCGGCGGAGGCGGAACGAGCCGCCATCGCGAGGGAGTTGCACGACATGATCGCCCACTCCGTTTCCATGATCGCCGTGCAGGCGGAGGGGGCGACCTACACCACCCCCGGGCTGTCCCCGCAGGCCAGGGACGCCTTCCAGCAGATCGCGGGGACGGCGCGTGCGTCGATGAGCGAGTTGCGGCGGATGCTCGGTGTGCTGCGCACCGACCGGGAGCCGGGTACGGCGACGGCCCCGCAGCCGACCCTGGCCGGGCTGGACGACCTGGTGAAGCAGCACCGGGCGGTGGGGGGCATGGCCGAGCTGCGGATCAGCGGTGAGCAGCCGGAGCTGCCACCCTCCTGGGAGTTTTCGGCCTTCCGCATCGTGCAGGAGGCGCTGACCAATGTGCGCCGCCACGCGCCGGGGGCTCGGGCGGTGGTGGAGCTCGTCTACGGGGGCGGTCTGCTGGCCGTGCGCGTCGGGGACGACGGGCCGGGGCCGCGCGGGCCGCTGGCCGAGGGCACCGGCCACGGGCTGGTCGGGATGAACGAACGGGCGGCGCTGCTCGGTGGAAGGCTCACCGCGGGCCGGGGCCCGGCCGGCGGATTTCTCGTCGAGGCGGAGCTCCCGTGGTGATCCGGGTGATGGTGGCCGATGACCAAGCCGTCGTACGGACCGCGTTCGCCGGGCTGCTCGCCACCCAGCCGGACATCAAGGTGGTGGGCGAGGCGGAGGACGGGACGGCGGCTGTCCGGATGGCCGCCGAGCACCGCCCCGATCTGGCGCTGCTCGACATCCGGATGCCGGGGCTGAACGGCATCGACGCGGCGCGCGAGATCATCACCGGCTCCGGCGGTGCGACCAGGGCGCTGATGCTGACGACGTTCGGGCTCGACGAATACGTGTACGACGCGCTGACGGCGGGGGCCAGCGGGTTCCTGCTGAAGGACGCGACGTTCCCCGAACTACTGCACGCGGTACGGGTGGTGGCCGACGGCCAGGCGCTGCTCTCCCCGGACATCACGGGCCGGCTCATCGCGGAGTTCACCCGCCAGCGGGTCGCCGCTCCGCCCGCGCGCTCCGTCGACGGCCTGACCGGCCGGGAGGTGGAGGTGCTGGTGCTGATCGCCCGGGGCCTGTCGAACGCGGACATCGCCGACCGGCTCACCATCACCGCCCACACGGTCAAGACCCATATCAACCGGCTGTTCGCGAAGATGGAGCTGCGGGACCGGGCCCAGGCGGTGATCCTGGCGTACGAACTGGGGCTGGTCGTGGCCGGGACCAGGGCGGGCGGGACACGGGCGCCGGGGCCGGGCGCCGGCCGGTGACCGGTGACCGTCAGAAGACGGCGGGCAGCACGACGCTCTCCGCCGCGTCGAAGGTGACCCCGACGCGCGCGCCCTCGTCCGGCGTGCTGTTCAGCGGGCACTCCGCGTCCATGACGGGGCCGTGCTCCGGGTGCAGCTTCACGGCGACGTGGTTGCCGCGGAAGGTGCGGGCGGCCACGGTGCAGCGCAGGCCGTCCTCGGGGGCGCCGATCAGGACACCGGCCGGCCTCACCAGCAGATCGCAGGCCCCCTGCGGTGATCCGGCGGGCACCGGGACCTTGCCCCAGTCCGTGTCGGCGGCCTCTCCGGTGACCGTCGCCTCCACCACGTTGTCGAAGCCGAGGAAGCGGGCGACGAAGGCCGACGCGGGATGCTGCCAGACCTCCAGCGGGGTGCCCACCTGGGCGATGCGTCCGTCGCGCATCACGACGACGCGGTCGGCCAGCGCGAAGGCCTCGCCCTGGTCGTGGGTGACGGCGAGCACGGTCGTGCCCAGGCGGGCGAACAGGGTGCGCAGTTCGACGACGAGGCGTTCACGCAGACTGCGGTCCAGCTGGCCCAGTGGCTCGTCCAGCATCAGCAGCCTGGGCCGGGGCGCGAGCGCGCGGGCCAGGGCGACGCGCTGCTGCTCGCCGCCGGAGAGCGCGGCAATGGCCCGCCGCTCGGCGCCGGGCAGCCCCACCAGATCGAGGAGTTCGGCGACCTTGCGGTTTTGCTCGCCCCGGCCCACGCCGCGCATCCGCAGCCCGAAGGCGACGTTGGCGCCGACGTCCCGGTGCGGGAACAGCTGGTGGTCCTGGAACATCAGGCCGAGCCCGCGCCGGTGCACCGGCACCCCGGCCTGGTCCGCGCCGTCGAGCAGGACCCGCCCGCCGTCCAGGTGCTGGAGACCGGCCACCACCCGCAGCAGCGTCGATTTCCCGCTGCCGCTCGGTCCCAGCACACAGACGATCTCGTGGTCCGCGACCTCCAGATCCACCGCGTCCAGCGCCGTCCGGTCGCCGAAGCGCACGGTGGCCGATTCGAGTGTCAGCATTGAGTCAGCATCCCTAGAACTCTCCGGATCGGTCGGTGCGGATGCGTTCGAGCAGCAGCAGCGACACCGCGCACACGAGCATCAGAATGGTGCTGAGGGCCATCGCCTGGCCGTAGTTGAGATCCCCGGACCGCCCCAGCAGCCGCGCCACGGCGACCGGAAGCGTCGGGTTGTCGGGCCGCGCGATGAACACCGTGGCGCCGAACTCCCCGAGCGAAACGGCGAACGCGAAGCCCGCCGCCACCAGCAGCGCCCGGCGCACCAGCGGCAGATCCACCTCTCGCCAGGCCCGCAGCGGCGAGGCGCCGAGCACCGCGGCCGCCTCGCGCAGCCGCCCGTCCACCGCGCGCAGGACCGGCAGCATGGTCCGTACGACGAACGGCACCCCGACCAGCGCCTGGGCGAGCGGCACCAGGATCCAGGAGGTCCGCAGATCGAGCGGCGGCTTGTCCAGGGTGATCAGGAATCCGAAGCCGACGGTGACGGCGGAGACCCCGAGGGGCAGCATCAGCAGCGCGTCGAAGCCCCTGACCAGCCGCCCGGCCCGCCTGGTCAGCGCCGCCGCGGCCAGGCCCCCGACGACCAGCGCGATGGCGGTCGCGACCAGGGCGTACCGCAGCGAGTTCCCGATCGCTTCGAGCGGGGCGACCAGGAACGTACCGCTGTTCGCGTCCGCCGAGGCCAATGCCCGGTAGTAGCCGAAGCCGTGGCCACCGGGCAGGTCGAGCGAGCGCTCCACCAGGATGGCGAGCGGCAGCAGGATCAGCACCAGCACGGTCAGCAGGACGCCTCCGAGCAGCGTCCACTGGCCCGCGCCGCGCGGTCTGCGGGCCGTCTGTGCCGGGTCGACGAGCTTCAGCGCCGTCTCCCGGCGTCGTACGGTCCAGGCGTGCACGGCGAGGATCGCGCCGACCGCGGCGAACTGCACGAGGGTGAGCACGGCGGCGGTCGGCAGGGCGAGCAGCTGCGCGGTCTGGCGGTAGATCTCCACCTCCAGCGTGGAGAATCCGGGGCCGCCGAGGATCTGGACGACGCCGAAGGAGGTGAAGGTGAAGAGGAAGACCATCAGAGCGGCCGCCGCCACGGCGGGGGCGAGCGCCGGGAGCGTCACCCGCCGCCAGGCGGCGAACCGTCCGGCGCCGAGCACCCGCGCGGCCTCCTCCTGCCGTGGGTCGAGCTGCGACCACAGCCCGCCGACGGTGCGCACGACGACCGCGTAGTTGAAGAAGACGTGGGCCAGCAGGATCGCCCACACCGTGGTGTCGAGCCGGACGCCCCACAGGTCGTCGAGGAGGCCGCCGCGCCCCAGCAACGCGAGGAACGCGGTGCCCACGACGACGGTCGGCAGCACGAACGGCACCGTGACGGCCGCCCTCAGCAGCTGCTTGCCCGGAAAGTCGAACCGGGCGAACACATAGGCACCCGGCAACGCGATCAGCAGGGTCAGCGCGGTCGAGGCGAGCGCCTGCCAGAGCGTGAACCAGAGGACCTCGCGGATGTCCGGCCGGCTCAGCACCTCGGCGAAGCGCCCGAACTGCCAGACCCCGTCGGCCTTGAGCCCCCGCCCGACGATCGCCGCGACGGGGTAGGCGAAGAACACCGCGAAGAAGGCGACGGGCACGGCCATCAGACCGAGCCGCACCGCGCTCCCGCGCCGCGACCGGGAGCGTGCGGCCTTCCCGCGCGCGCCCGGTCCGCGTACGGGGGGCTTCGCTACTTCACTACGAGCGAGGACCATGACTGGACCCACTGCTCACGGTTCTTGGCGATCGCGTCCGGGGCGACGGTCGCGGGCTTGTCGGAGGTGGCCCCGAACTTGGTGAAGAGTTCCGGCACCTTCGCCCCCTTGGTGACCGGGCTGACGAACATGTTGAGCGGCATGTCCTCCTGGAACTTCTTCCCGATCATGAAGTCCAGCAGGGCCTTGCCGCCCGCCTCGTTCTTCGCGCCGTCGAGCAGACCGGCGAACTCGATCTGCCGGAAGCACGTCCCGGTGGCGACCCCGGTCGGGGCGGTCTTGGGCTGCGGGTCCGCGTACAGCACCTCGACGGGCGGGCTGGAGGCGTAACTGACGACGAGCGGCCGGTCGGCCTTGGCCTTCTTGCCGCCCGCGGAGCCGGAGAACTCCTCGTTGTACGCCTGCTCCCAGCCGTCGACGACCTTGACGCCGTTGCTCTTCAGCTTCTTCCAGTAGTCCTGGTAGCCGTCCTCTCCGTAGGTGGCGATGCTGCCGAGGAGGAAGCCGAGGCCGGGCGAGGACGTCGCGGCGTTCTCGGTGACGAGGAGGTTCCGGTACGCGGGCTTCGCCAGGTCGTCGAAGGTCTTCGGCGGCGCGAGCTTCTTGTCGGCGAAGTACTTCTTGTCGTAGTTGACGCAGATGTCGCCGGTGTCGACCGGGGTGACCCGGTGCTTCTCGGCGTCCAGCTGGACGTCGGACGCGACCTGGCCGAGGCCCTTGGCGGCGTACGGCGTGAAGAGGCCGTTGTCGAGGGCGCGCGAGAGGAGGGTGTTGTCGACGCCGAAGAACACGTCACCGCGCGGTGAGCCCTTGGTCAGGATCTCCTGGTTGAGGGCGGCGCCCGCGTCACCGCTCTTGAGCACCTTGACGGTGTAACCGGTCTCCCGGGTGAACTCCTTCAGCACGCCCTTGGACGCGTTGAAGGAGTCGTGGCTGACGAGCGTGACGGTCTTGGAGCCGGTGCCCTTGGTGCCGGACGAGCCGGACGACGCGTCGTCCGAGCTGCCGCAGCCGGCGAGCGCGGTCGCGCCGATCGCGGCGGCGACGGCCGTCACCGCGATCTTCTTGGTGGTGCTCATGTGATTCCTCCTGGGGGTGACCAGGAAGAGACGCGGCCCTGCCCGCACCGGAGTGGACCGGAAGCGGGCAGGGCGCAACAGCTTGAGTAAGGTCCGAACTTCCTACCCGGAATGACCCGGGCGAGGTTCAGAGGGTCTGCGGCCAACCTGTCCTTGGTGCCGCACTCTCAGCGCTGTGGCGCTCCCCTGTCGGAATATGAAGTTGAATTCACGCCCAGGCTACACGGCTGGTTCCGGCCTCAGAGCTCGGCCGACGCGGTTGCCCTAGCGCTCGGACGCCGCGAGCTGCCCGCAGGCCCCGTCGATCTCCTGGCCCCGGGTGTCCCGCACGGTCACCGGCACCCCGTGGGCGGCGATGGCCTCGACGAACGCCTTCTCGTCCTCCGGCCGCGAGGCGGTCCACTTCGAGCCCGGTGTCGGGTTCAGCGGGATCAGGTTGACGTGTACCCGCTTGCCCTTGAGGAGCCGGCCGAGCCGGTCACCGCGCCAGGCCTGGTCGTTGATGTCACGGATCAGCGCGTACTCGATGGAGATGCGGCGACCGGACTTCTCCGCGTACTCCCAGGCCGCGTCCAGTACCTCGCGCACCTTCCACCGGGTGTTCACGGGAACGAGGGTGTCGCGCAGCTCGTCGTCCGGGGCGTGCAGCGAGACGGCGAGGCGGCACTTGAAGCCCTCGTCCGCGAAGCGCAGCATCGCCGGCACCAGGCCGACGGTCGAGACGGTGATCCCGCGCTGCGACAGCCCCAGCCCGTCGGGCTCGGGGTCGGTAAGCCGGCGGATGGAGCCGACCACCCGGTTGTAGTTGGCGAGCGGCTCGCCCATGCCCATGAAGACGATGTTGGAGAGCCGCGCCGGGCCCCCGGGGACCTCGCCGTCGCGCAGCGCCCGCATGCCGTCCACGATCTGGTGGACGATCTCCGCGGTGGAGAGGTTGCGGTCGAGACCGGCCTGCCCGGTGGCGCAGAACGGGCAGTTCATCCCGCAGCCCGCCTGCGAGGAGATGCACATCGTGACGCGCTCGGGGTAGCGCATCAGGACGGACTCGACCAGCGTCCCGTCGTGCAGCTTCCACAGGGTCTTGCGGGTGGTGTCGTCGTCGCAGCTGATGTGGCGGACCACGGACATCAGGTCGGGGAACAACGCCTCCGCGAGCTTGTCCCGCGACCCGGCCGGAATGTTGGTCCACTCCGAGGGGTCGTGCGCGTACCGCGCGAAGTAGTGCTGCGAGAGCTGCTGGGCGCGGAAGGGCTTCTCGCCGGTCGCGGCGACGGCTTCCTTGCGCTCGGCGGGCGTGAGGTCGGCGAGGTGCCGCGGCGGCTTCTTGGCTCCGCGGGGCGCGACGAAAGTGAGTTCTCCGGGCTTAGGCATGGTTCCTCCAGTGTCGCAGACACGCCGGGGTGCGATCGGTCATCGTGCTGCCCGGCCCGCTGAGGTACGGGTCACTCCGTGACGAGGGCCCGGATCGCCTGTTGCGACCAGTGGCCGACGGCTCCGCGCGAGGAGGCGACGTAGGCCGCCACGGTGTCCACGTCCCAAGCACCCGCTTCGAGCAGGCCGGCGGCGAGGAGGCGCACGTACGCCCTGGAGGGAGGCACCGGGGTCACTTCGTCGGCCCGCCAGGGGGCCGTGAACGTGAGGACGGGCAGCCCGTCCAGTTGTCCGGCGCACACCAGCGTCTCGTACCGCCCGTCCCCCAGCCGTGCGACGCCCGACCTGAGCACCGGACCGAGATCAAGATCTTCTCCGGGGCTCCTGTACATCTCCTGAGCGGCGATGTCCGCGAACTGTGACGCAGAAACGAGGTGAGCGCGGGCGAAGACCCGCCCCTCCTGTTCCGGGTCGTAGAAGGCCCGTCCGCCGCCCCAGACGGTCGACTTCGTGGCGAAGTACAGGGCGCCCCTCAGTTCCACGGGAACGGACCGGCTGGGCATGCGCCGGTCCCTGCATCCCGGATGCGCCCGGCCGGCGCCGGGCGGCCGGCCGCCCTCGATATAGGAGGCGAGCCGGCCGAGATGCGTGTTCGAGCCGTACGAGGTGTACCAGACGCGCTGTGGCGCGGACTCCTCCACAGCTCCGGGCTCGATCGAACGCGCGCCGGCCATGACGCCCCCTTCCCTGCTCCGCTTCCGTTCCTCCAGCGTCCCAGACGCGGCAGTACCCCCGCTCACCGCCGGTGGGGGCGGCGGAGCACCACTGAGCCGGGTCGGACGGGGTACCCGGAGTGTCAGGGACGGCCCGCCGAATCAGCAGGAGGTATCAGCCGTGCACACCGTGAAGCACTGGTTCAGCCACAGCCTGGCCGCACAAGCCCTGGTGCTCTTCCTGCTGGGGCTGGGCTTCGGAGCCCTGTTCCGCCGGGACGATCATCCGGCGTTATGGGCGGTCCAGAGCCTGCTCTACACCGCCGTGGCCATCGGGGCTCTGGCGTACCAGCGCCGCAGGACCAGCCGGGCGACCGGCGCGCGGCCCGGCACGGTCGTCGACCTCAACCGCAGGATCCGGCACCGCGAGGTGCCGCAGGATCCCGAGGAGCGGGTGGTCATGCGCCGGCTGGTCGAGGACCAGCTCGGGAAGATGGAGCGGGGCGGCCGGTGGCTGCCCTACTGGCTGGGCTTCATGGGCCTGACCGCGGTGGGCATGCTGGTCCTCGGGGTCACCACCGGCTCACCGGCCCTACCCGTGGTCTTCGGCGTGGGCGTGATCGTGTTCAGCTGCTGGCTCGTGTGGATACGGAAGCGGGCGATCGAGCGGTATCAGCACACGCGCTCGGCCCTGCGGGAACGCGGCTGACGTCACCGGACACGAGTGGGGCCCACCGTCCGCGGACGGTGGGCCCCACTCGTGGTGACGCGTACGACGCTCAGCCGGAGCCGACGAAGAGGACCATCAGCAGCCAGACCACCGGCGCGGTCGGCAGCAGGGAGTCCAGCCGGTCCATGATGCCGCCGTGCCCGGGGAGGAGCGTGCCCATGTCCTTGATCCCGAGGTCCCGCTTGATCATGGACTCGCCCAGGTCACCGAGGGTGGCGCTGGCGGCGACCGCGAGGCCGAGCAGCAGGCCCTGCCACCAGGAGCCGTCGTCGATCAGGAACTGCATGCACAGCGCACCGGCCACCATCGCGAAGCTCACGGCTCCGAAGAGGCCCTCGCGGGTCTTTCCGGGGCTGATCCGGGGCGCGAGCTTGTGCTTGCCGAACCGCCAGCCGACGGCGTACGCGCCGGTGTCGCTGACCACGGTCAGCAGCAGGAAGGTCAGTACCCGCATCGGCCCGTCGTCCGCCGTCAGGAGCATGGCGACGAAGGTGGCCAGGAACGGTACGTAGAACGCGGCGAAGACGCCGGCCGTGACGTCCTTGAGGTAGCCCTCCGGCGGTTCGGTCATCCGCCAGACGAGCACCGCGAGTGCGGTCAGGGCCATCGCGGCCCAGGCGCCCTCGGCGCCTCGCGCGTAACCGGCCACGACCATGGCGGCGCCACCGACCGCGAGGGGGATGAGCGGCGCCTTGATGCCCTTGCGCTCCTCCAGCCGGGAGGTGAGCTCCCAGAGGCCGACGACGACGGCGACCACGATCACACCGACGAAGACGGCCTTGACGATGAAGAGCGAGGCCACGACGACGGCGCCCAGCCCCACGCCGACCCCTATGGCGGACCCGAGATCACGGCCCGCACGTTTCTTCTGCGGAGGTGGCGGCGCGGTGGACATGGGCTCCTGCGGCTTCTCGTCGCGGAACAGGGGGCCGCCGCTCAGGCGTGCGGCCCCCTGGTCCCGGTCATCACGGCTCTCAGCGTCTCTACCTGCGTCGGGAACGTCCGGCACGATGGGCATGGGCCGAGTCTGCTGGGCGTTATGCACATCGTATGCAGGACCCGCCGGAACGGACCGCATCTCGGGAGCGGCACCGTGGCCGGCGTCCTGCGGGACGCCCCAGGAAGAGTCGTTCATCAGACTTCGAGCAGCTCGGCTTCCTTGTGCTTCAGCAGCTCGTCCACCTGCGCGACGTACTTCGCGGTGGTGTCGTCGAGCTCCTTCTCGGCACGGCGGACCTCGTCCTCGCCGGACTCCTTGTCCTTGACCAGCTTGTCGAGGGTCTCCTTGGCCTTGCGGCGGACCGCGCGGATCGAGATCTTGGAGTCCTCGGCCTTGGTCTTCGCGACCTTGATGTAGTCGCGACGGCGCTCTTCGGTGAGGTCGGGGAAGTTCACCCGGATGATATTGCCGTCGTTGCTCGGGTTGACGCCGAGGTCGGAGTCGCGGATGGCCTGCTCGATGTTGCGCAGCGCCGTCTTGTCGAACGGCGTCACGACGGCCATCCGGGGCTCGGGCACCGAGAAAGAGGCCAGCTGGTTGATCGGGGTCAGCGCGCCGTAGTAGTCGGCGACGATCTTGTTGAACATCGCCGGGTGCGCACGGCCGGTGCGGATCGCGGCGAAGTCCTCTTTCGCGACCACGACGGCCTTCTCCATCTTCTCCTCGGCCTCGAGGAGGGTTTCTTCGATCACCACGTGCTCCTGCGTGTCTTGAGTGGGCCCGGCGTGCTCGGGCCCGGCGGGTCCTGCGTCGCGTCCTCACCTGCACGGTGTCCGACCGGCAGGCCGTTGTCCATCCTTCGGGCCCCTGGCTCGGGCCCCGGGAACCACCGGGTCACCCCGGTCCGGTCCCCCGGTTCTCAGGCCCGGGTGCTCCGGTCGCTCACGAGCGAGCCGATCTTCTCACCCTTGACGGCGCGGGCGATATTGCCCGCCGTCGTGAGCTCGAAGACGAGGATCGGCAGCTGGTTGTCACGGCAGAGCGTGATGGCGGTGGCGTCGGCGACCTTGAGGTCGCGGGCGAGCACCTCGCTGTACTCCAGCGCGTCGAACTTCACCGCTCCGGGGTTGGTCTTCGGGTCGGAGTCGTAGACCCCGTCCACACCGTTCTTGCCCATCAGCAGCGCCTCGGCGTCGATCTCCAGGGCGCGCTGGGCCGCGGTGGTGTCGGTGGAGAAGTACGGCATGCCCATACCGGCGCCGAAGATGACGACGCGGCCCTTCTCCAGGTGCCGTACGGCGCGCAGCGGGATGTACGGCTCCGCGACCTGACCCATGGTGATGGCGGTCTGGACGCGGGAGTCGATGCCCTCCTTCTCCAGGAAGTCCTGGAGCGCCAGGCAGTTCATGACCGTGCCGAGCATGCCCATGTAGTCGGACCGGGCCCGGTCCATACCGCGCTGCTGGAGCTCGGCGCCGCGGAAGAAGTTGCCGCCGCCGATGACGATCGCGATTTCCGCGCCGTCCCGGACGACCGCCGCGATCTCGCGTGCGATGGCGTGTACGACGTCGGGGTCGACACCGAGACCCCCGCCACCGGCGAACGCCTCTCCGGACAGCTTCAGCATGAAGCGTCCGGACACCTTGCCGTCGTCGCGCCTGTGGTCACCTTGTGCGGCGTCCGCGCCCTTGTTCATGGAGATTCTCCTCGTGCACATACGAAGAAGGCCATTGCCGGTGGGTCCGATGTCCCTCAGCGGCAATGGCCTCCTCGTCAGATCTGCGGTCGTACGGCGGTGTGCGGCCGTCGACTGCACCAGACCCTATCGGGGTCCACCGTTTTTCGCGGACGGACTCAGATGCCGACCTTGATGCGCGAGAAGCGCTTCAGGGTGACACCGGCCTCGTCCAGGACCTTCTGGACGGACTTCTTGTTGTCCAGCGCGTACGGCTGGCCGAGGAGGGTGGCCTCCTTGAAGAAGCCGTTGACGCGACCCTCGACGATCTTCGGGAGCGCGGCCTCGGGCTTGCCCTCGGCGCGCGTGGTCTCCTCGGCGACACGACGCTCGGTCTCGACGATCTCGGCCGGGACGTCCTCGCGGGAGAGGTACTTCGGCGCGAAGGCGGCGATGTGCTGGGCAAGGCCCTTCGCCAGCTCTGCGTCGGCCTTGTCGAGCTCGACCAGGACACCGATCTGCGGCGGCAGGTCGGGCATGGTGCGGTGCATGTACACGGAGACGTAGGCGCCGGTGAACTGCTCGAAGCGGTCCAGGACGATCTTCTCACCGAGGTTGGCGTTGGCCTCGTCGACGTACGCCTGAACCGTCTTGCCGGCCTCGATCTCGGAGGAGAGCAGGGCGGCCAGGTCGGCCGGGGAGGTGGCGGCGACGTGCGCGGCCAGCGCGTTGGCGACGGCCTGGAACTTCTCGCCCTTGGCGACGAAGTCCGTCTCGCACTTCAGCTCGAGCAGGACACCGGAGGTGTTGTCCTCGGAGATGAGGGAGACGACGGCGCCGTTCTCGGCAGAACGGCCCTCGCGCTTGGCGACGCCCTTCTGGCCCTTGATACGAAGGGCCTCGACGGCACCTTCGACACTGCCGTCGGCCTCGTCGAGCGCCTTCTTGCAGTCCATCATGCCGGCGCCGGTGAGCTCACGGAGCTTCTTGACGTCAGCGGCGGTGTAGTTCGCCATGAGTCTGAATTTCTCTCTCGAAGTCTGAAAGATCTACGGGTGAACGGCGGGGGCGGTGCCTGTGCGGCACCGGCCCCCGCCGTCGTCAGCCGTGACGGGTGTCAGGCCTGCTCGCCGTCCGCGGCCGGAGCCTCGGCGGCGGGGGCCTCGACGGCCGGCGTCTCGGTGGCGGGCGCCTCGGCGGCGGGCGCCTCGACAGCGGCCTCGGCGGCGGCCGGGGCGTCAGCGGCCTCGGCGTCCGCGACCTTCTCGGTCTCGGCGGAGGTCTGGACCTCGGCGTCGGCCTTCTTGTCGCCCTCGAGCAGGTCACGCTCCCACTCGGCGAGCGGCTCGCCGGCGGCCTTCTCGCCCGGCTTCGAGTCGCCGGTCGCAGCGCCGGAACGGGCGATGAGGCCCTCGGCGACGGCGTCGGCGATCACGCGGGTGAGCAGCGTGACGGAGCGGATCGCGTCGTCGTTGCCCGGAATCTTGTAGTCGACCTCGTCGGGGTCGCAGTTGGTGTCCAGGATCGCGACGACCGGGATGTGGAGCTTGCGCGCCTCACCGACGGCGATGTGCTCCTTCTTGGTGTCGACGATCCAGACGGCGCTCGGCACCTTCTGCATCTCGCGGATACCACCGAGGGTCTTCTCCAGCTTGGCCTTCTCGCGGGAGAGGACCAGCAGCTCCTTCTTGGTGAGGCCGGAGGCGGCCACGTCCTCGAAGTCGATGAGCTCAAGCTCCTTCAGACGCTGAAGGCGCTTGTAGACGGTGGAGAAGTTGGTGAGCATGCCACCGAGCCAACGCTGGTTGACGTACGGCATGCCGACGCGCGTCGCCTGCTCGGCGATGGCCTCCTGCGCCTGCTTCTTCGTACCCACGAACATGATGGAGCCGCCGTGGGCGACGGTCTCCTTGACGAACTCGTAGGCGCGGTCGATGTACGACAGCGACTGGAGCAGGTCGATGATGTAGATGCCGTTGCGCTCCGTGAAGATGAAGCGCTTCATCTTCGGGTTCCAACGACGGGTCTGGTGACCGAAGTGGACGCCGCTTTCCAGCAGCTCCCGCATCGTGACGACGGCCATGGCCGTACTCCTTGAGGTACTCGGTTATCGCGACCGCAGGATTGCTGTCGCGCCTGACGCCCCGACGCGCCGTGCCACGAGGGACCGAGGAGCGCGGCCACCTCCGTCGAGAGGGAGATGGCGGGGCGTGCGAAGTCGACCCGGTGACCCGGATCGCCACAAGAAGTGTACGGGACCCGCCGAGCGCCGGGTGACGGCGCTGTCCACAACCGGCCGGTATTCCACAGATCCGGTCCATGATCCCCGCGGACCGGGCCGCCGGGGGACGGTTGTGCCATGCGAAACACATCTGACCAGGACGGATCGCGGGTCCGGTCCGGGGGCCGCCGCGCACCGGGCGGTGAGCGGGGCGGCGGGCCGGGGCGCCTGGCGCGGGCGGTGTCGGCGGCGGCCGCCGCGGCGCTTCTCGCGGCGGGGTGGTGGTGCGGGACGGCGACCGCCGAGGACCGGCCGCCCCCGCCCGTGACCGCGCCCCCGTCCGCCCTTGTCCCCGCCCCGGTGGATCCACCGCCCGATCGCGGACGGGTCTGGCCACTGGCCGGGCGGCCCGTGGTCGTACGGGGATGGGAGCCGCCCGCCACGGACTACGGGCCGGGGCACCGCGGGGTGGACCTCGCCGCCGGGCCGGGTACGGAGGTGCTCGCGGCCGCTTCCGGACGGGTCTCGTTCGCGGGCGCCGTCGCGGGACGGGGAGTGCTGGCGATCGAGCTGGCGGGGACGGGCGATCCGCCGCTGCGGACGACGTACGAGCCGGTGCGCCCGCTGGTCGCGAAGGGGGACGAGGTCACCGCGGGGCAGGTGGTGGCGGTCATGGCTACGGGGCCGTTCCACTGCGCTTCCGGCTGTCTGCACTGGGGGCTGCGCCGCGCGGCGGCGTATCTGGACCCGCTGTCACTGCTGCCGCCCGCGCTGCTGCGGCGCGGGCCGTCCCGGCTGCTGCCGGTGGCCGGTGTGCCCGAACTAGAACCCGCACCGCCTCCGGGCGGGGACCCGGTGGGAGCGGCGGCCGTCGGGGGTGCCGCGACCGCACCCCTGTACGGGGTCGTGGTCAGGCGCCGGAATCAGGAGGCCTGCTCGCCGGGGGCGCCCCGGACGCCGCAGAGGATCATGGCGACGGCGGTGTCCGCGATCACGGCCGGCTCCTCCACCACACTGAGTTCGATACGCCGCACCGCTGCGTCCACGGAGCCCTGGAGCAGCATCGCCGCCAGTCGGGGCTGCTGGTGGCCGAGGTCGCCGAGCGCCTCGACGATCATGGCGATCAGCCCGCCGTGGGCGGCGCGGATCTTCTCCCTGGCGCCCGCGTCCAGCTCGCTCGCGGAGATGGCGACGACGGCGCGGTGGCGCCGGTCTCCCACGAGATCGAGCTGCCGTCGTACGTACGCCTCGATCTTCTCCTCCGGCGTATCCGCCCGTTCCATCGCGTTCTCCACCTCGGCCGCCCAGACGGGGAAGTCGACGGTGCAGAGCTCCTCGACGACGGCGGCGCGGGAGCGGAAGTACTCGTAGACGGAGGACCGGGCGAGGCCCGTGCGCTCGGCGAGGGCGGGGAAGGTCAACGCCTCCGTGCCTCCCTCGGACAGCAGGGAACGCGCTGCGTCCAGGAGGGCGCCGCGCTGCATGGTCCGGTGCTCGGCCACGGAGGCCGCTCGAATCCTGGGCACGCGTCCACTCTACGGCGACCGCTGCCCGGGAGGGGGTGGGCGGTCCCGATCGGCCGGCCCGGGTGGACGGCGCCGGGCGCCGCCGGAGGCGGTCTCAGCGTCCGGCGTCGGCCAGTTTCGCGCGCAGTTGCAATACGGACTTCGTGTGGATCTGGCTGACCCGGCTCTCGGTGACCCCGAGGACATTGCCGATCTCGGCCAGGGTGAGGCCCTCGTAGTAGTAGAGCGTGACGACGGTCTTCTCGCGGTCCGGGAGGGTGTTGATGGCGCGGGCGAGCAGCCGCCGGAGCTCGCGGCCCTCGGCCACCTC
Source organism: Streptomyces sp. NBC_00341 (assembly GCF_041435055.1). Classification (NCBI taxonomy): domain Bacteria; kingdom Bacillati; phylum Actinomycetota; class Actinomycetes; order Kitasatosporales; family Streptomycetaceae; genus Streptomyces; species Streptomyces sp. NBC_00341. The sequence goes on along the minus strand of NZ_CP108002.1, from coordinate 6,557,734 downwards.
CACCGGATTGTCGGCGGCGGTGTCCTCCAGCGTGTCCATCAGGCTCAGCCGGTCACCGCCCTCGCCGCCCACATGGAGCAGCTCCTCCAGCGCGACCACGTTCGCCAGGGACAACTGGCTGAAAACCGCGTGCAGTTCCTCCAGCCCGATCTCCATCTCCGCGGCGACCTCGGCCTCGGACGGGGTGCGTCGCAGCCGCGCCTCCAGCGTGGCGTAGGCGCGTTCCACCGCACGGGCCTTCTGGCGCACGGAGCGGGGGATCCAGTCCAGCGCCCGGAGTTCGTCGATCATCGCGCCCCGGATGCGGGTGATCGCGTACGTCTCGAACTTGATCGCCCGCTCGATGTCGAACTTCTCGATCGCGTCGATCAGCCCGAAGACCCCGGAGGAGACGAAGTCCGCCTGCTCGACGTTGGACGGAAGGCCCACACTCACCCGGCCGGCCACGTACTTCACCAGCGGCGAGTAGTGCAGGATCAGCTGCTCCCGCAGCCGCTCGTCGCCCGTGGTCTTGTACGAACGCCACAACTCGTCGAGGGAGGAGGGAGCGGGAGGGCGCACAGTGCCACGCGCAGCCGGTGGTACTGCCGCGCGGTCAGACCCGGAGGTGTGCTGGGGCATGTGGTGCCTTGAGCCGTTCTGCAGTGAAGTGCTGGGGAATGTGCGTCTGGGGCGGGGTCCTTGTGAGCGTAGCGTGACCGAAGTGTCGCGGTGCGCGCAGGATATGGGATCGGAGCGCGCGCTTCCGGGGGAACGGACACGGCACCGGACGCGACACCGGCCCCGGTTACGGAGACGGCCGCGCACCCGGACGAGGACATGACTGGCGACCGGGGCCGACACGTCGCGCGCCGGCCCCGGAGACGTTGCCGAACGATCCGCCGAGGTCATCGGCATCACCTTTTCACCCGAATGCTCCAGGTCAAGTACCGCCTCGCCGCGCGTCGTCATTGCAAGTCGGCCGCCGCGTCAACCGCCATCCATCGCCATGACGTTCGACGAACCCCAGTGAGTGCAGTTCGTACAGCTTGGCGAGCGCCTCGTCGATGCTCGTTCCGGCGGTACGGGCCACCTCGCGCACAGCGGCGGCCGTGCGGGCCGGAAGCGCGTCGAGAACCCTGGCGCAGCCGGTGTCCAGCAGGTCTCTGGGCAGCACCGCACCCTGTCTGGGCGGGGCGAGCTCCCCCATGTCACCGACCAGTTCAACGACTTCCGAGGCGTCCGTCACCAGCACCCCCTCGCCCCGCAGGAGTTCATGGACGCCTGCCGACAGACCGCTGGTGGCGGGCCCTGGAACGCCCATGGTGAAGCGGCCGAGCCGCTGGGCACAACGCGCCGTGACCAGGGAACCGCTGCGGTATTCGGCCTCCACCACGACGGTTCCCCTCGTCAACGCGGCGATCACCCTGTTCCGGAGGATGAACCGGCTGCGCGTGGGGTGTTCGGCCGGCGGCAGCTCACCGATGACGAGCCCCTGCCCGGCGACGCGCCCGATCAGTTCAGCATGTCCGCGGGGGTACGCGACGTCCACCCCGCAGGCCAGCACCGCCGCCGTCGCCCCACCCGCGGCGAGAGCACCCCGGTGAGCGGCCCCGTCGACCCCGAACGCCGCGCCCGAGACGACCACCCACCCCCGTTCCGCGAGACCGGCGCCGAGGGCCGTCGCCATATGCGCCCCGTACGGGGTGCAGGCGCGGGCCCCGACCACCGCCACCGAACGCAGCGCCCAGAGCCGCAGATCGGGCCTCCCCCGCACCCAGAGCCCGGTCGGCCGGGTGTCCCCCAGGTCGTCCAGCTGGCTCGGCCACTCGCGGTCGCCCGGACAGACGAAGCGCCCGCCGACCGCGGCCATCGCCGCGAGATCCCGCGCGGGGTCCGCCGCCTCGGCCCGCAGCCGGTAGCCGGCCAGCCGTCGCGCCGTCATACCGCTGAGCTGCTCGGCCGATCCGTCCCTGGCGGTGATCCGCCGCAGCAGTTCCCCGGCGCCGCACTCCCGCAGCCAGCGGCCGCCCCGTTCGTCCCCCGGCTCCAGGACCCGCGTCAACGCGACCCGCGCCAGCCGCTCCCCGTCACCGGGCCCACCGGGAGACCACGCCGACCGCTCCCCGTCACCGGGTCCGGGTCCGGGCCTGGGCCCGGGCAGCGGCAGTGACTCCCCCGCCTGCTGCCCCGTCATGCCGCCCCCGCCGTCCCCGCCGTCATCGGCGCCCCGCGCGGAATGCCGGTGCGCAGCTCCAGGGCCACCGCGATGTCCGAGGCGTCCGGCCGGTCGACGCCCCGCAGATCCGCGAGGGTCCACGCCACCCGCAGGACCCGGTCCAGGCCGCGCGCGGTGAGCATTCCCCGTTCCATGTCGCGCTCGGCCGCCAGAAGCGCCCCGGGCGCCGCCACCAGGCGGGTCCTCAGCTCGTGGCCGGGTACCTCGCTGTTGGTGGTCCAGGGTGTACCGGCGAGCCGCTCCGCCGCCCGTGCCCGCGCCTCCCGCACCCGGGCGGCGACCGTCGCCGTCGACTCGCCCCGACCACCCTGCCCCATCAGGTCCGCGCGCCTGACCGGGTCGACGGCCACCCGCAGATCCACCCGGTCGAGCAGCGGACCGGAGAGCCGGGCCTGATAGCGCCGGACCGAGGCGGGCGGGCATTCGCAGCCGGCCCCGCTCAAGGTGTGCCGCCCGCACGGGCACGGGTTGGCGGCCAGCACCATCAGGAAGCGGGCCGGCAGCCGGACCACCCCCGCGCTGCGTGCCACCACCACATGCCCCGACTCCAGCGGCTGGCGCAGCGCGTCCAGGGCCCGTACCGAGAACTCCGGCGCCTCGTCGAGAAAGAGGATGCCGCGGTGGGCCAGCGACACCGCGCCCGGCCGGGGCAGCCCGTTGCCCCCGCCGACCAGCGACTGCATGGTCGCCGAGTGGTGCGGTGCGCAGTAGGGGGCCCGGGAGACCAGGGGTTCCCCCGGCGGCAGGATGCCCGCCACCGAGTGCACCGCGGTGACCTCGAGGGATTCCTGCCTGCTCAGGGCCGGCAGGATCGCGGGCAGCCGTTCGGCGAGCATGGTCTTGCCCGCGCCCGGTGGTCCGGACAGCAGGAGGTGGTGACCGCCCGCCGCCGCGACCTCCAGGGCCTTGCGCGGCCGTTCCTGGCCCGCGACGTCCGCCAGGTCCGGCCGGTGTCCGTCGCCCTGTGCCGAGCCCCGGGCGATGCCGGTGCCCATACCGGCGCCGGGCACCATGAGACCGGCCAGCATGGTGTCGGGGCGCCCCTGGTCGTGCGGCTGCTGTTCCTCGGGCACCGGTTCGTCGCAGAGCACGGCGATCAGCTGCCGCAGGCTACGCACCCCGAGCACGGAGACCCCGGGTACCAGCGCCGCCTCGCCCGCCGTCTGCTCGGGGACGACCACCTGCCGGTAGCCGGCCTCCGCGGCGGCCAGCACGGCGGGCAGCACCCCGCGCACCGGCCGCACCCGGCCGTCGAGCCCCAGCTCCCCGATCATCACGACATCCGCGATCGACGCGGGGTCGATCCGCTCGGCCGCGCCGAGCACCGCACACGCCACGGCGAGATCGAAGCCCGAGCCGCCCTTGGGTACCGACGCCGGCGACAGGCCCACCGTGAGCTTCTTCTGCGGCCACTCCGCGCCGGAGTTGGCGATCGCCGCCCGTACCCGGTCGCGGCTCTCCACCAGGCTCTTGTCGGGCAGCCCCACCAGGGTGAACGCCGCCACCCCGGCCTCCAGGTCCGCCTGGACCTCCACCACCACGCCCTCGACGCCGACCAGGGCGACCGAGCAGGCCCGCGCGAACGCCATCAGGCCACCCCCCGCGCGTGCTCGGCCCGGGGCGCACCGCGCCTGGGCAGCACCACGCCGACCAGGTCGATCCGCACGCCCCCGGGCGGCGAACCGCCGTGCCGGTCCAGCCAGAGCTCGGCCAGCCGGCGCAGCCGGTCCGCCTTGGCCGGTGTCACGGCGGCCATCGGGTGCTCGAACCCACCCGCCCTGCGCGTCTTCACCTCACAGATGACGAGCGCGTCGCCGTCCAGCGCGACGATGTCGATCTCGCCGGTGCGACAGCGCCAGTTCCGTTCCAGTACGGACATGCCGGCCTCGGTCAGCAGCCGCGCCGCCAGATCCTCGCCGTACCGCCCGAGTGCCCCCCGTGCGTTCATATCGGCACCACCTCCGGCACCGACTCTGACGCGTCCGCCCGCAGCTAGTGGATCTTGGTGGACAAGTGGGCGGATGTGGAGAACTCAGCCACCCGGAAGTTCGAGATCGCTCTTGTTGAGCTCCTCGATGTTGACGTCCTTGAACGTCAGGACCCGGACCTGTTTGACGAACCGGGCCGGCCTGTACATGTCCCAGACCCAGGCATCCGCCATGGACACCTCGAAAAACACCTCGCCCTGGACCGAGTGCACCTGCATCTCGTAGTCATTGGTGAGGTAGAAGCGCCGTTCGGTCTCGATCACATATTTGAACAGACCGACGACATCGCGGTACTCCCGGTAGAGCTTCAGCTCCATCTCGGTCTCGTACTTCTCGAGGTCCTCGGCGCTCATTGGCATGTTCCCCTTCAGCCGTGCGTGCCCCCATTGTGCGCCAGGCCGGGCGCCCCGGACGCTCAGGCGATTTCGGGAGCCAGAACCAACGGCGTACGCGGGGGACCCTCGTCGAGCAGCGTGTGCAGCAGCCCGGCGAGTCTGGTCGGGTACACCGTCTCACGCGTCGCCGACAGTTCGGCGGAGGTCCACCACCTCAGGCCCGCGACGCTGCGCCGTTCCAGCCCGGTCTGCCCACTGGTGTCCGTCAGGGTCTGTGCCGTACGGGCGAGGAAGTACCACTCGTCCTGCTCCCAGCGCCGGCCGTCGAACGGAAAGGAACACATCCGCTTCCAGAGGAGCGGGCCCAGTTCGACCTCCCTGATCCCGGTCTCCTCCGCCAGTTCGCGCAGCGCTGCCTGCTCGCGGGTCTCGTCGCCCTCCAGCCCTCCGCCCGGGGTGAACCACCAGGTGCTCGCGGGGTCCTCCGGTTCGAACCCGTGCATCAGCAGAACGCGGTCGTCCGGATCGAGGAGAACCAGGCGGGAGACCTTGCGCCTCTCAGCGGACACCGGCGGCCGCCTTCCCCTGCTTGTTCCGCTTCGACCGGGCGGACCGGGCTGCGAGCGGTCCGTACACGGACCCGCCCAGAATCAGCAGCACGCCCGCGATCACCGCTGCGAGCTGAAGCTTGACCGGCCCCGCGGAGGACACCCCGCCGGGCAGGGCGGCGAAGGCGCTGGGCCGCTCCACCATGCTGCCCAGCGGCCAGGCCACGGCGTCCACCCGGGCCGTCACGGCGCTGCGGGGCACCGAGCCCTGTCCGCCGTCCTCAAGGTGGACCCGGGAGTCCAGCGAGACCCGGCGGTCGTCGCCCAGGAGGAAGAGCTGCCCCTTGGGCACCTGGGCCGTGAAGCCGTTCGCGGAGGCGGGATCGTCGGAGCGCAGATACGGTTCCGCAACGGGTATGCCGTTGATCGTGAGCCGGCCGTCCTTCTCGCAGCAGGCGACCTTGTCGCCGCCGACACCGACGACCCGCTTCACCATCGGCATATCGCCCCACGCCGGATCGGTGAAGACCACGACATCGCCCCGGCGCACCTCGCTGCCGTCCACCCGTTGGGCGAGGACCCGGTCGCCCGCGTTCACCGTGGGGGTCATCGACTCGGTCGGCACCGTGTACGGCCGGTACACCACGGCCGCCCAGGCGAAACCGCCGAGGAAGAGCACACAGCCGACGGCCACCGCCAGCCCCGACAGTTTGCCGCCGAGCCGGCCGCGGCCGTCGTCCGTACGTCCTGTTCCACTCATCCCAGCGTCCCCCATCGGAGATCGACAATCGCTGATCCGAGTCGGCACCCTACCCGGCGGTACGCCCGCCGGTCAGTTTCCGCCTGCGCCGGATCACGAGCGGCAGGGCTCCGGCGATGCCGAGCGCACCGGGAGCCACCGCGGCCGCGGTGTTGATCCCCTGCTGGTCGAAGGTGTCCGGGACCGGCAGCGTCGCCCAGCGGTTGACCGGCCACGCGACCAGGACGGCCCGGCCCACGACATCGTCCACCGGCACGAAGCCCTTGTTCACGTCGTTGGTGTGATACCGCGAGTCCGAGGAGTCCTGCCGGTGGTCGCCCATCACCCAGATCTTGCCGTCGGGCACCTTGAACGGGCCGAAGGGCATGTCGTCACAGGGTGTGCCGCCGGGGAAGATGTAGGGCTCGTCGAGCGGCTTCCCGTTGACGACAACCGGACCGCCCTTCTTGCAGGACACGGTGTCGCCGCCGACCGCGATCGTCCGCTTGATCAGGTCCTTCTCCTGCGACGAGGGCATCAGGCCGATGAAGCTGAGGAAGGTCTGCACCACGTTCGACTCGGGCGTCGGCTCGCCGTCCAGCCAGCCGCTCGGGTCGTGGAAGACGACGACCTCGCCGCGCTCCGGCTCTGAGCCGAACCACGGAGTGAGCTTGTCGACCAGCACCCGGTCGCCCTGCTGAAGGGTGTTCTGCATCGAATCCGACGGAATCGAGAACGCCTGCACCAGAAACGTCTTGATCAGCAGCGCGAGAACCAACGCGATACCGATGAGGAGCGGCAGCTCCTTCCAGAGGGGGCGGGGTTTCTTCGCCCGTTTGCCCCCCTGCTCCGGGATGCGCGCGGCCTCCGGCGCGGCCGGACCCGGTGTCCCTCCCACGGGATCGAGGGCAGCGCCGGCAGGCTGCTCGGTCCTCTCCGTGGACTGTCCGTGTCCGGATCGCGCTCCGTCTGCCACGTCGCTCACATTCATTTCCTCACTCTGCGCCAACGACGGCCCACCCGGGCCCGCCGATCACAAACCCACCCCCCTGGACAACGAGCGGGGGTTCCCCGGGCTACTTCTGCCGCGCCGCCGCGGCCCTGCTCCGCCTGCGCCAGAGCACGAGGGGCACGGCGCCCGCGAAGCCCAGCGCACCCGGAGCCATCGCGGCCGCGGCGTTGATCCCCGGCTGGTCGAAGGTCTTCGGGACGGGCAGGGTCGCCCAGCGGTTGACCGGCCACGCCACCACGATGGCCCGGCCCACGACCTCGTCGTTGGAGACGGTGCCGCCGCCCGGCAGCTCCTGGTGGTAGCGGGAGTCGAGGGAGTTCTGGCGGTGGTCGCCCATCACCCAGATACGGCCCTTGGGCACCTTGACCGGGCCGAACGGCTCGTCGTTGCAGGCGGTGTTCCCCTTGAAGATGAACGACTTGTCGTCCAGCGCCTTGCCGTTGACCACGACCGGCCCGTTGTTCTTGCACTCGACCGTGTCACCGCCGACCGCGATGACGCGTTTGATCAGGTCCTTCTCCTCGGCGGACGGCATCAGCCCGATGAAGCTCAGGAACTTCTGCACCGCGTTCGGATTGGCCGTCGGAGTGTTCTCCAGCCAGCCGCCCGGATCGTGGAAGACGACGACCTCGCCGCGCTCCGGCTCGGAACCGAACCACGGAGTGAGCTTGTCGACCAGCACCCGGTCACCCCGCTGAAGGGTGTTCTGCATCGAATCCGACGGAATCGAGAACGCCTGCACCAGAAACGTCTTGATCAGCAGCGCGAGAACCAGCGCGACACCGATGAGGAGCGGCAGCTCCTTCCAGAAGGAGCGCGGCTTCTTCCTGGCCGGACTGCCACTGCCCTGGGCGTCGCCGTCACTCTCCGCCCGGTCCTCCGTCGTCCCGGCCGACTCGGTGTTCCCCGGAATGTCCGGCCGGTCCTCGGGTTCGTCGTGTCCGGATCGTGCGCCCACCGCCAAATCCCCCACATCTGCTCCTTATTCCGTGCCACCGCCTGCGCCCTAGCCGGTGCAGGCCAACCACTCCCATAACGAGCGGGAGTTCCGCAGGGGTCGGGAGCCGGATCATTCCGTTGGGATCCTGGGACACACTATTCGACGGTCCCGGGGCAGCCGCCGTCCCGGCGCGCGGGTCCGGGACCGAGGAGAACGCCGAACGTTCCTCGAGCTTCGTCCAGTGCCCGACGGGCCAGGCGATCACCACGGCCCGTCCCACTACGGCATCTTCGGAAACCGTGCCGTCGGCCGTCTTGTCCAGGTGGAATCGTGAATCGGCGGAATTGGAGCGATGGTCACCCATCACGAAGATTCGTCCGGCTGGAACCTTTACCTCGAATTTGATCGTGGAAGGGGGATTGCCGGGAAAGAGATAGGGCTCGTCGATCGCCTGACCGTTGACCATGAGGCGGCCGTCCGCACCACAGCACTTCACCGTGTCACCGCCGACGGCGACCACTCGTTTGATCAGGTCCTGTTCGTCGTCCGACGGCAGCAGCCCGATGAAGGTCAGCGCCTCCTTCACCTGCTTGATGACGACGGGCGACTCCTTCGCCGTCACCGGATTCGGCGGCGGCCAGTCCGAGGGGTTCTTGAACACGACCACATCGCCACGCTGCGGCCGGGACCCGAACCACGGGGTGAGCTTGTCCACGAGGACCCGGTCACCGATCCGGATGGTCTGTTCCATCGATCCCGACGGGATCACGAAGGCCTGCACCAGGAACGTCTTGAGGACCAGCGCGATCACCACCGCGACGGTGATGAGCAGGGGAATCTCCTGCACGGCCGATCTGCGCCGCTTCCGCTTCACCTTGCGGGCCAGCCGACGCCGCTCCGCCCGGGTGGGCAACGAGCGGGACGCCGTGTCACCGTCCGCCGGCGGCTGCACCCCGGGGCCGGCGGCGTCCTGCCGCCGCCCGCGGTTACCCATGCGTCGCCCCCGGCGCGGGTACGCCGTCGAAGGCCGCGGTGCCCGGGAGCGAGGCCACCCGTCCCAGCGGCCAGCCGATCCAGTCCACCCTGCCGATCACCTTGTCGACGGGCACCATGCCGCCGCCCGGTTCGCCCAGGTGGTCGCGGGAGTCCCGGGAACGGCTGCGGTGATCGCCCATCATCCAGAGCGTGCCGTCCGGCACGACGATGTCGAACGGGGCCCGGGAGGGTGCGTCACCCTCGAAGAGGTAGCCCTCGTCCAGCGGCCGGCCGTTCACCTGGATCCGGCCCCGCTTGTCGCAGCAGACCACCCGGTCGCCCCCCACGCCCACCACCCGTTTCACGAAGTCGGTCTCTGCGGGCTCCGCGAGCCCCAGGGAAGCCGCCGCGCCGTGCAACAGCCCGGTGACGGGGTTCTCCGGCGGCGGGTCCTGCATGAAGGAGCCGGTGCCGTCGAAGACCACCACGTCCCCGCGCCGGGGTTCGGAGCCGAAACGGTACGCCAGCTTGTTGACGAGCACCCGGTCCCCGACCCGCAGCGTGGACTCCATCGAGCCACTCGGGATCAGGAAGGGCTGCACCACGAACATGCTGAAGAGGAGGACGAAGACCGAGCAGACAGCACCGAGCGCGACCGTGCGCCGCCACGACATCGAGGCGGCGAGACGGTGCGGGATACGCGAAAAGCGCGACCCCTCCTCCGGCCCCGTGGGGGCTGCGGAGGAGCGGTCGCGCTCCGTGGTTCTTGCTTCCGTGTCCATCGGGGCCAGAGCTTATCCGGCCGTGCCGCGGACCTGGGAGCCAGCTCAGCGGTCGCGCTTCTCCTTGATCTTCGCGGCCTTGCCGCGCAGCTCACGGAGGAAGTACAGCTTGGCGCGACGGACGTCACCGCGGGTGACGAGCTCGATCTTCTCGAAGATCGGGCTGTGCACCGGGAAGGTGCGCTCGACGCCGACGCTGAAGGAGACCTTGCGGACCGTGAAGGTCTCGCCGACGCCCGCGCCCTGGCGGCGGATGACGATGCCCTTGAACTGCTGGATACGGGAGCGGTTGCCCTCGATCACGCGGACGTGAACGTTGACGGTGTCACCGGGGCGGAACGCCGGGACGTCGGTACGCAGCGAGGCGGCGTTGACGCCATCGAGCAGGGAAGTCATGTTGTCTGCTTTCTTCGCCGATGCCACAGGTCATCGCCGGGAGAGTGATGAGATTGGGGTGCTGATCGCGTCGGACGGGCGTCTTTCCCCCTGTGGCAGGGGCGCACGCGGACGTACAGCAGCGGCCTATTCTTCCACGGCCTGGGGCCTGCGCCAAAATCGACCGCCCGGCTCGGGTGACCAGCCGAGGATCGAGAGCATCTCGCGGTCCTTCTTGTCGAAGCCCGCTGCCTCGCAACGCTCGATCAGATCGGGCCGGTTGAGCGCGGTACGGCGGAACGCCTCGTCCCGGCGCCAGCGCGCGATCCGGCCGTGGTGGCCGCTGAGCAGCACGTCAGGAATCCCCCGGCCGCGCCACTCGGGCGGCTTGGTGTAGACGGGCCCCTCCAGCAGATCGGCCATCGCGCCGGGTGCGAAGGAGTCGTCCCGGTGCGATTCGGCGTTGCCGAGCACGCCGGGCAGCAGCCGGGCCACCGCCTCCGTGATCACCAGCACCGCGGCTTCCCCGCCGGCCAGCACGTAGTCGCCGATGGACACCTCGACGACCGGCATCCGGGTGGCGTACTCCTCGGTGACCCGCCGGTCGATGCCCTCGTAGCGGGCCGGGGCGAAGATCAGCCAGGGCCGCTCGGACAGCTCGACGGCGAGTTCCTGGGTGAACGGCCGGCCGCTCGGCGTAGGCACCACGAGCACCGGGGAGTGCGCACCGGCCTCGTAGCCGTCGGCCAGGGTCTCGTCCAGGGCGTCGCCCCACGGCTCGGTCTTCATGACCATGCCGGGACCACCGCCGTAGGGGGTGTCGTCGACCGTGTTGTGGCGGTCGTACGTCCACTCCCGCAGATCGTGCACGTGCACGTCGAGCCGGCCGCGGGCGCGGGCCTTGCCGACGAGCGAGACGTTCAGCGGTTCGAGGTACTCGGGGAAGATCGTGACGACATCGAGGCGCATCAGGCGTCTTTCCCGCCCTCGGCGGCATCGGCCGCCGCCTCCTCGTCCCGCGAGGACACCACGACCGCCTCGCTCTCGTCGATCAGACCCGGCGGCGGCGTGATCACCGCGCGCTGTTCCTCCAGGTCGATCTCGGAGACGATCTCCTCGACGAACGGGATCATCACCTCGGTGCCGTCGGGGCGCTCCACGATGAAGAGGTCCTGGGACGGCAGGTGCGTGATCTCGGTGATCCGGCCGATCTCGGTGCCGTCGGCGAGAACCACGTCCAGGTCCATCAGCTGATGGTCGTAGAACTCCTCGGGGTCCTCCGGGAGCTCCTCCGGGTCGACCTCGGAGATCAGCAGCGTATTGCGCAGCGCCTCGGCGGCCGTACGGTCCCGTACGCCCTCGAAACGCAGCAGCAGCCTGCCGCTGTGCACCCGGCCGGTCTCGATCGTCAGCGGTCCCGTCGAGGCCGGCTCCGTGGCCAGTACCGCGCCGGGGCCGAGCCGGAGCTCCGGCTCGTCCGTGCGCACCTCGACGGTGACCTCGCCCTTGATGCCGTGGGCGCGACCGATCCGCGCGACTACCAACTGCACCTTGTGTCTCTCCTGTCATACGACGACGGGCCGGGGCGGGCGCATGGCCCTCCCCGGCCCGTGCCGGTGTTCAACTCTGTCAGCGAACCTGATCCACATCGACGAGGTCGACGCGGATACCGCGGCCGCCGATGGCGCCGACGACGGTACGCAACGCGCGTGCGGTGCGGCCGTTACGGCCGATCACCTTGCCGAGGTCGTCGGGGTGGACCCGGACCTCGAGCACGCGGCCGCGACGCAGGGTGCGCGAGGCGACCTGCACGTCCTCGGGGTTGTCGACGATGCCTTTCACGAGGTGCTCAAGAGCCTCCTCGAGCATGATCAGGCCTCGGTCGACTCGGCGGGCGCAGCTGCGTCAGCAGCCTCGTCCGCCTTCTTGTCGGCCTTCTTCGCCTTCTGCGTGATGGCCTCGCCCTTGGACTCCTCAGCGGTGTCCTTGGTCAGGGCCTCGAACAGGGCGCGCTTGTCAGCCTTCGGCTCCGGCTGCAGAAGCGGCGCGGGGGCCGGGAGACCCTTGTGGGCCTGCCAGTCACCGGTGAGCTTCAGGATCGCGAGGACCGGCTCGGTCGGCTGGGCGCCGACGGACAGCCAGTACTGCGCGCGCTCTGCGTTGACCTCGATGCGCGAGGGGTTCTGTACCGGGTGGTACAGGCCGATCTCCTCGATGGCCCGGCCATCACGGCGGGTACGGGAGTCGGCGACGACGATGCGGTAGTGAGGCGAACGGATCTTGCCCAGACGCTTCAGCTTGATCTTGACTGCCACGGAAGTGGTGTCTCCTGGTCTATGACGTGGTTGGGCACAACGAAGATGCCACGTGGGGTTGCGGTACTCGGAGTGCCCGATGGACGCGTCAGCCGGAGGAGAGAGGGGTCCTATGCGACTGTCGAGTACAGCTAGCCATTGTGCCACACCACATCGGCTCACCCCACCGCGACCACTGCCTCCGGGATCCGGAACGGCTTTCCGCAGCCGCCGCAGACGATCGGGGCCTGTGCGAGGACCGAGGGGACCACGCGCACATTGCGACCGCAGTCGCAGACGGCCTTGACCCGCACGCCCCCTCCGGAGGAGCCGTGCCGGGCGGCCGGGCCGCGGAAGGAGCGCTTGGTGTCGGCGGCGGTGGCCACGGTGTGCGCCTTGAGGGCGCGCTGCAGCCGTTCCATCGTCGGCCGGTACCGGCGCTTGGCCTCGGGGTTGAGCGTGACCAGGGAGAAGCCACTGCTGGGGTGGGGCTCCTCCGCGTGGTCGAGGCCCAGCTCCTCCGCGATCGCGAGGAATCGGCGGTTGTGGTAGCGGCCGGCGCGAGAGGTGTCCCGGACACCTCTCGCGGCGGCGATGCCATGGACTGCCTCATGGAGCAGCCGTTCGAAGGAGAGCTCGGCGCCACAGGCGGACGAGGATTCTCCGATCAGGGACTCGGGCGCGGCAAGATCGGGCAGCTCGGGGTGGTACCGCTGAATGTCGGCCCACGCCTGTGCCAGCTCTGCGGCAAGTACAGGTGGTGTCGTGCTCACGTCGTGACAACGAGCGCGAGTGCCCCGGTGTTCCGATTCCGGGCCATCCCAAATAATTTGCACGTACCAGTCAGTTGCCGTTGATGCGTCCTGACGAGGGCGGGTGCGCTGATCTGCGGAGAACTCTCACAGCTCGCACCAAGGTGGTACGTAGCGACGTGTACGCCCGAGCGCGTAGACCGCGCGTACGCCCCCTGAGTCCCGCACTACCCGGGCGCCCGGGGCGCCGACGGGCGCCGGCCGCGGGAACCGACAGTACCGGGGCCCGCTCCGCACCGCCCACCCCCTCCCCCGGGCGGCTCGACGCCACGGGTCGGCGCTCGACGTGCCCGGCCCCGCCCGCCGGGTGAGACTGGACCGGCGAGCGGTACCGGAGGCAACCATTGCCCGTAGACCCCTGGACGCGGCGGCGGATGAGCAGTTCCCTGGCATACGGGGGAAGCGCGGCCGCAAGCACGGGGGAATCGTCCACTCGGACAGGACCGACCGGCAACACCGGCATCACCGGCAACTCGGCGGATTGGGGCGCATTCCATGACACCAACGCTCGTCCGGCACCACAGGCACGCGGATCCGTCCGCCCCGGTGGACACCGGGTCCCGGGCCCGTGACTGGGCCGAGATCCAGGAACGGATGCTCGCGCCGCTCTACGAGGCGGTGTACCGGCGGCTGGAGGTGGGGGCCGCCACCCGGATGCTCTCGCTCGGCTGCGGCTCCGGGCTCGCGCTGCTGATCGCGGCCGGCCGCGGGGCCCACGTCACCGGCATCGACACCGACCCGGAACGCCTCGCGCTCGCCCGCGCCCGGCTGCTGCCGGACCCGGCCCAGGTGGGCGGCGCCGGGCCACCGGCCACCGGGCCATGGCTCCTGGACGGCGTCCCGGCCGTCGCGCCGGACCAGCGGCCGTACGGCCTGATCACCGCGTTCACCCCGATCGGCTGCGCGGCCGACGACGCGGAGGAGCTGGTGGGCGCGCTCGGCTCCGCGGTGCCGCTCGCGGCCCGGGGCAGCACCGTCGTACTGACCGGCTGGGGCCCGCCCGAGCGGTGCGCCACCGCGGCGGTGCTGCGGGTGGCGGCCCGGCTCGCGGAGGGGACGGGTTCCCCCGGGGCGGGCGGCTGGCTGGGCGCGCAGCGGGACGATCTGGAGGACGTGGCGTTCCGGACCGGGCTGAAGCCCGACGGCTCCGGGCGGGTGGCGTGCCCGTTCGGCTACGCGGACCTGGACAGCGCGGTCCGGGGCCTGCTGTCGACCCGGCTCTTCGACGCGGCGGTACGGGCGACGGACCGGACCCAGGTGGAGAAGGAGGTGGCGGAGGCGCTGCACCCGCACCTGCGCCGGGACGGCACCGTCTGGATGCCCAACGTGTTCCGCTATCTCGTCTGCACGACGTAGCGGCCGACCCCGGGTCCTGTCCGCACGCTGCACGGCTCAGGCGCGGCCCCGGGCCTGCCGGGCATCGCGGCGCCGGCCGGGACCGCTACGGCTTGTCCAGCCGGGTGACGCCGGCGGCCCGGTAGGCGGCCACCTCGTCCAGCGTCTCGTGCTCCAGCAGCGCCCCGGCCAGCGAGTCCAGCCGGTCCCGGTTGTTCCCGAGGAGCCGGCACGCCTCCTCGTAGCACTCGTCGACGATCCGGCGCATCTCGCCGTCCACCGCGTCCAGGGTGGCGGGCGCGGCGCTCAGGCCGTACGCCTGCTGGGCATCGGCCGGGATCGCCGTCAGCCGGCCCACCTTGTGGCTCATGCCCCAGCGGCCCACCATGCCCCGGGCCAGAGCGGTGACCTGCTCCAGATCGCTCTCCGCGCCCGTGGTGACGACGCCGAACACCACCTGCTCGGCCGCCATCCCGCCGAGCGCTCCGATGATCCGGCCGCGCAGGTACTCCTCGGTGTACGCGTACTTGTCGGCGTCCGGCGTGGAGAGCGTGACCCCGAGTGCCCGGCCGCGCGGCACGATGGTGACCTTGCGGACCGGGTCGGCGCCGGGCTGGAGCATCCCCAGCAGCGCGTGTCCGCTCTCGTGGAAGGCGGTTCTGCGGCGTTCCTCGTCCGACATGACCAGCGAGCGCTCCGCACCGAGCTGGACCTTCTCCAGAGCGTCCGAGAGATCGGCGCCGCTGACCTCCCGCTGCCCCCGCTTGACGGCGAGCAGCGCGGCCTCGTTGGCGAGGTTGGCCAGATCGGCGCCGGTCATCCCCGGGGTCGCACGGGCCACCTGGCCCAGGTCCACGTCCTGCGCCATCGGGATCTGCCGGGTGTGGATCTCCAGGATCGCCTCCCGGCCGGTCCTGTCCGGCGGGCTGACCTGGACGATCCGGTCGAAGCGGCCGGGCCGGGTGAGCGCCGGGTCGAGGACGTCGGCGCGGTTGGTGGCCGCGAGCACGATCACGCCCTCGGAGCCGGAGAAGCCGTCCATCTCGGTGAGGATCTGGTTGAGCGTCTGCTCGCGCTCGTCGTGCCCGCCCATGCCGGAACCGCCGCCCCTGACCCGTCCGATGGTGTCGATCTCGTCGATGAAGACGATGGCGGGGGCGACCTTTCGCGCCTCGGAGAAGAGCTCCCGGACCCGGCCGGCCCCGACGCCGACGATCATCTCGATGAACTCGGAGGCAGAGGCCGAGAAGAACGGCACCCCCGCCTCCCCCGCGACGGCCCGCGCGAGCAGCGTCTTTCCGGTGCCGGGCGGACCGGCGAGGAGGACGCCCCCTGGCATCCTGGCGCCCATCTCTCGGTAGGCGTCCGGGTTCTTCAGGAAGTCCACGACGTCGTCGAGCTCGCCCTCGACCTCGTCGATGCCGGCCACGTCGTCGAAGGTGGTGCGCCTGCCGCCCTCCAGCTCTACCGGCTTGGGTGGTGCCTTGCGGCCGAAGCCGCCCATCCCGCCGCCCATGCCGCCCTTCGACATCCGCCGGGCGATGAACACCCAGAGCACGACGAGCAGCAGCATCGGCGCCAGCGAGATCAGCAGGTTGGCCAGGAAGCTGCGCTCCTTGACGACCGGTTCGGCCGTGACCGTGACGTCGTCCTTGACCAGTTCGGCCCAGAGGTTGTCGTCGGCGAAGGCGGGCCGCTGGGTGACGAACTTGGTGTACTTGTCGTCCTTCTTGCCCGGGACCTTCGCCTCCTTCTTGAGCTGCCCCTCGATGGCATCGCCCTTGGAGTAGATCTTGGAGACATTGCCCGAGGTGACCTGCTTGCTGAACTCCGTGTACGCGATCGTCCGCTCCTCCTCGCCGTTGAAGAAGGAGAGCAGCAGGTTGGCGATCAGATAGACGACCAGCGCGGTCAGCAGCAGTCCGCCCCAGCCCCCGGGCATCTTCCGGCGGGGCGGCGGGGGCGGTGGCGCGCCCTCGGAGCGCCAGGGCTGGTCGGTGCGGTCGCGGGGAGGTACCGGACTGGTCACGCGCGCTCCTCTGCCGACAGCCGTTGAGCCGACATTAAGGGAGAAACACGGACGAAGCCCTCGGAGCGGCGGTCCGCTGGGCCCATGGAGGGAACGCCGCTCCCCCGCACACGCCGGAGGGGGCGCCCGCCGTGAAGCGGGCACCCCCTCCGGGACATGACACGGGCTCGGTCAGCCCATGAACTTCTTGAACTCGTCCGGCAGCTCGAAGTTCTTGTCTTCCTGACCGGCCGGCAGGCCGAGCGCGCCGCCCTGCGCCGCCGCCTCGCGGCGGGCGGCCTCGGCCTGCTCCTCGGCCTTGCGCTTCATCGGGTTGCCGCTCTTGCGCTTGCCCTTGGCCTGCTTCACCTGCTTCTTCTGCCGGCCGGGACCACCGCCCATGCCCGGCATCCCGGGCATACCCGGCATGCCGCCGCCCTGCGCCATCTTCGACATCATCTTGCGGGCCTCGAAGAACCGCTCGACCAGGCTCTTCACGGCGCTGACCTCGACACCGGAGCCCTTGGCGATACGGGCGCGACGCGAGCCGTTGATGATCGTCGGCTCGGCGCGCTCCTTCGGGGTCATCGACTTGATGATCGCGGCGGTGCGGTCGACGTCGCGCTCGTCGATGTTGTTGATCTGGTCCTTGATCTGCCCCATGCCGGGCAGCATCCCGAGCAGCTTGGAGATGGAGCCCATCTTCCGGACCTGCTCCATCTGGGCGAGGAAGTCGTCGAGCGTGAAGTCCTTGCCCTTGCTGGACGCCAGCTTGGAGGCCATCTTGGCGGCCTCGTCCTGGCTGAAGGTCTTCTCCGCCTGCTCGATCAGGGTGAGCAGGTCACCCATGTCGAGGATGCGCGAGGCCATCCGGTCCGGGTGGAAGGCGTCGAAGTCCTCGAGCTTCTCGCCGTTCGACGCGAAGATGATCTGCTTGCCCGTGACGTGGGCGATCGACAGGGCCGCACCGCCTCGGGCGTCACCGTCGAGCTTGGAGAGCACCACACCGTCGAAGCCGACGCCGTCGCGGAAGGCCTCCGCGGTGTTGACCGCGTCCTGGCCGATCATCGCGTCGACCACGAAGAGGATCTCGTCGGGGCTGACGGCGTCGCGGATGTCCGCGGCCTGCTGCATCAGCTCCTGGTCGATGCCGAGGCGGCCGGCGGTGTCGACGACCACGACGTCGTACTGCTTGGTACGGGCGTGCTCGATCGAGTCCTTGGCGACCTGGACCGGGTCACCGACGCCGTTGCCCGGCTCCGGTGCGTACACCGCGACGCCGGCGCGCTCGGCGACGACGCTCAGCTGGTTGACGGCGTTGGGACGCTGGAGGTCACAGGCGACGAGCAGCGGGGAGTGGCCCTGGCCCTTCAGCCAGAGGCCGAGCTTTCCCGCGAGGGTCGTCTTACCGGCGCCCTGGAGGCCGGCGAGCATGATCACGGTGGGCGCGGTCTTGGCGAACCGCAGCCGCCGGGTCTCGCCACCGAGGATGGAGACGAGCTCCTCGTTGACGATCTTGATCATCTGCTGCGCGGGGTTCAACGCCTGGGAGACCTCGACGCCGCGCGCCCGCTCCTTGACGTTGGCGATGAAGGACCGGACGACGGGCAGGGCGACATCGGCTTCCAGCAGGGCGATACGGATCTCGCGAGCCGTGGCGTCGATGTCCGCCTCGGACAAGCGGCCCTTGCCCCTGAGGTTCTTGAAAGTCGCGGCAAGGCGGTCGGAGAGAGTATCGAACACGGCGCTCGTCGGTCCTCAGGGTCGGGGGCGGGATGGGTCAGTCGTTCCCCAGGGTATCCGGACGCCGTGGAACGCAAAGCCCTCGCCCGGTTCTCGTGACGGACGAGGGCTGCCGCACGCGGTGAAAGCGCTCAGCCGAGCGCCTTCTCGACCTCCCGGGCCAGCTCCGCCGCACGCTCCGCCGCCAGGGGCCGGCCGTCCTGATCGGTGACATAGAAAGCGTCCACCGCGTTGGACCCGAGCGTCGACACATGTGCGCTGCGGACCCGTACCGCGCTCTGCTCCAGGGCCCGGCCGATCCGGTGGAGCAGCCCCGGGGCGTCCTGGGCGCGCACCTCGATCACCGTGGCCAGCCGCGAGCCGGCCGCCGCGACCTTCACCCGGGGCGGCGGGGCCTTCACCCCGCGCCGGCGCGGGTAGGCCGCCTCCCGCTCGGCGAGCCGGGAGCGGATGTCCAGCGAGCCGTCCAGGGCGCGTACGAGATCGGCGCGCAGCCGGGCGGCCTGGGGCAGGGACCCGTACTCGGCGGCGACCCGCCAGCTGAGCAGCAGGACGTCGGCGCTCCCGCCCAGCTCGGTGGGGAGCTCGACGGCCCGCAGGTCAGCGGCGCGGACGGTGAGCCGGTGCAGGGCCAGCACCCCGGCGGCGGCGGGGAGGACCCCGGGCCGGTCCGGGAGCGCGATGAGAAGTTCGACGCCGACGGGTTCCGGGGCGTCCTCCTCGTGCGGGGTCTCGGTCTGGGCGTGCAGGGCGAGGACCGGCTCGCCGGTGCGCAGGGCCTCGATGGCCAGGCGTTCCTGTTCGGCGCTCGGGGCCGCGGGCTCGGGCTCCTCCGGTTCCTCGCCGGCGAGGACCGCCGCGACGCGTTTGACCAGGTCCGTGACGAGGGAGGCGCGCCAGGCGGACCAGGCGGCGGGCCCGGTGGCGAGCGCGTCGGCCTCGGTGAGCGCGTGCAGCAGCTCCAGGGTGGAGGCGCTGGAGACGGCGGTGGCGACGGAGCGGACGGTCGCCGGGTCGTCGAGGTCGCGCCGGGTGGCGGTCTCGATGAGCAGCAGGTGGTGGCGGACGAGGGTGGCGATGACGCCCACGTCGTGCGGCTCGAAACCGATCCGGGCGGCCATGTCGCGGGCGATGACCTCACCCGCGACGGAGTGGTCGCCGGGCCAGCCCTTGCCGATGTCGTGCAGCAGGGCGGCGACGAGCAGCAGGTCGGGGCGGCCGACGCGGCGGGTGAGGGAGGAGGCGCGGACGGCCGCTTCGACGAGGTGGCGGTCGACGGTCCAGGTGTGGACGGGGTTGCGCTGGGGGCGGCAGTGGACCCGTTCCCAGTCGGGCAGCAGCCGGGTGATCAGCCCCTCCGCTTCGAGGGCCTCCCAGACGGGCACGGTGGCCTCACCCGCGCCGAGCAGGGTGACGAGCTCCTCCCGGGCCTCGGCCGGCCACGGCACCGGCAGCGGCTTGGCGGCGCCCGCCAGGTGGCGTACGACGTGGCGGGAGAGCGGGAGTTCGGACTGGGCCGCGGCCGCGGCGGCGCGCAGGACGAGCACCGGGTCGCGTTCCGGCCGGGCGGTGCGGGCGAGCACGACCTCGCCGTCCGCCTCGACGACGCCGTCCGCGAGCGGGCTGCGGTCGACGGCCGGGGCCCTGCCGCCGCCCAGCATGGCGCGCAGCCTGGGGCGGGCCGAGCGGGCCCGCAGCACCCGGTTGACCTCGCGCCAGGTGACGTCGGTGGCGTACGAGACGGTGCGGGCGGCCTCGTACACCTGGCGCAGCAGGGCGTCGGCGTCCAGGAGACCGAGGGCGCCGGCGACCTGGTCCTGTTCCTGGAGGGCGAGGCGGTCGGTGGCGCGGCCGGTCGTCAGGTGCAGGGCGTCGCGGGCGTCCAGCAGGACGCGGCGGGCCTCGGCGAGGCCTTCGCGGGGTGCGTCGGCGACCCAGGAGGCGGCGACGGCGCGCAGGGCGGTGGCGTCGCGCAGGCCGCCGCGGGCCTCCTTGAGGTCGGGTTCCAGGAGGAACTGGAGCTCGCCCTGGCGTTCGGCCCGTTCGCGGCAGAGCTCGTCGAGCGCGGGCAGCCGCTTGGGGGCCTGGTTGCGCCAGTCCGCGAGGATCGCGGTGCGCAGGGACGCGACGAGGCCGAGGTCGCCGGCGACGGGCCGGGCGTCGAGCAGCCCGAGCTGCACCTTGAGGTCCTCGCCCGCCGTCCTGCGTGCTTCGGCGGGGGTGCGTACGGAGTGGTCGAGGGCGAGACCGAGGTCCCAGACGGGGTACCAGATGCGGTCGGCCAGGGTGGCGACGGCTCCGGCGTCGGCGCTGCCGTCGTGCAGGAGCAGCAGGTCGAGGTCGCTGCGCGGGGAGAGTTCGCCCCGTCCGTAACCGCCGACGGCGACGAGGGCGGCGCCGCGGACGCCGGCGTGTGCGGTGGCGGAGGCGAAGAGGGCGCTCAGCCAGTCGTCGGTGAGCGAGGCGAGGGCCGCACGGCGCGGCGGCCCGGACCGCGCCTCTCCCTGGAGGAGGCGCAGCCGGGCCGCCGCATAGCCGCTGGGTCCCGAGTCCTCGGATTCGGTGGTCACTTCGGTACTCGTCACCCAGCTGCCTTTCCGTTCACGTCAATCGTCGGTCAGAGTGCGTCGGGGCCGCGTTCGCCGGTACGGACCCGGACGGCGGTCTCGACGGGCACGCTCCAGACCTTGCCGTCACCGATCTTGCCGGTCCGGGCCGCCTTGACGACGACCTCGATGAGCTGTTCGGCGTCCTCGTCCTCGACGAGCACCTCGATGCGGATCTTCGGGACGAGGTCGACGGTGTACTCGGCGCCCCGGTAGACCTCGGTGTGGCCGCGCTGGCGCCCGTAGCCGCTGGCTTCCGTGACCGTGAGGCCCTGGACGCCGAAGGCCTGGAGGGCCTCCTTGATCTCGTCGAGCCGGTGTGGCTTGACGACTGCGGTGATGAGCTTCATGCGTCCACCTTCTTGTTCGTCGGGGCTGCCGTGGTGCCGGGGCCGGGAGGCGTGGGGCGGGAGGACAGACCGCCACCGGCGCCGCTGAAGTCGTACGCGGTCTCGGCGTGCTCGACCTGGTCGATGCCGGAGACCTCGTCGTCCTCCTCGACCCGCATCCCGATCGTCCGGTCGAGGAGGAAGGCGAGGACCGCGGAGACGACCAGAGAGTACGCGAGGACGGCGAAGACGCCGACGGCCTGCTTGCCGAGCTGGTCGAGCCCGCCGCCGTAGAAGAGGCCCTTGGCGTCGGACTGGACCCCGCCGGTGGCGAAGAAGCCGATGAGCAGGGAGCCCGCGATACCGCCGACGAGGTGGACGCCGACGACGTCCAGGGAGTCGTCGTAGCCGAACCTGTACTTCAGGCCGACCGCCATGGCGCACAGCACACCGGCGATGGCACCGACCGCGATGGCGCCGAGCGGGCTCACCGCGCCGCCCGCCGGGGTGATGGCGACGAGTCCGGCGACGGCGCCGGAGGCGGCGCCCAGGGTGGTGAAGGAGCCGTGGCGGAGCTTCTCGTAGCCGAGCCAGGCGAGCATCGCGGCAGCGGTGGCGACCTGCGTGTTGACGAACATGACCGCGCCGACGCCGTCGTCGTTGCCGAGCCACGAGCCGGCGTTGAAGCCGAACCAGCCGAACCAGAGCAGTCCGGCGCCGAGCATCACGAGCGGCAGGCTGTGCGGCCGCATCGGGTCCTTCTTGAAGCCGACCCGCTTGCCGATGACGAGGATCACGCCGAGGGCCGCGGCACCGGCGTTGATGTGGACGGCCGTACCGCCGGCGAAGTCGATGACGCCGAGCTCGTACAGCCAGCCGCCCGCGCCCCAGACCCAGTGCGCGACCGGGAAGTAGACGACGGTGACCCAGAGGGTGATGAAGAGCGCCCAGGAGGTGAACTTGACCCGGTCCGCGAGGGCGCCGCTTATCAGGGCCGGGGTGAGGACGGCGAACATCAGCTGGAACACGGCGAAGACGTAGACCGGGATGGTGTAGCCGTCCCAGAGTTCCGTGACGCCGATCCCGCTGAGGCCGGCGAAGTCGGAGCTCCAGCCGATGAAGGAGCCGATGTCGGAGCCGAAGGCGAGGCTGAATCCGTACAGCACCCACAGGATCGTGACGATCCCGAGGCTGATGAAGCTCATCATCAGCATGTTGAGGGTGCTCTTGACGCGGACCATGCCTCCGTAGAAGAAGGCCAGGGCCGGGGTCATGACCATCACGAGGGCGGAGCAGATGAGCATGAATCCGGTATTGGCGGCAGACAGCGTCGGGGCGTCTGCTGCGAACGTCGTGATGCCTGGGGGCATCGGCGTCTCCTCGTCGTCGGTGCGGCCGCGTGCGGGCGATGGGGGCACAACCACGTGCGGAACCACTGGGGAAAGGGGCCGTCCTTATGCGCCATGAGATTCGCTCAGCGCCGTTTCCATGGATGCCGCGTGGTGTTTCGCCGCAGTGACGAAGGCGAGCGATGTGTTACGTCCCCATGAACCGTCCGTGCTGTTCCCGCGCTCGCACCTACTCTGCGGCCGGGGCCGCATACGGTGCGGTTACGACGCTCCGGTAGGGGAACGACCACACGAACCGGCCACGGCGACCACCCACTGACCTGGCAATCGGGGGAGCCGAAGTCGGTCTGTGCGGGGTGGCCGTCGTGGCCGGGGCCTGGGTGCCTTCAGACCGCTTCCGCGGTCTCGGGCAGCTGTTCGGTGAGGAGATCGGTGAGTTGGGCGACCTCGGGGATGTCCCCGAAGTCCCTGGCGGCGGTGTCGACCGTCTTGCGCAGCCGCGTGTTGACGCGCTCGGAACGGACCTTCTTGGCGACGCGCAGCGCCTTCTCGGCCAGCACGGTGGACTCCTCGGGCTCGCGCTTGAGGAGGTGGACCGTGGCGAGACCGATCAGGTTGAGGGCGTAGGAGCGCTGGTGCTCGTCGTCCTCGCCGAAGAGCTGGACCGCCTTCTGCATGACGGGTTCGGCCAGCGAGGCGTACGTGGGGCTGCGGCCGGCCACGTAGGCGAGGTCACGGTAGGAATGGGAGTTCTCGCCGTTCAGCTCGGCGTCAGAGAAGAAGCGGATCCAGTCGGGCTCGGGCTCGCCGTCGATTCCCGCGTCGAGGAAGGTGTCCTCCGCCATCCGGACCGCTCGTTTGCACTTGCTGGGCTGGCCCATGTTGGCGTACGCGCGGGCCTCCATCGCATACAGCATGGCCTGGGTCCGCGCGGTGGCGCAGTCCCGGCTGCCGTACTGGGCGAGGTGGATCAGTTCGAGGGCGTCGTCCGGCCGGCCGAGGTGGATCATCTGCCGGCTCATGCTGGACAGGACGTACGAGCCGAGCGGCTTGTCGCCGGCCTCCTTGGACGCGTGCAGGGCGAGGACGAAGTACTTCTGGGCGGTGGGCTGGAGGCCGACGTCGTAGCTCATCCAGCCCGCGAGCTCGGCCAGTTCGGCGGCGCAGCGGAACAGGCGTTTGGCGGTGGCGGCCGGCTGCGGCTCCTGGAGCAGGTCGGTGACCTCGTGGAGCTGGCCGACGACGGCTTTGCGGCGCAATCCGCCGCCGCACTGCGCGTCCCACTGGCGGAACATCGCGGTGGTGGACTCCAGCAGGTCGAGCTCGGGGCCGGAGAGCCGGGAGGGGCGGCGGGCGGCGGCCTCCGGATCCGGCTCCGCGGCCGCGGCGGCGGT
Source organism: Streptomyces sp. NBC_00341 (assembly GCF_041435055.1). Lineage (NCBI taxonomy): Bacteria > Bacillati > Actinomycetota > Actinomycetes > Kitasatosporales > Streptomycetaceae > Streptomyces > Streptomyces sp. NBC_00341. Next base: position 6,533,952 of record NZ_CP108002.1, on the reverse strand, counting down.
GACGGGCACCAGCCAGCGCTGCATGGGTTCGATGAGGGCGGGACCGGCGGCGAGGGCGAGGGAGCTGCCGAGGAAGCCGCGGCGGGCGAGCATCAGGTCACTGCGGGAGAACTCACTGAGCAGGGCGACGGTCTGGGGCCCGGCCCAGGGCAGGTCGACGCCGGCCACCGACGGGGCCTGGTGCGCGGCGCGTAACCCCAGGTCCTCGACGGCCACGACGGAGCCGAAGCGCTCGGAGAACAGCTCGGACAGGATGCGCGGGATCGGTTCACGCGGCTGCTCGCCGTCCAGCCAGCGCCGCACCCGTGAGGTGTCGGTGCTGATGTGGTGGGCGCCCAACTGGCGTGCCCTGCGGTTCACCTGGCGGGCCAGCTCGCCCTTCGACCAGCCGCTGCGCACGAACCATGATCCCAATTGCCCGTTGGGGCGCTTACCGGCATTCGAATCGCCTGCGCCGCTGCCACTCACTGGAACGCCCCCATCCCGCCGAAATACCGCCCGCCTCGAACCATTCTCAGAATGCCGTGAACCGATCCTGTCCGTACGGAGGTTGCACACCGTTGCCCACCATCGAACAGGGAATCGAGTTGCCTCCGGCATACCCATGGGCGCACATACTTCCATGGTTCGTGTACCGACGGTAATCCTACGATCACCCCCTCGGGGAGGGTGATTGCGGAAACGCCACCATTCGCCACCCCTTCGGATGAACGCCACCGCAGCTGAGCGCGATTCACTTGACAGGTGACGATCAGCGGTAGGCGCAAAGGTGCATTCAGCGGCGCGCGAATGGGTTCGGACACTCCGGTGTACGCCCCGCGCCCGGCCGGACCAGCGCGCGACGGCGGAGTGTCACGATTGAACCGCGTTCCGTAACCACCGCGAGTCGGACCCGTTGGAGGGGGCATGGGCTTCACGATCGGCGGCATCCGCGAACTGCGATCCGGCGCACGGCGCCGCGGCCGTGCGACCGAGGGCACCGCGGTGGCCGAGTACACGGGGTTATGGGGCTGGGCCGTCGCACCGGGTGCGCGGGCCTCGAACGGCAGCTGCTCCTGCGGGGCGGCCGACTGCCCCTCCCCCGGCGCGCATCCACTGGACTTCGCACGTGAAGTGCCCGCAGGGGCGACGCTCGACACCGCGGCACGGGCGTGGGCCGAGGTGCCCGGCGCCTCGATGCTGCTGCCGGTGGGCCGCAGCTTCGACGTCCTCGAAGTCGCCGAGCAGTCCGGGCGCCGGGCGCTGGTGCGGATGGAGCGGATGGGCCTGCCGCTGGGCCCGGTGGCCGTGACGCCGGCCGGACGGGCGCAGTTCTTCGTGGCGCCGGGCGCGGCCGCCGGACTCCCCCAGCTGCTGTACCGGATGGGCTGGGACGACGCGGAGCTGGACCTGCGGGCGCTCGGCCTCGGCTCCCACGTCACCGCACCGCCGTCCGACCAGGGCGGCCTCGGCCCGGTCCGCTGGCTCCGCCCACCCGCCCTGGACACCGCGGCGGCACCGCCGGAAGCGCGGCTGCTGCTCGGCACGCTGGCGTACATCTGCCACCGCTGGGCCCTCTGCGGCTGAGCCCGCCCGGCGGGCCCGCACAGCGAAAAGCCCGGCCGCCCCGATGTCCGGGCGGCCGGGCCGATTCCTGTCCGGGCTGTTTCCTGTCCGGGCGGTCTCAGTCCCCGATCAGGGCGTCCACGAACGCCTCCGGGTCGAAGGGGGCCAGGTCGTCCGGCCCCTCGCCGAGCCCGATCAGCTTCACCGGTACGCCCAGCTCGCGCTGGACGGCGATGACGATGCCGCCCTTGGCGGTGCCGTCCAGCTTGGTGAGCACGATGCCGGTGATATCGACGACCTCCGCGAAGACCCGGGCCTGCACCAGGCCGTTCTGCCCGGTGGTGGCGTCCAGGACGAGCAGGATCTCGTCGAGCGGCCCGTGCTTCTCGACCACCCGCTTGACCTTGCCGAGCTCGTCCATCAGACCGGTCTTGGTGTGCAGCCGGCCCGCCGTGTCGATCAGTACGACGTCGGCGCCCTCCGCGATGCCCTCCTTCACCGCGTCGAAGGCGATCGAGGCCGGGTCACCGCCCTCGGGTCCGCGCACGGTGCGGGCGCCCACGCGCTCGCCCCAGGTCTGGAGCTGATCGGCGGCGGCGGCACGGAAGGTGTCGGCCGCGCCGAGTACGACGCTGCGGCCGTCGGCCACGAGCACCCGGGCGAGCTTTCCGGTGGTGGTGGTCTTTCCGGTGCCGTTGACACCGACGACCATCACGACGCCGGGGGTGTCGACGCCGCTCTCCGTCTTGACCGCACGGTCGAAGTCGGTGCCGAGCAGGGTGAGGAGTTCCTCGCGCAGCAGCGAGCGCAGGCCCTCCGGGGTACGGGTGCCGAGGACCCGGACGCGCTCGCGGAGCCGTTCCACCAGCTCCTGGGTGGGTGCGACGCCGACGTCGGCGGTGAGGAGGGTGTCCTCGATCTCCTCCCAGGTGTCCTCGTCGAGGTTGTCCCGGGACAGGAGCGTGAGCAGCCCCTTGCCGAGGGAGTTCTGCGAGCGGGCGAGCCGGGTCCGCAGCCGGACCAGACGGCCGGCGGTGGGCTCGGGAACGTCGAGCGCGGGGGGCGCGACGGCCTCCGGGGCCTGCTCCTCCTCGGCCTCTGTGGGCGGGAGCCCGACCTCCTCGATGGTGCGGCGCGATTCGTCGCGCGGCGTTTCGGCCTCCTCGCCGACATGGGGCTCGGCGGGAGGAGTGATGGTCGGCGTGCTCGACGGTGCCGGGGGCAGCTGCTTCTTCTTGCGGCTGCTGACCACGAGCCCGCTGATCACGCCGACCGCGACCAGGGCGATGACTACAGCAAGGATGACGAATTCCATAACCCACCCAGTATCAGTCACGCGCGGGAACAATCGGGGAATGGCCGTTCCGCAGGGGGCCGGGTGCACGATATTCCCTGTACGCCGACCGCTCCGCCCGCACGCGGCACCGCCGCGCCCCGGGGTAGGGCGGTACGACGCACCCCTACACTTCTGACGCTGCGTCAGCTACTGTCCGGCCTCGCCCAGCCCGCCCGGCGAAGGGGACAGTGTCATGGCCTTCACAGTCGTCCGGTTCAACCTCGTCGATCCAGCCGCCACGCCCGACTCGCTCTCGGCCCGCTACCGCGCGGCCCTTGACATGGCCGCGTACGCCGACGAGCACGGCATCGACACCGTACAGACCGAGGAGCACCACGGGGCCGCCAACTCCTGGCTGCCCTCGCCCTTCGTCCTGGCCGGGGCCGTCTTCGGGGCGACCGGCCGGATCGCGGTCACGGTGTCCGCGGTGATCGGGCCGCTGCACGACCCGCTGCGGCTGGCGGAGGACATCGCGGTGCTCGACCTGCTGAGCGCGGGTCGGCTGGTCACGGTCGCGGGGATCGGCTACCGGCCGGAGGAGTACGAGCGGGCGGGCGTCGAATGGGGCAGGCGCGGCCGGATCCAGGACGAGCTGCTGGAGACGCTGCTGCTCGCGTGGACCGGGGAACCGTTCGAGTTCCGCGGCCGCACGGTCACGGTGACCCCCCGGCCGTTCACCCGGCCGCACCCGCTGCTGCTGGTCGGCGGCAGCTCACGGGCGGCGGCGCGGCGGGCGGCGCGGCTGGGGCTGCCGCTGTTCCCGAGCGCGCATCTCCCCGAGCTGGAGGCGTACTACCACGAGCAGCGCGCGGAGCACGGCACCGAGGGATTCTGCATGATGCCCGCGGCCGAGACGCCCCTGCTGCACGTTTCCGAGGACCCGGACCGGACGTGGGCCGAGTACGGGGAGCACTTCCTGCACGAGGCCCGTACGTACGCCTCCTGGCAGTCCAAGGACATCCGCTCGGCCGTCCGCTCGGCGGCCACCACGGTGGCGGAGCTGCGCGAGGAGGGCGTCTACCGGATCGTCACCCCTCAGGAGTGCGCCGATCTGGGCCGGGAGCTCGACAGCCTGGTGCTGCATCCGCTGTGCGGCGGGATGCCGGTCGAGGAGGGGTGGCGCAGTCTGCGGCTGTTCTGCGAGGCGACCGGCGGCTGACGGAGTGAGCCGCGCGGGGTACGGCGTGAGCCGTGAGCCGCGCGGCGTGCACCGTGGAGGTCAGCCCATCTCCTCCAGCGTCTTGCCCTTGGTCTCCTTGACGAACTTGAGGACGAAGGGGATCGAGAGCGTCGCGAAGCAGGCGTAGATGATGTAGGTGCCCGACAGGTTCCAGTCGGCGAGGCTCGGGAAGCTCGCGGTGATCGCCCAGTTGGCGATCCACTGCGCGGACGCGGCGACGCCGAGCGCCGCGGCGCGGATCCGGTTGGGGAACATCTCGCCGAGGAAGACCCAGACGATGACACCCCACGACAGGGCGAAGAACAGCACGAACACATGGGCGGCGACGAGCGCGACGACGCCCTGGGTGTTGGGGAGCTTGCCGTCGACCAGGTTGGCGGAGAAGGCCCATGCCTCGAAGGCGAGCGCCACGGCCATGCCGCAGGAGCCGACGAGAGCCAGCGGGCGGCGGCCCACCCGGTCCACCAGCACCATCGCGATCACCGTACCGATGATGTTGATGATCGAGGTGGTGAACGAGTAGAAGAACGAGTCGGTCGGGTCGATGCCGACGGACTGCCACAGCGTCGCCGAGTAGTAGAACGCCACGTTGATGCCGACGAGCTGCTGGAAGACCGACAGGCCGATACCGACCCAGACGATGGGCAGGAAGCCGAGGCGGCTGCCCAGCAGATCCTTGAAGGTCGACTTGTGCTCGCGGTGCATCGCGGTCTCGATCTCGGTCACCCGGGCGTCGAGATCGACCCCCTCGCCCTCGACCTCCGAGAGGATCTGACGGGCCCGGTCCTTCTTGCCGACCGAGATCAGGAACCGCGGCGACTCGGGGATCGCGAAGGACAGCAGACCGTACAGAACCGCGGGCACGACCATCACACCGAGCATCCACTGCCAGGCTTCCAGGCCGCCGATCTTGCCGCGCTGGTCGCCGTCGGCGATCTGCAGGATGCCGTAGTTGACCAGCTGGGAGATGGCGATGCCGATGACGATCGCCGCCTGCTGGAAGGAGCCGAGGCGGCCCCGGTAGGCGGGCGGCGAGACCTCCGCGATGTACGCCGGGCCGATCACCGAGGCCATGCCGATGGCGAAGCCGCCGATGACGCGCCAGATCGCCAGGTCCCAGAGCGCGAACGGGAGCGCGGATCCGACGGCGCTGATGGTGAAGAGGACCGAGGCGATCTGCATGCAGCGGATTCGGCCGATCCGGTCGGCGATGCGGCCCGCGGTGGCCGCGCCGATCGCACAGCCGATGAGGGCGATGGCGATGACCTGGGCGAGCGTGCCGGAGCCGATGTCGTACCGGCTGCGGATCGCCTCGACGGCGCCGTTGATCACGGAGCTGTCGTAACCGAAGAGGAAGCCGCCCATCGCAGCGGCTGCCGTGATGAAGATGACATGGCCGAGGTGGTCCGGATGGGCCGCTCCGGCTCCGGACTCGGGTCCCTGCGATGTGCTGGTCACGTGAACTCCTGGTGCCTGGCCGCAGACGCAGGCGTGGGGGGCGAGCTGTACCCAGTGGCGCATACGTTCACCTGTGCCACCACTTGACTGTGGAACAGCTGCCACGGGGACCGCGTGTTCAATCCCCGACCCCGGCGAAAAGGCTCAGCGCAGCCGCTGGCTGATCACCTTGGAGACCCCGTCGCCCTGCATCGAGACGCCGTAGAGCGCGTCGGCGACCTCCATCGTCCGCTTCTGGTGCGTGATCACGATGAGCTGGGAGCTCTCCTGGAGCTCCACCATGATCCGGATCAGCCGCTGGAGGTTGGTGTCGTCGAGCGCCGCCTCGACCTCGTCCATCACGTAGAACGGGCTCGGCCTGGCCTTGAAGATCGAGACCAGCAACGCCACTGCCGTCAGCGACCGTTCACCGCCGGACAGCAGGGACAGCCGCTTCACCTTCTTGCCCGGCGGGCGGGCCTCGACGTCCACGCCGGTCGTGAGCATGTTGTCCGGGTCGGTCAGGATGAGCCGCCCCTCACCGCCCGGGAAGAGGCGTGAGAAGACCCCCTCGAACTCGCGGGCGGTGTCCCGGTACGCCTCGGTGAAGACCTGCTCGACGCGCTCGTCGACCTCCTTGATGACCTGCATCAGATCGGCCCGGGTCTTCTTCAGGTCCTCGAGCTGCTCGGAGAGGAACTTGTGCCGTTCCTCCAGTGCGGAGAACTCTTCGAGGGCGAGCGGATTCACCTTCCCGAGTTGCTGGTACGCCCGTTCGGCCGACTTCAGCCGCTTCTCCTGCTCGGCCCTGACGAACGGCTTCGGCTGGTTGCGCGGATGCTCCGGATCCTCCGGCAGCTCCTCGCCCTCCGCGGCCGGGGACGGCGGCACGAGCTGGTCGGGCCCGTACTCGGCGGCCAGCCCGGCCGGCTCCACGCCCAGCTCCTCCAGGGCCTTCGCCTCCAGCTGTTCTATCCGCAGCCGCTTCTCCGCACCGAGCACCTCGCCCCGGTGGACCGAGTCGGTCAGCCTGTCCAGCTCGTCCTTGAGCTCACGGCCCTGCAGCCGCTCCGCCGCCAGCTCCCGTTCCCGCTCGGCCTTCGAGGCCTCCGCGGCGGCCCGCTCCCGCTCGGCCCGTACGACGGACACCTCGACGTGGGCCAGCAGCTGACGGGCGCCGGACGCCACGGCGGAGGCCACCGCGGCCTCATGGCGCAGCCGCGCCCTGCGCTGCTCCACGCGGGCCCGCGCCTCCCGCTCGGCGCGGGCACCCCGGTCCAGGGAGTCGGCGCGGCCGGCCAGCGCCTTGACCCGTTCCTCATGGGTACGGACCTGGAGGCGGGCCTCCATCTCGGTCTGGCGGGCGTTGGCACCGTCGGCTGCGAGCCGGTCGCGGACAGCGCTGTCCGGCTCCTCGTCGGCGCCGTCCTGCGAGGCCTCCTCGGCCACGAGCAGCCGTTCGGCCAGCTCCTCCGCGTCCTGCGTCGCGCGCTCCAGCGCCTCCTGGGCGCGGGCGGCGGAGGCGGCCATCCTGTCTGCCTCACCGGCCGCGCCCCGCGCCTGGCCGGCCAGCCGGCCGAGCTGCTGGGCCACCCCTGACTTCTCCCGCTCGGCGGCCCGGCGCCGCTCCCCCAGCTCCTCGACGAGCGCCGCGACGGTGGAGCGCCGCTGCGCGGCGAGCTGCTGGGCCTCGGCCAGCTCCGTGCACCGCACCGCCAGTTCGGCCAGTTCGGCGGCGGCCTCGTCCACGGACGCCTGGACTTCGAGGAGGCTGGGCGCGCCCGCGGAACCGCCGTGCGCGAAGTGCGCGGAGAGGACGTCCCCCTCGCCGGTCACCGCAGTCAGCTCGGGGCGGGCGGCCACCAGGTCCTCCGCGTCCTCCAGCGTTCCGACGACCACCACGTCCCGCACCAGCCTGCGCACCGCGGCCACCAGTTCGACGGGACCGCTGACGAGGTCCGCGACGGCGGGGTGCTCCAGGCCGTCGAGCGCGGGCGCGGCCGGGTGGCCGGCCGGAGCGGCCACGGTGCCGTCCACGCCCTGCCGCACCGGCAGCCGCTCCGCCACCTGGCCCGGAACGTGCGCGGCCCCGCTCCGGGGCGCGGGCTCCGCTTCCCCGCCCTGCCCGGGTACGTGAGCGCCTCCGCCGCCTCCCGCGCCTGCCAGCAGCATCGCGGCCCGCCCCGCGTCCAGTTTCCGCAGCAGCCGGATCGCCTCGGCAGCCGTGGCCGGGTCCGTCACCGCCACCGCATCCGCCGCCGCGCCCAGTGCGGCGGCCACCGCGACCTCGTGCCCCGGGGCCACCGTGAGCAGTTCCGAGGCCGGTCCGAGCAGGCCAGTCAGCCGGTCCCGGGCACCGAGCAGCACCCCGGTGCCGTCCTTTCGGCGCAGCCCGAGGGCCAGCGCGTCATGGCGGGCAGCGACGGCGGCGCGCTTCCGTTCGGCGGCGGTGGCGGCCTCGCGGGCGGCGGAGTGCGAGGCCTCCGCCTCCTTCAGCTCGCTCCGGGCGGCCTCGTGCCGCTCACCGAGTTCGGCGTCACCGGCGTCCAGGCCGTCGACCTCCGCCTTGAGCTGCTCGTACTCCTCCTGGGCGGCGACCGCCCGCTCCCGTGCCTCGTCGCGCGAGGCGGCCAGCCGGTCGATCTCCGACTGCGCCGAACCGGCACGGCTGCGGGCCGCGTTGACCTGGCCGCTGAGCCGGGCGAGCCCTTCGCGGCGGTCCGCGAGGGCGCGGGCCGCGTCCTTCAGCCTGCGCTCCTCTGCCGCCAACTCCCGCTCCAGTTCGGAGCGGTGGGAGGCGGTGTCCTCCAGGGCGTGCTCCGCGGCTTCCAGCGCCGCGGTCAGCTCCGCCTCCTGCTCACGGATCCGGGCCGCCTCGCGCTCCATGTCCTCCGGATCGCGGCCGCGCCGCTCCTCCTCCGGCGGGGCGGTGGCGCTCTTCACCCGGGCGTCGGCCAGCGAGATCGTGCCGCGCACCCGTTCTGCCAGCTGCGACAGCTCGTACCAGGTCTGCTGGGCGCGCTGGAGCCTGGGCGTGAGCCGCCGTACCTCGTCCTCGAGCTCCGCCTCGCGCCCCAGCGCCGCCTTGAGCTCCGCCTCCGCCGCCTCCCGGCGCCGCTTCAGCTCGGCCTCGTCGGCGATCTCGCCGCGCAACGCGGTGTGCAGCCTGACCAGGTCATCAGCGAGCAACCGCAGCCGGGCGTCGCGCAGATCGGCCTGGATGACGGCGGCCCGGCGGGCGACCGCCGCCTGCCGGCCGAGCGGTTTGAGCTGTCGCCGCAGTTCGTCGGTGAGGTCCTGGACCCGGGCCAGGTTCGCCCCCATCGCGTCCAGCTTCCGCAGCGCCTTCTCCTTGCGCTTGCGGTGTTTCAGTACGCCGGCGGCCTCCTCGATGAACGCGCGGCGCCCCATCGGGTCGGCGTGGAGTACGGAGTCCAGCTGGCCCTGGCCGACGATGACATGCATCTCGCGGCCGATGCCGGAGTCCGAGAGGAGTTCCTGGATGTCCAGCAGCCGGCAGGTGTCGCCATTGATCTGGTACTCGCTGCCGCCATTGCGGAACATGATCCGGGTGATCGTCACTTCGGCGTACTCGATGGGCAGTGCCCCGTCGGAGTTGTCGATGGTCAGCGACACTTCCGCCCTGCCGAGCGGAGGCCGCCCGGTGGTGCCGGCGAAGATGACGTCCTCCATCTTGCCGCCGCGCAGGGATTTGGCCCCCTGCTCCCCCATGACCCAGGAAAGCGCGTCCACCACATTGGACTTGCCCGATCCATTTGGACCGACCACGCAGGTGATCCCGGGTTCGAACCGCAGGGTCGTGGCGGAGGCGAACGATTTGAAACCACGCAGGGTCAGGGCCTTGAGGTGCACGCCGCCGGACTCTACCTTTCGCTCTCGGTTTCGCTGATGAAGGTGCAGGGCACATCAGACGGTAAGGGAAGGGGTGTACGTCCGGGGCGGGACGGGCGCGGTTCGGAGGGGAAAAGAAAGAAGGGACGCCGAAGCGTCCCCTGTAAATCTTGTGCATTGCTCTGTCGTCGGATCCGGCGCCTCCAGCGGAGACGCGCGTGCCGGATCAATGACAGGCAGACGACGACGCAGATCACACGCATTCAATGAGCAAGCGATGATCCGGCGCAATCGATCTTCAATGATCCGGTGACGATCCGGCGATGATTCCGTGCGGCTGACGCGTGCAGCCCGACCGGCCCTGGGGCCATCGGTCAGGTCAGCGCCGGCTCCGCCTGAGGTACGTCGATGTCGATGCTGTCGAGCAGCGACTCTTGGTGCTGAGCGGCGGCGTTGAGCGCGTCGTTCTCGTCCTGAATCCGTACGATCTCGGATTCAAGATCCTGGACGCGCTGCTGAAGCCGTCGCATCTCGGCGAGGAGTCGCGGGTCGGAACCGCCGACGTAACCGAGAAGCGCCTTTGCCATGAGGATGGTCCTCCACACTGAGTGACCGACCGATGCGGTGTGGGTCGTGAGGGAATCGCACCCGCGGTGCTCGGCAGTGCTCTGTGTTCACTGCTGTTCTGCTGCCAAACAGCTCTGCCGAACAGCTAAGGTGCGCGGGGTTTTCAGCGTCTCACCAAAAAGTTTGACGGTCAACACGATCACACCCTGTAGAGAAGGGCGTCCCGGGGGCGCGCGGCCTGGCGATCATGCGGCGCGACTCTCCTGCGGGGCCCTCAGGGGCGCGGAGATCATCCTTCTCGCCGCAGCCTCGCACGGCAGCCGATTCTTGGCAACCACCGGATCATTCCGCAGGTCATTTCATGTGTACGGGTAACAGCGCCCCCCGCCGTCACCCCGCGCCGCCCCTCGAACACAGCCCGAACACGGCAGTTCTTCCGCGCCCGTCCGGGCACCGGATCAGCGGATCGCGAACCCCTCGTATCCGCCCCGTGGCGTGTCCCAGATCTCAGTGACTCCGTCAACGCGGCCGGGTGTGTCGTCCGAGCGCAGCCAATCCAGCAGACGGTGGCAATTCTCACGCCGCCCCTCGGCCACCACCTGCACTCGGCCGTCGTCGAGATTGAGGGCGAATCCGGTGAGGTCCCCGATCTCCAGAGCGTTTGCCCTGGTGAACCAGCGAAACCCTACTTGCTGTACTCGACCGCGTACCCAGGCGGTGAGTCGTACATCTTCGTTCATGCTCGAACGCTAACTGCCCAATTGCTCTCGGAGCACTTCTCGGCGAAAGCTCATGGCGTACAGTCCCCTCGCAAAAGCTCACTCGATCGGGTGAGTCATGGTGACGTCGAAAACGGCGTCGAGGTCGTCAGAAGGGCACAGCAGATGGGACGCCATCGACGCTCCGCCGCAGCTCCCACCGCTGAGGAAGCCGCGGAACGGGACGCCGGCCGGAGCCGGGGAGACCGTCGCGGGAAGCGGTCCGGCCTGCCGGTGCGCACAGGACTGCTCGGTGTCTCCGCGGCCATGGCCGTCGGGGCCGTCGCCGTGGCCTCCGGACTCCTGCCCGGTGGTGACAACTACCTGAGCGGTGGTTCGGCCGCCGACCAGGTGCGTTCCCAGGCCGCCCCGGACCTGCTGTCCCAGGGCGGCTCCACGACCCCGCCGGCCGACCGTCACACCGCGTCCGACACCGCCAGCCGCGGCACCGGCCGCGCCGACGGGCCGACGAAGTCGAGCCCCTCCGCGGACGGCAAGCCCTCCTCGTCCCCTTCCAGGACGTCCGGACCGGCGAAGGAAGCCGGGAAGAAGGACAAGGACGCCGACCGGAACGCGGGGAAGGCGGCGAGCACCCAGCCGTCCCGGAAGGCCGCCGCCTCGAAGGCTCCCGCCGCACGCGCCACGAAGAGCGCCACCGCGAGCCCGACGGCCGCCGCTCCGGCCCCGTCGACATCCGCACCCGCCGCCCCGCGGCCCACGGCGCCGCCCGCCGCCGGCACCTCGGCCCAGGCCGCCGTGCTCTCCCTGGTCAACCAGGAGCGCGCCAAGGTGGGCTGCAGCCCGGTCACCGCGAGCGGTTCGCTGGCCTCGCTCGCCCAGAACTTCAGCGACGACATGGCGGCCCGCGGCTTCTTCGACCACACGGACCCGGACGGAAAGACCCCCTGGGACCGGGCTGCCAAGGCCGGCGTGGACGGACTCGGCGGCGAGAACATCGCCCGCGGCCAGGCCGACGCGCAGGCCGTGATGGATGCCTGGATGGACAGCGACGGCCACCGCGCGAACATTCTCAACTGCGACTACAAGACGCTCGGCGTGGGTGTCCACTTCGGCTCCGGCGGTCCCTGGTGGACCCAGGACTTCGGCTTCTGAGCCAACGGTCCCGCACCGTTCCGTACGCCCCACACGCTCTCTCTGAGAAAGCGCTGTGCGGGCGTACGCTGTTTTCATGGACGAGACCGGCGCACCGCACCCCTGCCAGGAGGACTTCGCGGACCCGGCCTTCGACGTGTTCTCCAAGCGGTGCCCCTCGCGCGGCACGCTGGAACACGCCACCGGCCGCTGGGGAAGCCTGACACTGGGTGCCCTGTACGAGGGCAGCCTCCGGTTCAACGCGCTGCGCCGCCGGGTCGACGGGGTGAGCGAGAAGATGCTCTCCCAGACCCTGCACGCGCTGGAACGGGACGGGCTGGTGCACCGCGAGGCACAGCCCACCAATCCGCCCCGCGTCGACTACGAGCTGACCCCGCTGGGACGACAGGTCGCCGAGCGGCTGCTCTCACTGATCGAGCTCGTCGAGGGCCGGATGGACGAGGTCCTGGCCGCCCGCGCCCGTTACGACGAGGCCGGACGAGACTTCGCGGGCACGGCCTAAGGGCTGTCCCGTAATCCCTGGTGGATCAGCGCGCGGCGTCAGATGCGGTGCATCGCAAGGCGCCGGAGCGCCCTCAGTGGGGCCTCCCCTGCTCGAACGGAGTTGAGAGCTTGGGGAAGGAGCGATTCGGGCGTTTCGGCAACGCGGCGAGGTACCGCAGCTGTCGTCGCGCGCCCGCCAGGGGTTACGGGACAGCCCTTAGGGGCGCGGCGGACGCTGGCAGCGCGGGCAGAAGTAGCTGGACCGGTTCATCCAGGCGCGGCGCCTCATCGGCGTACCGCAGCGGTGGCACGGCTCGTCCTCGCGCCCGTAGGCATCGAGCGACCGGTCGAAGTAGCCCGACTCGCCGTTCACATTGACGTAGAGGCTGTCGAAGCTCGTGCCGCCCTGTGCCAGTGCCGCGTTCATCACATCGCGGACGTGGCCGAGCAGCTCGGCCGACTTGGGGCGGGTCAGGGTCGCGGTCGGCCGGTCGTAGTGCAGCTTGGCGCGCCACAGCGCCTCGTCCGCGTAGATGTTGCCGACCCCGCTGATCAGCGACTGGTCGAGCAGGGCGCGCTTGACGGTGGTGCGGCGCAGTCGCAGCGCGGTGTGGAACGCGGCGTCGTCGAATTCCGGATCCAGCGGATCGCGGGCGATGTGCGCGATGGTGTCGGGCACTCCGTCGGGGGTGTTGTCGTGCAGCGAGAGGCCGCCGAAGGTGCGCTGGTCGACGAAGCGGAGTTCGGTGCCGAGGGAGTCGTCGAACCGGATCCTGATCCGCAGGTGCTTCTCGTCGGCGGCGTCCTGCGGCTGTACGAGCAGCTGACCGCTCATGCCGAGGTGGCCGAGGAGCGAGCTGGACGTATCGTCCAGCGGCACCCAGAGGTACTTGCCCCGGCGCATCGCGGGCCCGAACCGGACCCCGTCGAGCCGGGCCGCGAAGTCCACGCCCCCCGCGAGATGGCGGCGGACCGCACGCGGGTGCAGTACCTCGACCTCGCCGACCGTGCGCCCGGTCACCCAGCGCTGGAGACCGCGTCGTACGACTTCGACCTCGGGCAGCTCGGGCACGGTGTCGCTCCTGTAACTGGAAGGGGCCGGTATCCGAAAGGGATCCGGACAGAGAGAACCCCCCGGTGCGCAGGGCACCGAGGGGTTCTCCGGGTCAGGCCGGAGCGACGTCCGTGGATGACGGCGGTTCGGCAGGGGTGTCGGCGGCCCCTCCGTCGGCAGCGGCCTTGTCGGCCACAGCCTTCCGCGCCTCCGCGGCGGCACTGATCTCGCGCCAGGCGGATTCCGCCGCCTGTTGCTCCGCTTCCTTCTTGCTACGGCCGGTGCCGGTGCCGTACGAGACACCACCGACGCGAGCAGCAGCAGTAAAGGTCTTCTCGTGGTCCGGGCCGGTCTCCGTGACGAGGTACTCGGGGACTCCGAGGCTCTCGCTCGCGGTGAGCTCCTGGAGACTGGTCTTCCAGTCCAGGCCGGCGCCGAGGTTGGAGGACCTGTCGATCAGCGGGTCGAAGAGCCGGTGAACCAGCTCCGAGGCCGCGCCGAGGCCCTGATCGAGATAGACCGCGCCGAGCACCGCTTCAAGGGTGTCGGCGAGGATGGACGCCTTGTCCCGGCCACCCGTGCCCTCTTCACCACGGCCGAGCCGGATGAAGGAGCCGAGTTCGAGGCCGCGGCCCACTTCCGCAAGCGCACGCGAGTTGACCACCGCGGCCCGCAATTTGGCCAGCTGGCCTTCAGGCAGGTCGGGGTGGGTGCGGTACAGCGTGTCCGTGACCACCAGGCCGAGCACCGAGTCCCCGAGGAACTCGAGCCGCTCGTTGGTGGGCAGGCCGCCGTTCTCGTACGCGTACGAACGGTGGGTCAGCGCACGCACCAGAAGGGCGGACTCAAGGTGATACCCGAGCCGCCCTTCCAGAAGCGTGTGGGACGAGGCTGTGTTGACGTTGTCTGCCTGCTTCTTGGCGTGGGACAACTCAGACATCGGGCCTCTCACCAGCCGCTCAGACCTCGAGGACCTGGCGCTTGTTGTACGTGCCGCAGCTGGGGCACGCGATGTGCTGCAGCTTCGGCTCCTGGCAACGCTCGCACGAAACCAGGGTGGGGACCGCAGCCTTCCACTGCGACCGGCGGTGGCGCGTGTTGCTGCGCGACATCTTCCGCTTCGGAACAGCCACGGCTACTTCTCCTGCTTCTCGTCGACGCCAGGTTCGGCGCCGCCCATGTTGTCCTTCTCGCCGTCCTGAACGGTCTCGGCGAGTCCCTGCAATGCCGCCCAACGGATGTCGAGGGCTTCGTGGTGGTGACCGGGGTTCTCGTCCAGCCTGACTCCGCATTCGGAGCACAGACCGGCGCAGGTCTCCCGGCACACCGGCTGCATCGGCAGTGCGAGCACTACCGCGTCACGCAGCACTGACTCGAGGTCGAACAAGCCGTCCTCGAGGAAGAACCTGTCCTCGTCGTCCTCGGCGTCGTCGACCGGGTCCGCCGTCTTGCTGCGGTTCCGGTCATCGGCGTCAGGGTACGAGAACATTTCCTGGAAGTCCGCCTCGACCTCAAGGCTCAGCGGCTCCAGACACCTTACGCACTCCCCCTCGGCCGATGCACGGGCGGTGCCTGTGACGAGCACACCTTCCATGACCGATTCGAGGCGGACGTCCAGCTCCACGGGTGCGCCTTCCGGCACACCGACGACCCCGTCGATACCGAAGTCCTTGGGGGCGTCCACCGAGCGGGTCAGCCGCTTCATGGCACCCGGACGCCGACCCAGCTCGTGCGTATCGAACACGAGAGGGTTTCGGTGGTCGAGGTGGCCGTTCAGGGCTTTTCCTGCTTTCGAATCATGCGCATCACGCGTGGTGGGGAGGGGCCGACCGACTCCGGAGTCGAAGCGGGCAGCCAGGATCGCGGACATACGCGCGACCGAAGAACCAGGATACTTGACGCGCCGCCCAGCTCCCAATCCGGCCTCGGTCCGGCGCAGGACAGCGGCCCTCCGCCGGTTCCCGGCCGGTCAGCGCTCCTGTTCGTACCGGCGCAGCTGGTCCAGGTCGATCATGCTGGTGTCGAACAGGCTGGTCTCGTCCAGCGCGCCCTCACCCTGCTGCTGGAAGGGCTGCTGGGCCTGGACGGGCTGCTGCTGCCAGGCGTCGTAGCCCTGGGCGGGCGGCGGGACCTGGTTCTGGTTCTGGTCGTAGCCCTGCTGCTGGTAGCCGGCGTAGGGGTCCGGCTGCTGCTGGTAGCCGTACACGTCCTGCTGGGGCTGGTCCTGGTACGCGTACGTCTGCGCGTACTGCGGCTCCTGCTGTACGGGGTACTGGGGCTCCTGCTGCACGGGGTAGTGCGGATCGGCCTGCTGGGGCACCTGCGGCGGCTGCGGGGTGGCGATCTCGGCCAGCCCCGCCCAGTGGTCCTCGTCGCTGGTGTGGCTCTGGCCGCCCGCGGCGTCCTGGGCGGCCATGTGCGCGCCGAGGTCGTCGGTGGCGACCCGGCCGTGCAGCTTCTGCCGGCCCCGGCCCACCGCCTCCAGGGTCTTGGCGAGCACCGCCTCGAAGGCGCCGAGCTTGGTGTCCACGTACTCGTCGGCCCGGCGCTGGAGCGTGGCCGGGTCGGCGCTGCGCTCGGGGGCCTCGGCGAAGTCCGGGTCCTCGTAGCCCTGCTCGTCGAAGCCCTGGCCGCGGCCGAGCAGCTTCTCGCGGCCCCGGTCGACGGAGCCGATGGTCTTGGTGAGGACGACCTCGAAGTTGGCGAGCTTGCTGTCGACGTACTCGTCGGCCTCCGCGCGGATCTCGTCGGCCTCCTTGCGGGCCTCACCGAGGATCCGGTCGGCCTCCGCCTGGGACCGCCGGGCGATCTCGGTGTCCGAGACCAGCGAGCCGCGCTCGGCGTGGGCGGTCTCGATGATCCGCCCCGCCTCCTGGCGGGCCTGCTGGACCAGCTGCTCATGGCCGCCGATCAGCTCGGCGGCCTGCGCGAGGGAGCCGGGCAGGGCCTCGCGCACCTCTTCGAGCATCGCGAGCAGATCGGCGCGGTTGACCACGCAGGACGCCGACATGGGCATCGACCGGGCGTTCCCGACCGCTTCGACGATCTCGTCGAGCTTCTTCTGCACGTCCACCGTGTGCTCGCCACTCTCTACTGCCGATTGGAGACGGACGGAACGACTGTAAGGCCAGTCGGCGCCCGCCCGACACCTGGTGACGGGCTGTCAGTGCCTCACTGCTCGGCGAGGCGCTCGGTCAGGGCCTCGCGGACCAGTGGGGGCAGCAGGTGCGAGACGTCGCCGCCCCAGGTCGCCACCTCCTTGACCAGCGAGGACGACAGGAAACTGTAGGTCGGGTTGGTCGGCACGAAGAGCGTCTCCACACCCGAGAGCCCGTTGTTCATCTGGGCCATCTGGAGTTCGTAGTCGAAGTCGCTGACGGCCCGCAGGCCCTTCACGATCGCCGGGATGTCGCGCTGCTTGCAGAAGTCGACCAGCAGTCCGTGGAAGGACTCGACCTGCACGTTGCCGAAGTCCTCGGTGACCCGGCGGATCATGTCGATCCGCTCGTCGACCGTGAACAGACCCTTCTTGGACTGGTTGATCATCACCGCGACATGTACGACGTCGTACAGCTTCGAGGCGCGGCCGATGATGTCGAGATGTCCGTTGGTGATGGGGTCGAACGACCCCGGGCAGACGGCGCGGCGCAACTTGATTCCCTCGCTCTCCGGTCCGGTCATCGTGCGTCTTCGCACGTAGCGGCGGCGCGACCGTACCAAAACGTTCCCTCGCCGTAGCGACGGGCCCGCAATGGCTCGAATCCCTTGGGCCAGCTGAATTCTCCGCCTCTGGTGCTGCGCTCCACGGTGACGAGCGCATCGCCCGAGAGCCACCCCTGGGCACGGAGTGTGAGCAGTATCTCGCCAAGATCGTCGTCGGTGACGGCGTACGGCGGGTCGAGGAACACCACGTCGTACGGCTCCGCGGGCGCCGGTCCTGTCACGATCTGCTCGGCTTTGCCGGTGCGGACCTCCGCGCCGGGCAGGCCCAGGGTGCGGACGTTGTCCCGGACGGTGCGGACGGCCTTGGCGTCGGCCTCGACGAGCAGGGCATGAACCGCGCCCCGGGAGAGCGCTTCGAGGCCGACGGCGCCGGAGCCCGCGTACAGATCGGCGATCCGGATGCCGTCGAGGGTGCCGAGGAGCGCCTGCCAGGTGGAGAACAGGCCCTCGCGCGCGCGCTCGGAGGTGGGGCGGGTGCCGGTACCGGGCGGGACGGCCAGGCGGCGTCCGCCGGCCGAGCCGGCGATCACGCGGGTCATGGGTGTCTGATCCTCGGGTCGGGGCGGCGCGCAGGGTGCTGCGGGCGCCGTGCCACCCACGATATGGCGTCGGCGCGGCCGGGGCGCGTCACCCCTTGTCGAGGTACTCCTCGCGGTCCTTGTCCAGCAGCGCGTCCAGGACGAGGCGCAGCTCTGGCAGGTGCTCCAGCTCCGGGTCGGCCGCGACGACCTCGACGGCCTCCGCGCGGGCTGCGGCGATGACCTCCTCGTCGTCGATGACGCTGAGGACCCGCAGCGAGGAGCGGACCCCGGACTGGGCCCGGCCGAGGACATCGCCCTCGCGGCGCTCCTCCAGGTCGATCCGGGACAGCTCGAAGCCGTCGAGGGTGGCGGCGACGGCGGAGAGCCGGGCGCGGGCGGGGCTCGCCTCGTGGGCCTCGCTGACCAGCAGGCAGAGCCCGGGGGCGGAGCCCCGGCCGACCCGGCCGCGCAGCTGGTGGAGCTGGGAGACGCCGAACCGGTCGGCGTCCATGATCACCATCGCGGTGGCGTTGGGGACGTTGACCCCGACCTCGATGACCGTGGTCGCCACCAGGACGTCCACCTGGCCCGCGGCGAAGCGCCGCATCACGTCGTCCTTCTCGTCGGGGTGCATCCTGCCGTGCAGCACCTCGATGCGCAGGCCCGTCAGCGGCCCCTTGGCGAGCTGCTCCGCGATCTCCAGGACGGCGAGCGGCGGGCGCTTCTCCGCCTCCTCCGGTCCCGTCTTCTCCTGGGCCGTCTTCTTCCCCTTCTTGCCGGCCGCCTCGTCCTCGTCGTCACCGATCCGGGGGCAGACCACGTAGGCCTGGTGCCCGTTGTCCACTTCTTCGCGGACCCGTTCCCAGGCGCGGCTGAGGAAGTGCGGTTTGTCCTTGGCGGGGACGACATGGCTGGCGATCGGGGAGCGGCCGGCCGGCAGCTGGTCCAGGACGGAGGTCTCCAGGTCGCCGAAGACGGTCATGGCGACGGTACGGGGAATGGGGGTGGCGGTCATGACGAGCAGATGCGGCGGTTGCTTGCCCTTGGAACGCAGGGCGTCGCGCTGCTCGACCCCGAAGCGGTGCTGCTCGTCGACGACGACCAGCCCCAGCTCGTGGAACTTCACCTTGTCCTCGATCAGCGCGTGGGTACCGATGACGATGCCGGCCTCGCCGGTGACCAGGTCCAGGAGCGCCTGGCGGCGGGCGGGCACCCCCATGGAACCGGTGAGCAGGACGACTTTGGTGCCTTGGTCCGCCCCTCCCAGCATGCCGCCCTCGGCCAGCTCGCCCATCATCTCGGTGATGGAGCGGTGGTGCTGCTGGGCGAGGACCTCGGTGGGCGCGAGCATGGCGGCCTGACCGCCCGCGTCGACCGTCGCGAGCATGGCGCGCAGCGCGACCATGGTCTTTCCGGAACCCACCTCGCCCTGGAGCAGCCGGTGCATCGGGTGCTCGGTCGCCAGATCGTCGAAGATCTCCTTGGAGACCTTGAGCTGGCCGTCGGTGAGGGTGAAGGGGAGCGTGGCGTCGAAGGCGTCGAGCAGCCCGCCGGGGACGGGTCTGCGGGCGACGGCCGGCAGCTGGGTGTCCGCGTACCGGCGGCGGGCCAGCGCGACCTGGAGGACGAAGGCCTCGTCCCACTTGAGCCGGTCCCTGGCCGCCGCGACGTCGGCCTTGGTGTGCGGGCGGTGGATCTTCAGCAGCGCCTCGGGCAGCGCGGTGAAGCCGCGGCCCTCGCGCAGTGCGGGCGGCAGCGGGTCGACGGCCTCCTGGGCGCTGGGCAGCACGGCGTCGACCGCCTTGGCGATCCGCCAGGAGTCGAGCTGCTTGCAGGCCGGGTAGATCGGGAGCAGCTTGCCGGCGAAGGCGTCCACGGCCTCGGTCGCCCCGGCCTCGTCGGTGAGTTCGGCGTCGAGGAGCTGGTAGGTGGGGTGGGCCAGCTGCATCTTGCGGTTGAAGACGGAGGCCTTGCCGGCGAACATGGCGCGCCGGCCCGGCAGCAGCTCCTTGTGCGGCTTGTGGACGCCGTGGCCGAAGAAGACCAGCTGGAGCCGTCCGTGGCCGTCGGTGAGGGTCACTTCGAGGCGCTTGCCCCGGCCCCCGTTGAACGTCATCACGCGGGCGTCCGCGACCTGGGCGACGACCGTGACGTGCTCGTCCAGCGGGAGGTCGGTCAGCGCCGTGAGCCGGCCGCGCTCCTCGTACCGCCGCGGGTAGTGGTGCAGCAGATCACCGACCGTGTGCAGGTCGAGGTGGTCGGCCATCACCTTCGCGGTGGCGCCACCGAGCAGCTTCTTGAGGGGTTCGTCGAACGCAGACACGGGGTCCATTGCACACCACGCGACTGACAGTTGTCCCGCGACAGGGGTGTGGCGGGAGCCGTACGGAGGTCACGGGGGTGTGGCGCCGGAGCCGCCCGGCGCGTCGTCTCGTCCTCGATCGCCGGACGGGCCCGGTTTCGCCGGCCCGGTCTTCGGCCTTGTCCTACTCCACCCCGATCAGGAGAGGGGCGCACTGATGGCCGCCCCGGTAGACCACCGTGTCCACCGCGAGGTAGCCCTCGCGGACGTGTTCCTCCAGCGTCGCGGCCAGCGCGTCGGGGATGTCCTCGCCCAGGACCAGGGTGACCAGTTCGCCGCCGGCCGCCAGCATCCGGTCCAGCACGCTGCGGGCCGTCTCCGGGACGTCCTGGCCGATGACGGCGACGTCGCCGTCGATGAGGCCCAGGATGTCGCCGGCCTGGCAGATCCCCGCCATGGTCCAGGACTGCCGCTCCGCGACGGCCAGTTCGGCGTACCGGGTGGCGCCGGCCGCCGCGGTCATCGCGACCACGTCCTCGTCGAAGCTGCGGTCGGCCTCGTGGACGGCCAGCGCCGCGATGCCCTGGACCGCGGCCCTGGTGGGGATCAGGGCGACCCGGATGCCCTCGGCGCGGGCCTGCTCCGCGGCGGCCGCGGCGGTGTGGCGCAGGTCCGCGTCGTTCGGCAGGAGCACCACCTCGCGGGCGTGGGCGCGGCGGATCGCGTCGACCAGTTCGCCGCTGGCCGGCGGCTCCCCGGGGCGGGCCAGCACCGTCGTCGCCCCGGCCTCCGCGCACAGGCCGCCGAGGCCGTCGCCCGGGACGACCACGACGACGGCGCGCTGGGCGGGTTCGGGGCGGGCGTGCAGCCGGTCCGCGGCGAAGTGGGTGATCCGGATGCGGTACGGGCGTCCGGCCTCGACCCCGGCCTCCACCGCCGCTCCGGCGTCGTCGACATGCACGTGGACGTTCCAGAGCCCGTCGCCGCCCACCACGACGAGCGAGTCGCCGAGCACGTCGAGCCTGGCCCGCAGCCGCTCCACGGCCTCGTCCCCGGCCTCCAGCAGGTAGATGACCTCGAAGGCGGGGCCGCCCTCGGGATCGTCCGCCGCGGGGCAGTCCCCTCCGGCGGCGGCGAACGGGGCGGGAGCGGGCGGCGCGGTGGGCCCGGTGGCCGGCCGCTCCGGCGCCCGGCCCGAGACCGCCTCGACCAGCGCTCCGAGGACCGCCACCAGTCCCCGCCCGCCGGCGTCCACGACCCCGGCCCGGCCGAGCACGGCCAGCTGTCCGGGGGTCGCCTCCAGAGCGATGCGCGCCCCCTCGTACGCCGCCCGTGCCACCGCACCCGCTCCGGCGCCGGCCCCGGTGCGCCCCGCGGCCTCCGCGGCCGCGGTGGCCACCGTCAGGACCGTGCCCTCGACGGGGTGGGCGACGGCCTCGCGCGCCGAGGCCGCGGCCCGGGTCAGCGCGAGGCGCAGCCGCTCCGGCCCGGCCCGGTCAGCGGGTTCCTCGGCCAGCACCCCGGCCATGCCGCGCAGCAACTGGGCCAGGATCGTGCCGGAGTTGCCCCGTGCGCCGATCAGCGCCCCGTGCGCCATGGCGCGTACCGCGTCCGCGGTGGAGGGTGCGGAGGTGCCGGTCTCATGGGCGGCGAACACCGCCTCGACGGCCGCCGCCGCGGATTCCGCGGTCAGGTAGAGGTTGGTGCCGGTGTCCCCGTCGGCGACGGGATACACGTTGATCGCGTCGATCGCCTCGCGCTCCCGGCCGAGTGCGTCCAGCGCCAGTGAGCACCAGGTACGCACCGCGACGGCGTCCAGGTCGTCGGCGGTCTGCGGCACCTGATGGTCCTCCTCGGAACGGGGCCTGGGGCGGCGGGCTGCACCGCAGGGTAGCCCCGGCCGGTGGGCTCCGGCGGGGTCAGGGGCGGGGCGGGGAGCTGTGGATCCCATGGTAGTTTCGTATCTCCGACGCAGCCGTTGTATGCTGCTTCGGTTGCCCGACGAGAGTCGGGACATTCCCCCGGTACCGCCACTTCAGTCATTGAATCCGGCGTGCCGGAATTCACTGTAAGTGCATCTGAAGTTTTGGAGTGACCCGTGGCTGCCAACTGCGACGTTTGCGGCAAGGGGCCGAGCTTCGGCAACAGCATTTCGCACTCGCACCGCCGTACGTCCCGTCGCTGGAATCCCAACATCCAGCGCGTGCGTGCCGTGGTCGGGCGGACGCCGAAGCGGCTCAACGTCTGCACCTCGTGCATCAAGGCCGGCAAGGTCGCGCGCTGACGTTCCCGTCGTAGCGCAGCCTTACCGGTTGCCCAAAAAGCCGGTCCATCTCGGTGGACCGGCTTTTTGCTGTGCCCGTGCGGGCCGTCAGCCAGCGTTCCGCAGCTGCCAGCCGTGGTCGACCGGGCCGATCCCCGCGCCCAGTGCGAAGCCCGCCGCGATCGCCCCGGTCACGTAGGACTTGGCGGCCCGGACCGCCGTGGGCACGTCCTGGCCCCTGGCCAGTCCGCAGGCGATCGCGGAGGCGAGGGTGCAGCCCGTGCCGTGGGTGTGGCGGTTGTCGTGGCGGGGGGCGCGCAGCCAGTGCTCCTCGGAGCCGTCCGTCAGCAGGTCCACCGGGTCGCCCGGCAGATGCCCGCCCTTGATCACCACCCAGCGGGGTCCGAAGCCGAGCAGTTCGGCGGCGGCCCGTCGCATCCCGGCCTCGTCGGTGACCCTCATCCCCGTGATCTGTGCCACCTCGTCGAGATTCGGGGTCGCCACGGTCGCGACGGGCAGCAGCTTCGTGCGCACCGAGTCCAGCGCCTCTGCGGCGAGCAGCGGGTCGCCGTGCTTGGAGACGCCCACCGGGTCCACGACGGCCGGGGCGTCCGTCCCGGCGATCAGCGCGGCGACGGTCTCGACGAGGACGGCGGAGGACAGCATGCCGGTCTTGACGGCGCTGACCCCGATGTCGTCCACCACGCTGCGGTACTGGGCGCGGACGGCTTCCGCGGGCAGTTCCCAGGCGCCCTGCACGCCCAGCGAGTTCTGGGCGGTGACGGCGGTCAGCACGCTCATGCCGTGCGTGCCGAGCGCCAGCATCGTCTTCAGGTCTGCCTGGATGCCGGCACCGCCGCCGGAGTCGGATCCGGCGACGGTGAGCACACGGGGAGGTACGGCGGGAGATATGGGCATGGCCCGCAATCTACTGGGCGTCCTCGATGTCCCCGAAGTGGTCCCAGCCGTTCTTGCTGGTCCAGGGCGCCCCGTCGACGGTCACCTGGGGCAGCGCGGAGGGGTTGAGGACCTCGCCGATCACCTTCCAGCGGGCCGGCAGCTTCACGTCGGGCGGGAACGTCGCGACGATCGCGTGGTCCTCTCCCCCGGTGAGCACCCACTGGAGGGGGTCCACGCCGACGGCCTGCCCGATGTCGGACATCTGGGACGGGATGTCGATCCGGCCCGAGCGCAGGTCGATGCGGACCTTGCTCGCCTCCGCGATGTGCCCGAGGTCTGCGACGAGTCCGTCGCTGACGTCGGTCATCGCGGTGGCGCCGAGTCCGGCGGCCGCGGGGCCCGCGTGGTACGGCGGTTCGGGCCTCCGGTGGGCCTCGACGAAGGCGCGGGGCGAGCGGAAGCCGCGGGAGAGCACGGCGTACCCGGCGGCGGACCAGCCGAGCCAGCCGGTGACGGCGACGACGTCACCGGGCTGGGCGCCCGCCCTGGTGACGGGTTCGTGGTTGCGCAGGTCGCCGAGCGCGGTGATCGCGACGGTGATGGTGTCGCCGCGCACCACATCACCGCCGACCACGGCCGCCCCGGCGACCTGGCACTCGTCGCGGATGCCGTCCATGAGCTCCCCGGCCCAGGTCACCGGGAGTTCGGCGGGGACGACGAGGCCGAGGAGCAGCGCGGTGGGCACGGCTCCCATGGCGGCGATGTCGGCGAGGTTCTGTGCGGCGGCCTTGCGGCCGACGTCGTACGCCGTCGACCAGTCGCGCCGGAAGTGCCGTCCCTCCAGCAGGATGTCGGTACTGGCCACGACCCTGCGGTCGGGAGCGGTCACGACCGCGGCGTCGTCGCCGGGGCCCAGCCGTACCGCCGGAGTGGTGGTGAGCCGGGACGTCAGCTCTCTGATGAGCCCGAACTCCCCCAACTCGCCCACGGTTCCCTTCACCGAGTCTCACCCCTCATCTGTCGCGCCGGACGGGCGTCCGGCCTGTTTCGGCGGCCTGCGGGCGCCCGGACCGCGGACCGGCCCCGGGGGCGGTCCGTCCTGGTCGTCACGGGCACGCGGGTCCCCCGTCCGCACCGCTGGACTTGCGGTCGCGGGCCGTCACTGCTGTCGGTACTGTCAAGAGATACGTCAACTTGTGTGTTCTGTACGCCACGCTGTGGGCGTCATCCGGCCCGCAGGTCTCCCCGCGGCCCGGGGCGACGCGATACCGTGGCGTCCCTTTCCCCCACATGATCCTCGTGGCCGCCCTGGAGGTTCCGTGGTACAGGCGTACATCCTTATTCAGACCGAGGTGGGCAAGGCGACGACAGTCGCCCAGACCATCGCGAGAATCCCGGGAGTGATCCAGGCAGAGGACGTCACCGGTCCCTACGATGTGATCGTGCGTGCGCAGGCCGACACGGTCGATGAGCTCGGGCGCATGGTGGTCGCCAAGGTCCAGCAGGTGGACGGCATCACCAGAACCCTGACCTGCCCGGTCGTGCACCTGTAACCCCCGTCTAGGCTGGGCCGGTGACGTCTTCCCGCCGCCGGCTTTCCCGTCCTGTGATCCTCGGTCCGTCCGCTGCCCTGGTACTCATGGCCGCGGCGGGCTGCTCCCGGGGAGATGCCTCGGCGTCGGTCACGGTTCCCACCCCGTCGCCGGAAGCCGCAGCCTACTGCCGTGCGTTGCACAAGGAGCTGCCGAGTGCCGTCGCCGGTCAGGAGCGCAGTGACCCGGGGTCCGGCTCGGACCTGACCGCCGGGTGGGGGGACGGGGAGATCGTACTGCGCTGCGGTGTCCCGCGCCCGGCGAAGATGGATGACTCCCAGTCGAAGGCGATCGACGCGAACGGTGTCAACTGGATGCTGGAGCAGCTGGATGACGGCCGGCCCCGGTTCACTACCACGCTCCGCAAGGCGTACGTCGAGGTGACGTTGTCGGCGGCGTACGCGCATGACGCGAGTCCGCTGGCGGCCTTCGCCCCGGCGGTCAGGAAGACCGTCCCCGACAGGCTGTAGGGCGTGCGCTCCGGTGCGGAGCGCACGCCCTCGGCCGTGTGGTGACGGTCTCAGCGCAGCCCGGTCGGCCGGTTCAGCGCCGCCTGGATGAGCCGGTCGACCAGCTGCGGGTAATCGACCCCGCTCTCCTGCCACATGCGCGGGTACATGGAGATGGGGGTGAAGCCCGGCAGGGTGTTGATCTCGTTGATGACGAAGCCGCCGTCCTCCGTGAGGAAGAAGTCGGCGCGCACCAGTCCCTCGCAGGACGCCGCTTCGAAGGCCTCGACGGCGAGCCGCTGGACCTCCGCGGTCTGGTCCTCGGTGAGCGGGGCAGGCACGATGCCGGGCGCCGCGTCGATGTACTTGGCCTCGAAGTCGTAGAAGTCGTGCGAGGTGACCGGCGGGATCTCGGCCGGCGCGCTGGCCCGGGGCCCGTCCTCGAACTCCAGCACCCCGCACTCGATCTCACGGCCGCGCAGAAGTGACTCGACGAGGAACTTGGGGTCGTGGCGGCGGGCCTCCTCGATCGCCTCGTCCAGGCCGGAGGCGTCCTCGACCTTGGTGATGCCGATGGAGGAGCCGGCCCTGGCCGGCTTCACGAAGAGCGGCCAGCCGTGGTCACCGGCGAACTCCACGATGCGCTTGCGGGCGGCCTGCTGATCCTGGTCCCACTCGCGGGGGCGTACGACGACGTACGGGCCGACGGGCAGACCGAAGGAGGTGAAGACGCGCTTCATGTACTCCTTGTCCTGGCCGACCGCGGAGGCGAGGACTCCGGCGCCGACGTACGGCACCCCGGAGAGCTCCAGGAGGCCCTGGAGCGTGCCGTCCTCACCGTAGGGGCCGTGCAGGACGGGGAAGACGACGTCGACCTCGCCGAGCGCCTTGGGTACCGCGCCGGGTTCGCTGTAGACCACTTCGCGGCTGCCGGGATCGACGGAGAGCACCACGCCGCCCTCGTCGGACTCGGCGAGCTGGGCCACGTCCGGCATCTTCCGGTCCGTGATGGCCATGCGTTCGGGTTCGTCGGCGGTGAGCGCCCAGCGGCCGTCCGTCGTGATGCCGATCGGCAGGACGTCGTACTTCGTCCGGTCGATGGCGTTCAGGACGGCACCGGCCGTGACCACCGAAATGCCGTGTTCGGAGCTGCGGCCGCCGAACACGACGGCCACACGCGGCTTGCGGAGCTGCTGCTCCGTGCTCTGGGGGAGGTTCTCGCTGCTCATATCGCGATGAGCGTACCTGCTGGTACGGGTCGAGTCAGCGCCACCGGTGCCGCCCGGCGGGTGAACCCGGCCCGCAGGAGGAGCGCCGGCCTCAGTGCCGCTCGGCCTTGGCGCTGCGCGACATGAGCTCCTTGAGGGCGACCATCGGGGGCTTTCCCTCGTGGACGATGCCGACGACCGTCTCGGTCAGCGGCATCTCCACGCCGTGCCGGCGGGCCAGATCGAGCACCGATTCGCAGGACTTGACGCCCTCCGCGGTCTGCTTGGTGACCGCGATGGTCTCCTGAAGGGTCATGCCCCGGCCGAGGTTGATGCCGAAGGTGTGGTTGCGCGAGAGCGGCGACGAGCAGGTCGCCACCAGGTCGCCGAGACCGGCCAGTCCGGAGAAGGTCAGCGGGTCGGCGCCCATCGCGTGGCCGAGCCGGGTGGTCTCGGCCAGGCCGCGGGTGATGAGCGAGCCCTTGGCGTTGTCCCCCAGCCCCATGCCGTCCGAGATGCCGACGGCCAGCCCGATGACGTTCTTGACGGCGCCGCCGAGCTCGCAGCCGACCACGTCGGTGTTGGTGTAGGGGCGGAAGTACGAGGTGTGGCAGGCGGCCTGGAGGCGGCGGGCCACCGACTCGTCCTGGCAGGCGACGACAGCCGCGGCGGGGCGGCGTTCGGCGATCGGCCTGGCGAGGTTGGGCCCGGTGATGACGGCGACGCGGTCGGCGCCGACCCCGGTGACGTCCTCGATGACCTCGCTCATCAGCTTCGCGGTGCCGAGTTCGACGCCCTTCATCATGGAGACCAGTACCGTCTTGGACTCCAGGTGCGGGGCCCAGGCCGCGAGGTTGGCGCGCAGCGTCTGGGAGGGCACGACGAGCACCGCGAAGTCGGCGCCGCGCAGAGCCTGTGCCGCGTCGGTGGTGGCCCGGACCGATGCGGGGAGTTCGATGCCCGGCAGGTAGTCGGGGTTGGTACGGGTCGTGTTGATGGTCTCGGCGACCTCGGCGCGGCGTCCCCAGAGGGTGACCTCGCAGCCCGCGTCGGCCAGGACCATGCTGAAGGCCGTACCCCATGAGCCGGTTCCGAAGACGGCTGCTTTTACGGGGTGCGTCACTTGGGTCCCTCTCGTTCGGACTTGCGCCGCTGTTCGGCGCGGGCCTTTCGGTGGTCGTAGAGCTCTGCGGGGGCCGGCAGCCCGCGTACGTCCGCCAGCTGCTCGGTGATCGCGAGCATGATGACCTCGGTCGCCTCGCGCAGGACGTCGGGCGTCGGCTCCTTGTCGTAGAAGCGCGAGAGGTCTACCGGCGGACCGGCCTGGACCTGGAGGGTCTTTCGGGGGAAGAGCCGCAGCTTCTTGTCCGTGGCGTAGGGCGGCATCGCCAGGTTGGCGCCCCACTGGGCGACGGGGATGACCGGGGCCCGGGTCATCAACGCGACGCGGGCGGCGCCGGTCTTGCCGCCCATCGGCCACATCTCGGGGTCGCGGGTGAGGGTGCCCTCCGGGTAGAAGGCGACGCACTCACCGCGCTCGATGGCGGCGACGGCGGCCCGGAAGGCGTCCAGCGCGTTGGTCGTCTCGCGGTAGACGGGAATCTGGCCGGTGCCCCGCAGCATCATCCCGATGAACGGGGTCTTGAAGAGTCCCGCCTTCGCGAGGAGCCGCGGCACCCGGCCGGTGTTGTACTGGAAGTGCCCGTACGAAAGCGGGTCCAGATACGAGTTGTGATTGACCGCAGTTATAAAGCCGCCATCGGCCGGAATATGTTCCATCCCCCGCCAGTCGCGCTTGAACAGAACCACCAGTGGCGGTTTTGCGATGACCGCTGCAAAGCGGTACCAGAAGCCGATTCTGCGGCGGGACACCCGGACACCCTTCTCTACGGACCTGACTGTGGAGCTCTACTGACTGACTACCGACGGTCAAGTCTCGCCCCAGGCCCCTGCTCTGTCGAGAACACCGTACGCCTCACCTTCGGGACCGACCCTCCAGGTTGTCGCACCGGCAGGCGAGAATAGGCGGTGATGCGCATCGAGGGGGAGACCGCCACGAACACCGACCCGACCGGCCGCTGGTCCCTGGTCGTCCCGTTGAAGCCGCTGGCGCGGGCCAAGAGCAGGCTGGCGCCCGCGTCCGGCGCCCTGTTGCGGCCCCGGCTCGCCCTGGCCTTCGCCCAGGACACCGTGTACGCGGCGCTCGCCTGCCGGGCCGTCGCGGATGTGGTGGTAGTCACGGACGACGCGACGGCGGGCGCCGCGCTGGCGGCCCTCGGCGCCCGCGTCGTGGCCGACTCCCCCGCCGCCGGGCTCAACGCGGCCCTCGCGCACGGTGAGCGTGCGGTGCGGGCGGCCCGGCCCAAAGCGGCGGTCGCCGTGCTCAACGCGGATCTGCCGGCGCTGCGCCACCCGGAATTGGCCCGGGTGCTCGATTTTTCGGCCGCTTTTCCGCGCGCATTCGTGACCGATGCGGCGGGAATCGGAACAACATTTCTGTCCGCTGGGCCAGGAGTGGAATTGCGCCCCGATTTCGGTGGCCGGTCCCGGGATCGGCACCTCGCGTCGGGAGCCGCGGAAATCACGCTCTCCGGCATCGATTCGGTCCGCCAGGACGTGGACACCGGCGACGATCTGCGGGCGGCGCTCGCCCTGGGGGTCGGCCCCTACACGGCGGGGCGCTGGGCCGCCGGGGTCCCCTCGATGGACCGATAGGCTGCCGTTCATGCAGGCGACCTCGTACACGTACGACCCCGAGACCCGCACCGGCAGTGTGCTGCTCGACGACGGCACCCCGGTGGATTTCGACGCCCGCGCCTTCGACGCCGGCGGCCTGCGGCTGCTGCGGCCGGGCCAGCGGGTACGGATCGAGGGCCGGGGCGAGGGGGCGGGGCTGCGGATCACCCTGGTGACGCTGCAGACCTTCTGAGCCCTCAGCCGCACCCCGAACAGCCCGCGGGCCGGGCTCCCCGAGGGGAGCCCGGCCCGGCGCGTGTGATGAGCCCTGTGCTGCTGGGTCTCACTTCTTCCGTGCGGTGGCCTTCTTGGCCGTGGTCTTGCGCGCGGTGGTCTTCTTCGCGGGCGCCTTCTTCGCCGTGGTCTTCTTGGCGGGCGCGGTCTTGCTGGCGACGGCCTTCTTGGCGGTCGTCGTCTTCTTCGCCGCCGCGGGGGTCGCCTTCTTCGCGGCCGCCGTGGTCTTCTTCGCCGCCGCGGACGTCTTCGTCGCGGTCGCCTTCTTGGCGGTGGCGGTGGCCTTCTTCGCCGGTGCCACGGCCTTCTTGGCGGTGGCCTTCTTCGCCACGGCCTTCTTCGCGGTGGCCTTCTTGGCGGCGGCCTTGGCCGTCGTACGGGTGGAAGAACCGCCCGAGAGGCTGCCCTTGGGCGCCTTCTTCACTGCCACATCGTTCTTGGGGAGCTTCTTCGAGCCGCTCACCAGGTCCTTGAAGCCCTGTCCCGCACGGAAACGGGGCACTGACGTCTTCTTGACCCGCACCCGCTCACCCGTCTGCGGGTTGCGGGCGTAGCGGGCCGGGCGGTCGACCTTCTCGAACGAGCCGAAGCCGGTGACCGAAACACGGTCACCTGCGACAACCGCACGAACGATCGCGTCGAGCACCGCATCGACGGCGTCCGCGGCCTGCTGTCGGCCGCCGACCTTGTCGGCAATCGCTTCTACGAGCTGCGCCTTGTTCACGTCTTCCCCTTCGGAGACATAGCCAGAACGAAAGTGTTCAAGCCTTTTTCGCACGTTAGGCAGATATATACCGCAAATCAAACACGAAACGGGCTAATCACCCTAGTGCCGCAACGAAGTCGACCGCTGCGCAGTTCCGCAGAGTCAGTCACCTTCGGGGAATCGGCCCTCATCGAGGTCCTTCATCAACCGGTCCAGACGCCTTGCCGCATCCGGTAGATCGTGCTTCGCCGCGGCCGTGACGACCAGCAGCTTCCGGGACAGCGCCATCCGTACGCTCTCCGGGACTTGCAGTGCACGCACTCGCGAGTGCGCTTCCTTCAATTGGTCGGCGACTTGGCCGTAAAGCTTGAGTTGGCTGTCGCGTTCCATGCACCGATTGTGCCATCTGGGGCGAGTTGTCGCCCGACGGGGTCTCAACAAGCGACTGCGCCCCCTACCAGAAGGTAGGGGGCGCAGTACGGGAAAGGCGCTGCTCAGGCCTGAATTGTACGTGGCTTGTGGGCGGGCCTGGTCGCCTCGTAGGCCGCGATGTCCGGTTCGTCTCGCAGGGTGAGGCTGATGTCGTCCAGCCCGTTCAGCAGCCGCCAGCGGGCGTTCTCGTCGAGCTCGAAGTCGGCCGTGATGCCCTCGGCGAGCACCTGGCGCTTCTCCAGGTCGACCGTGACCTCCGCGGTCGGGTCGGCCTCGGTCAGCTCCCACAGGGCGTCGACGACCTGCTGGTCCAGGACCACGGTCAACAGCCCGTTCTTCAGCGAGTTGCCTCGGAAGATGTCGGCGAACCGGGAGGAGACGACGGCCTTGAAGCCGAAGTTCTGCAGGGCCCACACGGCGTGCTCACGGGACGAGCCGGTACCGAAGTCGGGGCCGGCCACCAGGACCGAGGCACCCTTGCGCTCCGGGCGGTTGAGGACGAAGTTCTCGTCCTTGCGCCAGGCCTCGAAGAGCCCGTCCTCGAAGCCGTCCCGGGTGACCTTTTTCAGCCAGTGGGCGGGGATGATCTGGTCGGTGTCGACGTTGCTGCGGCGCAGCGGGACGGCCCGGCCGGTGTGTGCGGTGAAAGCTTCCATGATTCTCAGACTCCGGCGGGCGTACGGACGTCGGACAGGTCGGCCGGCGAGGCCAGATGGCCCAGCACGGCGGTGGCGGCGGCGACCTGCGGGGAGACCAGGTGGGTACGGCCGCCCTTGCCCTGCCGGCCCTCGAAGTTACGGTTCGAGGTGGAGGCGGAGCGCTCGCCGGGGGCCAGCTGGTCGGGGTTCATACCGAGGCACATCGAGCAACCCGCGTGCCGCCATTCGGCGCCGGCGGCCTTGAAGACCTTGTCCAGGCCCTCCTCGACGGCCTGCAGGGCGACCCGCACGGAGCCCGGGACGACCAGCATCCGTACCCCGTCGGCGACCTGGCGGCCGTCCATGATGGCGGCCACGTTGCGCAGGTCCTCGATCCGGCCGTTGGTGCAGGAACCTACGAAGACGGTGTCCACGTTGATCTCGCGCAGCGGCTGCCCTGCGGTCAACCCCATGTACTCCAGGGCCTTTTCCGCGGCGTTGCGCTCCGAGGCGTCCTCGTACGAAGCGGGGTCGGGGACGCTGGCCGACAGCGGTGCGCCCTGGCCGGGGTTGGTGCCCCAGGTGACGAACGGCGCCAGTTCGGCGGCCTCGATGACGACCTCGGCGTCGAAGACCGCGTCGTCGTCGGTGCGCAGCGTCTCCCAGTACGCCACCGCGGCGTCCCAGTCCTCGCCCTGCGGGGCGTGGTCGCGGCCCTGGAGGTAGTCGAAGGTGGTCCGGTCGGGGGCGATCATGCCCGCCCGCGCTCCGGCCTCGATCGACATGTTGCAGATGGTCATCCGGGCTTCCATCGAGAGCTTCTCGATGGCGGAGCCGCGGTATTCGAGGATGTAGCCCTGGCCGCCGCCGGTGCCGATCCGGGCGATGATCGCGAGGATCAGGTCCTTGGCGGTGACGCTGTCGGGCAGTTCACCCTCGACGGTGATCGCCATCGTCTTCGGGCGGGCCAGCGGCAGCGTCTGGGTGGCCAGTACGTGCTCGACCTGGCTGGTGCCGATGCCGAACGCCAGCGCGCCGAACGCGCCGTGCGTGGAGGTGTGGGAATCGCCACAGACGACCGTGGTGCCGGGCTGGGTCAGCCCCAGCTGCGGGCCGACCACGTGCACGACGCCCTGCTCGATGTCGCCCAGCGGGTGCAGCCGGACGCCGAAGTCCGCGCAGTTCTTGCGCAGGGTCTCCAGCTGGGCGCGGGAGACCGGGTCCGCGATCGGCTTGTCGATGTCGAGGGTCGGGGTGTTGTGGTCCTCGGTGGCGATGGTGAGGTCGAGGCGCCGCACCGGGCGTCCGGCCTGCCGCAGACCGTCGAAGGCCTGCGGGCTGGTCACCTCGTGCAGCAGGTGCAGATCGATGAAGAGGAGGTCGGGCTCGCCTTCGGCGCGCCGGACGACATGGTCGTCCCAAACCTTCTCCGCGAGTGTCCTACCCATCGCTTTCCCTCCGGCCGGCGTCGTCGCCGGCCCAACTAGAGATTCGGTGCGCCCCCGTCCGGACCCCCGTGCGGGGCGGTGGCTACGGGCCGTTGTGGGGCCGCCCGTACAGGTTCGCAACTTCCCCGGAAAATTGAACTTGCGTTTCACAGAGTGAGACGCGAGTATCGTCGTATGGACAACTCTAGCGGCGTCGGCGTTCTCGACAAGGCAGCTCTGGTATTGAGCGCCCTGGAGTCCGGTCCGGCCACCCTCGCCGGGCTGGTCGCGGCGACCGGGCTCGCACGACCCACGGCCCACCGGCTGGCCGTGGCACTGGAACACCACCGCATGGTGGCGAGGGACATGCAGGGCCGCTTCATTCTCGGCCCCCGGCTGTCGGAACTCGCGGCGGCGGCGGGCGAGGACCGGCTGCTCGCCACGGCCGGACCGGTGCTCACCCACCTTCGCGACATCACCGGGGAGAGCGCGCAGCTCTACCGCCGGCAGGGCGACATGCGGATCTGCGTGGCGGCGGCGGAGCGACTGTCCGGCCTTCGGGACACCGTGCCGGTCGGCTCCACGCTCACCATGAAGGCGGGCTCCTCCGCCCAGATCCTGATGGCCTGGGAGGAACCGGAGCGCCTGCACCGGGGCCTCCAGGGCGCCCGCTTCACCGCGACGGCGCTCTCCGGCGTACGGCGCCGGGGCTGGGCCCAGTCGATCGGCGAGCGGGAACCGGGCGTCGCCTCGGTCTCCGCACCGGTACGCGGCCCCTCGAACCGGGTGGTCGCGGCGGTCTCGGTCTCCGGGCCGATCGAGCGGCTGACCCGTCACCCGGGCCGGATGCACGCCCAGGCCATCATCGACTCGGCCGCCCGGCTGAGCGAAGCGCTGCGCCGCACCGGCTGAGCCGGACCGCCCCGTTCTCCTTCGGCACCGGCCGCCCCAGCGTCGTGGCGGCCCCTTCAGAACCTCACGTCATCTCTCGCTCCACCTCGCCTCGCCCGGCTTCTGCCGACTTCACCCGGCTTCACCCCGGTTCACCTGACTTCGCCGGTGAACGGTGCGCGAAGCGGTCCGCCGCCCGGCGCCCCCGGCTCTCGACCGGCAGTGACCCGGTCGCCGCGGCCAGTCCGGACGCCGGCATATCCGCGTAGATGGACTCGTAGCCGCCCTCGGGCACCACGTACGCCTCGTGCCACAGCCCCACGTGCCGGCGGGACCCGGGCCGAAGTCGACCGGCTCCTGGACCGGTTGGGGTGGACGACCGCCCAGGAGACCGGTTCGCTCTCCCCCGTCCACCGGTCCGTGGTGGCGTCACTGGCCACGCTCATCCGCCTCGGACATCCCTGCGAGGGCGACTACTTGGCGGAGCAACGCGCGACTGATGCATCAAGTGGCGGTCCGGGAGCTGGACATGATGGAGACGTATATCCCACCGAGGTGGAGGAGAAGTCCCGCCCGGCGGTTCGGGCTCTGAACCGTACGTGTTCGGGGCACGCACAAGCAGAAGGCCCCTCACCGGAGTGAGGGGCCTTCTGTCTGTTGCTCTGCTGTACCCCCGACCGGATTCGAACCGGCGCTACTGCCGTGAGAGGGCAGCGTGCTAGGCCGCTACACAACGGGGGCCTGTGTCCTGCGATTTGCTTGTCTTACGCTGGGCTACCAGGACTCGAACCTAGAATGACGGTACCAGAAACCGTAGTGTTGCCAATTACACCATAGCCCATGGTGTTACAAGTACCCCCGACCGGATTCGAACCGGCGCTACTGCCGTGAGAGGGCAGCGTGCTAGGCCGCTACACAACGGGGGCCCTAGCGATCCTGCATCGAGAGCGTGGGTGCGACCCAGATGTTCTCGCGGGAAGGATCTGTACCCCCGACCGGATTCGAACCGGCGCTACTGCCGTGAGAGGGCAGCGTGCTAGGCCGCTACACAACGGGGGCGTGTTGTACAGATGAAGCTCTGCGCTGGGCTACCAGGACTCGAACCTAGAATGACGGTACCAGAAACCGTAGTGTTGCCAATTACACCATAGCCCACTGAAACGCAACCCTTGGTGGGTCTTATTTCCGTGTGCGCTTCCCGACCGGATCTTTCGGCCCGCTCGGGCGGCGCAGGAAGAACATTACCCGAAGGTGTCCGGCGCTCCAAAACGGGTATTGCGCGCCAACAGGCCGGGGAGCTGATCCAGACCGGTGATCCGGGCCAGTTCGGGCCGTCCGCCACGCCCGTCCCGGTCCAGCCAGATGCCGCTCAGCCCCGCCGCCACCGCACCGGACGCGTCGATGTCGGGGTGGTCGCCCACGTACGCGACCTCCTGCGGCTCCAGCCCGAGGGCCTCGACGGCGGCGTGGAACGCCCCCGCCTCCGGCTTGGAGATGCCCAGTTCGACGGCGCACACCACGGCCTCGAAGCGGTCGCGCACACCGAGAACGCGGAGCTTCCGGTCCTGGTTGATGATGCTGGAGTTCGACAGCACGGCATGACGGTAGCCATCGGCGAGCAGGTCCAATGCCGGCACGGCGTCGGGGAAGAGCGACCAGGCGGCCTCGTAATGACCCACGTGCCGGGCGAACCACTGATCGGCCTCCGCGTCCGTGAGCGGCCGCCCCAGGAATACGCGCACCCGCTCGCGCCGCTGCCCCTGGAAGTCGGTCTCCCCCGCGGCGAAACGCTCCCACTGCACATCGGTGATCGCCCGCCACGCGTCGAGGGCCCCCTCGGCGGACGCGTATCCGTCGGGCAGACCCTCGTGCTCCAGATGCCTGCGCATGCCGACGCGGTCGGCGCCCGTGTAGTCGAAGATCGTGTCGTCGATGTCCCAGAGCACTGCTCGGATCGGCATACGGCCACGCTACCGCCCGCCGGGCCGGCGTCGCTGCCCCCGCGATGGTGTCCACGTCAGGTGGTGAGCAGGACGCCGCCGTAGCTCGCCGCCGCGATGACCACCCAGGAGGCGAGGCCGAGAACCGCGGTCCTGGCTCCGGAGCGGGCGAGCGTCGGCAGGTGGACCGCGGTGCCGAGGCCGAAGAGCGCGGCGGCCAGCAGCAGTTCCTGCGCGGTGGCCGCGGCGTCGAGCACTCCGGCGGGCAGCAGACCCGTGCTGCGCAGGGCCGTCATCGCCAGGAAGCCGATCAGGAACAGCGGCACCACGGCCGGGCGGTGCCCGTCCGCCTGCCGCCGGTCACCGGCCGCTCCGCGCGCCCGTCGGCCGTAGGCCACGGCGACCCCGGCGACCAGCGGTGCGAGCATCGCCACCCTGATCAGCTTGACCAGCACGGCCTCACCGAGCGCGGTCGGCCCGGCCGTCTGCGCGGTGGCCACGACCTGGCCGACGTCGTGCACGCCCGCGCCCACCCAGCGGCCGAACTGGACGGTGTCCAGGCCCAGCGGATGGTGCAGCAGCGGCAGTACGGCGATGGCGAGGGTCCCGCACAGGGTGACCAGCGCGACCGAGGTCGCCACGTCGGCCGCGAGCCGCTCGTCGTCGTCCTCCTTGCCGAGCGCGCCGCTGACCGCGCTGATCGCGGAGGCGCCGCAGATCGAGTAGCCGGTGGCGATCAGCAGCGGCTGGTCGCCGGGCAGCCCGAGCTTCCGGCCGAGCCACCAGATGCCGAAGAAAGCCACCAGGACGACGCCGAACACCATGGCCACGGTCGCCCAGCCGAGCCCGAGGACGTCTCCGACGCTGAGCTTCAGCCCGAGCAGCACGATGCCGGCGCGCATCAGCCGCTTCCCGGCCGTCGAGAGTCCCGCCCGGCCCCCGCCGCGCACGAACGGCCGCACGCCGGGAAGGTGCGCCGCCACGACTCCGAGCACCACCGCCGCCGTCAGCATCGGCACGGCGGGCAGCAGGGCGTGCACCCCCTCGGCCAGCCCGAGCCCGATGCCGGCCAGCGCGAGGCCGGGGGCGTTGCGGCGCACCGGACCCGGCGTGGACCCGTCGCCCCCGGATGACGGCTTCGCCGGCTGTCGCACGGGCGGCGACCAGGAGTGTTCGGTGTCCAGAGTCATGATCACCAGCGTGGTCGGGTTCCCCGCCGCCCGGTAGACACGAACCGGAGCCCAGGTCATAGGGTTGCCCTATGAGGGTTTTCCTATGAGTGGGCGCGACAGCGACCGGGACGTCGGGCAGCTCCCGCTGCCCGATCTGCAGTCGCTGCAGCTGCTCGTCAGCGTGGCGGAGACCGGCAGCCTGGGCCGGGCGGCGGCGCGGCTGCTCATCAGCCAGCCGTCGGCCAGTGCCCGGATGCGTACGCTGGAACGCCGTCTCGGGCTGCAGCTCCTGGACCGCTCCACCGCGGGTTCCCGGCTGACCCCGGCCGGAGCGGTGGTGACCGACTGGGCGCGGACGGTGCTCGAAGGGGCCACCGCGCTGGTCGAGGGGGCCGCCGCGCTGCGCTCCCGGCAGGACAGCCGGCTGCGGGTCGCCGCCAGCCTGACCATCGCGGAGGAGCTGATGCCCGGCTGGCTCGTCACCCTGCGGGAGAGCGCCCCGGACGCCCACGTCGGACTGACGGTGACCAACAGCTGGGGCGTGGTCGAGGCACTGCGGCGCGGGGGCTGCGATCTGGGGTTCATCGAGGGGCCCCGGGTCCCCGACGATCTGCACCGATCGGCGGTGGGGCGTGACCGGCTCGCGGTCGTGGTGGCCCCCGGTCACCCCTGGACCCGCCGCCGCAGCGCCCTGACCGGACGCGAGCTGGCCGACACCCCGCTGCTGCTGCGCGAGGCGGGCTCCGGTACCCGGGAGACGCTGGAGCGGGCGCTGCGCGCGTACGACGGCGTCGCCGTGCCGGTCATTGAGCTCGGCTCCACCGCCCCGCTGCGCAGTGCTGCGGCCCGGGGGCTGGCTCCGGCCGTCCTCTCCGAGCTCGCCGTGCGCGAGGACGTGGCGTCGGGCCGCCTGGTCGAGGTCGAGGTCACCCCGGCCGTCCGGCTGCAACGCGTCCTGCACGCGGTCTGGCCCAAGGGCCACGAACTGCCGGAGCCGGCCCTTCACCTGCTGCGGGTGGCCAAGCACCAGTAGCGGGTGAGGAGCCGGCTCGCGTGATCCGCGAACTGCTCGGGCGGTCAGGCGGTCAGCTTCGCCAGTGCGGCGTCCACCCGGGCCAGGGTCTTCTCGCGGCCCAGGATCTCCAGGGACTCGAAGAGCGGCAGGCCGACCGTGCGGCCGGTGACGGCGACGCGGACCGGGGCCTGCGCCTTGCCGAGCTTCAGGCCGTGCTCCTCACCGGCGGCGAGGATGGCGCTCTTCAGCGCGTCCGCGTTCCACTCGGCGTCGGCCAGCTTGGCGCGGGCCGTCACGAGCAGGGCGTCGGAGCCCTCCTTCATCGCCTTGGTCCAGGACGCCTCGTCGGTCGCGGGCTCGTCGAGGAAGAGGAAGTCGACGTTGGCCGTGATCTCGGAGAGGACCGTGACGCGGGTCTGGGCGTGCGGGGCGATCGCCGCGAACAGGTCCGCGTCGAAGGCCTCCGGGGCCCAGGGGGCGAACGGCGCCTTCAGCCAGGGGCCGCAGGCCTCGGTGAAGGTCTTCACGTCGAGCCGGCGGATGTGCTCGGCGTTGACGTGCTCGCACTTCTTGAGGTCGAAGCGGGCCGGGTTGGCGTTGACGTCCTCGATGTCGAAGGCGGCGACCATCTCGTCGATGTCGAAGATGTCGCGGTCCTCGGCGATCGACCAGCCGAGCAGCGAGAGGTAGTTGAGCAGCCCCTCGGGCAGGAAGCCGCGCTCGCGGTAGAGGTTGAGCGAG
Source organism: Streptomyces sp. NBC_00341 (assembly GCF_041435055.1). Classification (NCBI taxonomy): domain Bacteria; kingdom Bacillati; phylum Actinomycetota; class Actinomycetes; order Kitasatosporales; family Streptomycetaceae; genus Streptomyces; species Streptomyces sp. NBC_00341. The sequence continues at coordinate 6,495,737 of NZ_CP108002.1, read as the reverse complement.
GCCTGCGGGTCGCGCTTGGAGAGCTTCTTGTTGCCCTCGCCCATGACGTACGGCAGGTGCCCGAACGCGGGGGTCTGCTTGGCGACGCCCAACTCGATGAGCGCCCGGTACAGGGCGATCTGGCGCGGGGTGGAGGAGAGCAGGTCCTCGCCGCGCAGGACGTGGGTGATCTCCATCAGCGCGTCGTCGACCGGGTTGACCAGCGTGTAGAGCGGGGCGCCGTTGGCGCGGACGATGCCGTAGTCCGGCACGTTCTCCGGCTGGACGGTGATGTCGCCGCGGACCAGGTCGGTGAAGGTGATCGCCTCGTCGGGCATCCGGAAGCGGACGATCGAGGTGCGGCCCTCGGCCTCGTACGCGGCCTTCTGCTCCGCGCTCAGGTCGCGGCAGTGGCCGTCGTAGCCGGACGGCTTGCCGGCGGCGCGGGCGGCGTCGCGGCGGGTGTCGAGCTCCTCGGTCGTGCAGTAGCAGTGGTACGCGTGGCCGGCCGCGAGGAGCTTCCCGGCGACGTCCTGGTAGATGTCCATCCGCTGCGACTGGCGGTACGGGGCGTGCGGGCCGCCGATCCCGGGGCCCTCGTCCCAGTCGAGGCCGAGCCAGCGCATCGAGTCGAGGAGCTGCTCGTACGACTCCTCCGAGTCGCGCGCCGCGTCGGTGTCCTCGATGCGGAAGACCAGGGTGCCCTGGTGGTGGCGGGCGAAGGCCCAGTTGAAGAGAGCCGTCCGCACCAGGCCCACGTGGGGGTTGCCGGTCGGGGAGGGACAGAAACGTACACGGACGGGGGCGTTAACCACGCTTGATCACCTTGTTGGTGAGAGTGCCGATGCCTTCGATGGTGACGGCGACCTCGTCGCCGACGTGCAGGGGGCCGACCCCTGCGGGGGTTCCGGTGAGGATCACGTCGCCCGGGAGCAGCGTCATGGCTTCCGTGATGTGGACGACCAGGTCCTCGATGGAGCGGATCATCTCGCTCGTCCGGCCCAGTTGGCGTTGCTCGCCGTTGACCGTGGCCTGGATGGCGAGGTCGCCGGGGTCGAGGTCGGTCTCCACCCAGGGGCCGAGCGGGCAGGAGGTGTCGAAGCCCTTGGCCCTGGCCCACTGCTTCTCGCGCTTCTGGGCGTCACGCGCGGTGACGTCGTTGGCGCAGGTGTAGCCGAAGATGACGTCCTTGACCCGTTCGCGCGGCACTTCGCGGCACATCCGGCCGATGACCACGGCCAGTTCGGCCTCGTGGTGCAGATCGTCGGAGAACGAGGGGTACTCGATGGCGTCGCCGGAGCCGATCACCGAGGTGGTGGGCTTGAAGAAGGCGACGGGGACGTCGGGGACCTCGTTGCCGAGTTCCGCGGCGTGCTCCGCGTAGTTGCGGCCGATGGCCACGACCTTGTTGGGGAGCACGGGCGGCAGCAGCCGGACCTTGTTCAGCGGGACCTTGGTCCCGGAGAGCTCGAACTCGGCGTACGGGATGCCCTTGATGATGTCGAGGACGAGACCATCGGGCCCGTCGCCCTCGACGGCGCCGAAGGCGACATTGCCGTCGATGGAGAACCTGGCGATGCGCACGGGAAGCTGTGGCCCCTCACTTGCTGGGTTGCTTGAAGACTGACGCTCCAGGCTAACGCGGGTGAGGGGGAGAGGCCGCGCGTATTACTCCGCGGCGGCGGTGGCGGCCTCGGGGGCGACCATGAGGATCGTGCGGCGGGGGTTGGCCGTCTGCGTCGGCAGGTCGAGCGCGTGCTCCGGCCGCTCCGGCGTCTGCAGCGCTTCGGCGTCCTTGAGGTGCGCCAGCGTCGTGCGCCGGGGGTTGGCAATGTTGCGGAACATCATCGTCGTCTTCATCTGCCGTTCGGACCCTGTCGTCGGGGGCGCCGCCCGGAGGGGCGCCGGTTGTCGGTTCTGCCATCCCTGTAAAGCGTCAGGCTAAACATCCAATTCCCTCCCGGAGCCCGGAAGAGACGACGATCATCATGTGAGTTTGCTCACCAGTGACCCGACAATTAGTTCAATCCGGGCGGTCGATCCGACCGGTCAAACCCGACATTGCATCACTGAATGAGCCATTCCGCTCCTGATCATGTCGTCTGGGACACCGCTTACCCTCACCTGATTCACCCTCAATAGTCCGGTTTGGCAGCGAACCGGCTCCACGGCTTGTTACGCCGCCATCACAACGTGTCACCCAGGTCACAGCCCGGTACCTGGCCCTTGTTGGAGATCCTGCACTGTGCTGGAATTCCACGCACCGCCGCAGGTTTCAGGCCGGCGCGCAGGGGGCGCAATGCAGCGCCGATCCGAGTGGCGGCGGGAAGGGGAAGAACGCCGGTCACTCACGACCACCATGGGGCGGTACAACGCCCCACGACGCCGACACCGTTCCATCCGTCCACGACGGGGGGAACGCCTGGTCCAGAGGTTGCGACGCTAGTGCAGGGACGTTTCAAGAGGGATGGCAGCGCAGCGGCTGAACAGGAGCCGCGCGGCGGGACCGACCGCGGCTCCTCGCCCCAGCACGCCCAGAACCCCGGACCGGCAGCGGCCGGCGACACCACAGACCGTGCCAAGCGCTCCGGCTCACCGGCGGGCGACAACACCGATCCGCTCGCGTCACCGAAGCCTCAGGGCCCGGTCAACACCGGATCGCGGGTAGCTCTGCGCAACTGGCGCATCAGCACGCGCCTGGTCTCCCTGCTCGCCCTCCCCGTGGTCGCGGCGACCACCCTGGGTGGCCTCCGCATCAACGACTCCATGAACGACATCCAGCAGCTGGAGCACATGCAGCTGCTGACCCAGATGACCAAGCAGGCGACCTCGCTGGCCCAGGCGCTCCAGGAGGAGCGCGACCGGTCGGCCGGCCCGCTGTCCAACGGAGTGCCGGCCGACGACTTCAAGGTCACCGAGCCCCGGAAGAAGACCGACCGGGCCAAGAAGGCCTTCTTCGACGCGACGAACGACATCGGCGACACCGAGGGCGACGAGGCGCTGGAGAGCATCCACTCCAGCGTCCAGCAGATCGCCTCGCAGCTGGGCGGCATCCGAGACATCCGCAAGCAGGCGTTCGCCAGCGGCACGCCGAGCCTGCAGACCGTCGACGCGTACAGCCAGCTGATCACCTCGCTGCTGAGCCTCTCGCAGGACATGGCGCAGGCCACCAGCAGCCCCGAGATGATCAAGCGGACCCGCGCCCTGGCGGCCTTCTCCTCCGCCAAGGAGTACGCCTCCGTCCAGCGCGCGATCATCGCCGCCGCGCTGCCGGGCGGCAACGACAAGCAGCCGAAGCTCGATTCGAACGACCGCCAGTTCGGCCTGGCGGCGCTGCGCAAGGAAGAGCTGGCGCGTCGCTCGTTCGAGCTGATCTACACGACCACCGGCAACAGCGCGGCCGAGCTGACCGCCACGCTCGACGAGGGCAACCCGGAGATCAAGGCCGCCGACACCTACGCCAAGAAGGTGCTCGACAGCCCGACCAGCATGACCGGGACGGCCCGGCGTTCGTACCTCGACTGGTACGACCAGGACTCCACCAAGATCCAGGCCATGAAGCAGATCGAGGAGACGCTCCTCAGCGACATGGAGGGCAAGGCGCGCGAACTGCGCGACGAGTCCCAGCGCGAGGCGATCATCTCCGGTGCGCTCATCCTGCTGGTGCTCGGTGTCTCGCTGGTCGGCGCCTTCGTCGTCGCCCGGTCGATGATCCGCTCGCTGCGCCGGCTCCAGGACACGGCCACCCGCGTCGCCCAGGACCGGCTGCCGGAGCTCGTCAAGCAGCTCTCCGAGGCCGACCCGCAGGACGTCGACACCTCGGTCGAGTCCGTCGGTGTGCACTCCCGTGACGAGATCGGCAAGGTCGCCGCGGCCTTCGACGACGTGCACCGCGAGGCCGTCCGGCTCGCGGCCGAGCAGGCCCTCCTCCGGGGCAACGTCAACGCGATGTTCACCAACCTCTCGCGTCGTTCGCAGGGCCTCATCCAGCGTCAGCTCTCGCTCATCTCCGAGCTGGAGTCGCGCGAGGCCGACCCGGACCAGCTGTCCTCGCTCTTCAAGCTCGACCACCTCGCGACCCGTATGCGCCGTAACGGCGAGAACCTCCTCGTCCTCGCGGGCGAGGAGCCGGGCCGCCGGTGGACCCGTCCGGTGCCGCTGGTCGACGTGCTCCGTGCCGCTGCCTCCGAGGTGGAGCAGTACGAGCGCATCGAACTGGCCGCGGTGCCCGCCACCGAGGTCGCCGGCCGGGTCGTCAACGACCTCGTGCACCTCCTCGCCGAGCTGCTGGAGAACGCCACGTCGTTCTCCTCGCCGCAGACCAAGGTCCGGGTCACCGGTCACGCGCTGCCCGACGGCCGGGTGCTCGTCGAGATCCACGACACGGGTATCGGCCTCTCCCCGGAGGACCTCGCGGCGATCAACGAGCGGCTCGCCTCGCCGCCCACCGTGGACGTCTCGGTCTCCCGCCGCATGGGTCTGTTCGTGGTCGGCCGGCTGTCCCTGCGTCACGGCATCCGCATTCAGCTCCGGCCCTCCGACTCCGGGGGCACGACCGCGCTGGTCATGCTCCCCGTCGATGTCGCGCACGGCGGCAAGATGCCGGTGCCGAAGCAGGCCCAGGGCCAGCAGCCCGCTCCCGGCGGCCTGCTCGCCGGCGGCGGACCCGCGCCGCGCCCCGGTCTCGACAGCGCTCCGTCGGCGCCCGGCGGCCGGCTCCCGGCCGGTCCGGGTGCCACCCGCGGTCAGGTCGGTGCGGGCTCCGGTCCGCGCGCCGCGCTGCCCGCCCGGGACACCGCCGCCAGGTCCCAGAACCCGCAGGGCCAGCCGGGACAGCCCGGCCAGAACGGACCGGGGGCGCCGAACGGCCGGCCCGGTCAGCAGAGCTCCGGCTTCCAGAGCGCCGGGCTCTCCGGCACCGGCCCGCAGGCCCGGCAGCCGCAGGACGGCTCACGTCAGGAGCCGCCGCGTCAGGGCGGCGGCCTCTCCGGCGCCTTCGGTGGCGGTGCCCGGCTGGGCGCCCGCGGCCAGGGCGACAGCGCCGGGCGTACGGACTCGGGTCAGGGCAGCCTGTTCGGTCAGCGGCGTCCGGAGCAGAACGGCCCCGGCAGCGGCCCCGGCCGGCAGAACCCGGCAGGCCAGGGCGGCGGCTTCCAGCAGCCCGGCGGTCCGGGCGAGAACGGCCGCCAGCTGCCCCCGGTCGGCGGTCCGCGTGCGGAGCTGCCCGGTGGCAACCCCGCACCGGCCGCGCCGGACAGGGGATTCCCCGCTCCGCAGCGCCCACAGGCCACCAGCTGGGGCTCCCAGGAGCAGTCCGCACCCCAGCAGCGCTCCCCCCTCGACGCCCCCCGGGGCCACGAGGAGCCCGAGTCCACCAACCAGTTCCAGCGGCCGCTGAGCCCGCCGCCGCTCACTCCTCGCCGCCCGATGGACGACCGGCAGGGACCGGGCTCCACCTCGGAGTTCGCCCGCCCGGACTTCTCGGCGCCCGCTCCGGGTGCGCAGACGCCGGACCCGGCGAGCACCGCGCAGTTCCCGCGCCCCGACTTCGGCCAGCCGCAGGACCAGGGGCAGGGCCAGGGCCTGGGACAGGGACAGCCCGGACCGGTCCGGCGCGACCGGGGCAACGAGGACTTCGGTGCTCCGCGCCCGCCCGCCGCGCCGCAGGACCCGCAGTACAGGCCGGCCCTGCCGCAGCAGCCGCAGCAGCCCGAGGCGCTTCCGCCGGCCTCCGGGCCCGGCGACGGCCGTACGCCGCTGTACGACACGCTGGAGACCAACTGGTTCCACGGTCCGCAGCAGAACGGCCAGCAGCAGAACGGGCAGCAGCAGCAAGGCCAGCAGTACGGGCAGCAGCCGAACCAGCCGCAGCCCGCCGCGCCGCAGCCGTCCGGCTTCCCTCAGCAGCAGCCCGCCGAAGAGCGTCCCGCTCCGCAGCGCGGACCGGGCGACACCAACGGCGTCACGAGCTCCTGGCGCGCCTCGCCGAACGACGAACTCGTCCGGCAGGCGGAGCGGGTGAAGAAGCCCGCAGCAGGCGGAATTACCACTTCCGGTCTGCCTCGCCGGGTACCGCGTGCCAATCTGGTGCCGGGCACCGCCCAGCAGCAGAATCACCAGTCCGGTCCCCAGGTCTCGCGTGCGCCCGATGATGTGCGCGGGCGTCTTACCAATCTCCGCCGGGGCATCCAGCAGGGGCGTCAGGCCAACAACGGCCAGTCGACCGGCAGTTTCCCCATCGGCCCCACTCACCAGCAGGAGCGTTAGTTGAGCCCGATGAGTCAGGCCGCGCAGAATCTGAACTGGCTGATCACCAACTTCGTGGACAACACCCCCGGGGTGTCGCACACGGTGGTGGTCTCCGCGGATGGCCTGCTGCTGGCGATGTCCGAAGGATTCCCGCGCGACCGCGCCGACCAGCTGGCGGCTGTCGCCTCCGGTCTGACCTCGCTGACCGCGGGGGCCTCCCGGATCTTCGAAGGCGGCGCCGTCAGCCAGACCGTGGTGGAGATGGAACGCGGGTTCCTCTTCCTGATGTCCGTCTCCGACGGTTCCTCCCTTGCCGTACTCGCCCATCCGGACGCCGACATCGGTCTGGTCGGGTACGAAATGGCGCTTCTGGTCGACCGGGCGGGCACCGTGCTCACCCCGGACCTCCGCGCCGAGCTCCAGGGCAGCCTGCTCCACTAGGCGGCCGTGAATCGGTGACACAGACGATTACCCCAGGTATTGCAATCAACCCTCGCCCGTCCGGCCGCTTACAGCCCCCCACCGGCCCCTTCCGACGGCAAGCCGACATCCTGCTGTCACGCCCGGAGGATTCATGACCCCGCCACCCGCCTCACCCGATCCGTACGGCGCGCTGAACCACGCGTCGTACGAAGGTGAAGGCGACCAGCCGCTGGTTCGTCCGTACGCCATGACCGGCGGCCGGACCCGACCGCGCTACCAGCTAGCGATAGAGGCCCTGGTCAGCACCACGGCCGACCCCGCGCACCTGGGAACGCTGCTCCCCGAGCACCAGCGGATCTGCCACCTGTGCCGCGAGGTCAAGTCGGTGGCCGAGGTGTCGGCCCTGCTGTCTATGCCGCTCGGCGTGGCCCGGATCCTCGTCGCGGACCTGGCGGAAGCCGGCATGGTGGCCATCCACCAGCCGGGCAACGGAGAGGCCGGCGGCGCGCCGGATGTGACACTGCTCGAAAGGGTGCTCAGTGGACTTCGCAAGCTCTAGTGGCGGTGCCGCCCGTGCCACCACCTCGGCGAAGATCGTGGTGGCAGGCGGGTTCGGCGTGGGTAAGACCACGTTTGTCGGTGCTGTTTCGGAGATCAATCCGCTGCGCACCGAAGCCGTGATGACGTCCGCGTCCGCGGGCATCGACGACCTCACACACACCGGAGGCAAGACCACCACGACGGTGGCCATGGACTTCGGACGCATCACCCTGGACCAGGACCTGATCCTGTACCTCTTCGGTACACCCGGCCAGGACCGCTTCTGGTTCATGTGGGACGACCTCGTACGCGGCGCCATCGGCGCCGTCGTACTCGTCGACACCCGCCGCCTCGCCGACTGCTTCCCCGCCGTCGACTACTTCGAGAACAGCGGCCTCCCCTTCGTCATCGCCCTCAACGGCTTCGACGGACACCAGCCCTACACCCCCGACGAAGTCCGCGAAGCACTCCAGATCGGACCGGACACCCCGATCATCACGACCGACGCCCGGCACCGCGGTGACGCCAAGAGCGGTCTGATCACGCTGGTGGAGCACGCTTTGATGGCACGGCTCAAGTAGGCGCAAGTCGGTATTGCCATACGGCAGTTAAAGTAGTCAAACGGGGGTGGGCTGTGTCCTTTGACACGATCCGCCCCCGTGTTCATAACGTTTCGAAAGAGAATTACCTCACGGTCGACACCCGATGCGTACGCGCGGTACCACTGCGCTCAACTGAGCCCCGCCTTTTGGCGGGGCTCGTTCTTTATGCCCGTTTTATCTGAGGCCTGCGCCACTTGGAATCACCGGTTCCGACTGTTTGGAACGCGGCCGTTCCACGTGCTGCAATTCGACGAACTCCCGAGTAGCACGGCCCTGAACAAACACGGCACAACGTAGGTGCCGACGCCGAGAGGTTGTTGGTCGAGTGAGGCGTAACAACGAGGGCTCCACGGCGCAGCCGGAGCGGGGCAACTTCACCCCGCCGCGCGCCGCGGCGTCGTCCGCCGACGTGTCCGGAGGGACCCCCGCCGGTGGCAGCACCAGCCGGATGTCCCCACGCAACTGGCGGGTGCCCACCCGGCTGAACGCGATCCTCCTGATCCCCGTACTGGTCGGGCTGGTCATGGGCGGCTTCCAGGTCAAGGGGTCGATCGACACCTGGCAGGAGGCCCAGGACGCCGAGAAGACCGCGCTGATCGTGCGGGCGGCCTCCGAGTACGGCCAGGCGCTGCTCAACGAGCGCGACCTCAGCGCCCAGCCGCTGCTCTCCAACAAGCGCGACGCGGCGGCCGTCTCCGAGGTACGGGCCACCACCGACGCGGCCGCCGACAAGTTCGACTCGGCCGTGAAGGACATGCCCAGGAAGGCGGGCCTGGAGCGGCGCCTCAAGCTGTTCCGGCTGGAGGAGCCCACCCTTCCCGATCTGCGCAAGGCCGCCTACGCCGAGGCCATGGACCCGGTGAAGACCGAAGAGGGCTACGTCCAGGTCCAGCACTCCCTCATGGAGTTCTGCAACGAGCTCGGTCTCGGGACCGGCAACATCACCAGTTACGGCCGTACCGTCTACGCGATCGAGCTGGCCAAGGCTGCAGAATCGCTTCAGCGCTCCATCGGCATGCACCTCCTGGTACGGCCCAGCCAGGAGAAGGGCAAGTTCAACGACCAGGTCAAGGCCTTCGGCTCGTACAACTACCTGGAACAGATCGCCCTCGGTGAGTTCGTCTCCGGCGGTACGGAGGGCGACGCGGCCCGGCTGAAGAAGGTCATGGCGGGCAAGGCGTCCGAGGGCGCGGCCCAGGTCAAGTCCGCCAAGGAGAAGGCCGACGCGGCGGGGGTCGCGTTCGTGACGCCGCCCACCGTGAACGGCTCGGTCTACGACGGCATGGCCCAGCAGCTCGGGCTGGGCCGGACCCCCGCCCAGCTCAAGGCGAAGGGGATCACCCCCGAGACCTGGATGGCCGCGGCCACCGCGAAGTTCGACGGATACACCACGGTCGAGGAAGAGCTCGTCGACAAGGCCGTGACCGAGGCCGCGGACATCTCGTCCAGCGCCCGCACCGACGCCATCGTCAACGCCGCGATCGTGATCGTCGCCCTGCTGGCCGCGTTCATCCTGGCCGGGCTCATGGCCCGCCAGATGAGCCGCTCGATGCGCCGGCTGCGCAACGCCGCCTTCGGTATCGCGGAGCAGCGGCTGCCCTCGCTCGTCGACCAGCTGTCCCGGACCGACCCGGGCCGGGTGGACACCCGCGTGCAGCCGATCCCGATCAACAGCCAGGACGAGATCGGCGAGGTCGCCCGCGCCTTCGACCAGGTGCACCGCGAGGCCGTCCGGCTCGCGGCCGAGCAGGCCATGCTGCGGGGCAACGTCAACGCGATCTTCACCAACCTGTCGCGCCGCAACCAGTCGCTCATCGAGGGCCAGCTGACCCTCATCACCGACCTGGAGAACAACGAGGCCGACCCCGACCAGCTGGAGAGCCTCTTCCGGCTGGACCACCTCGCGACCCGTATGCGCCGCAACGGCGAGAACCTCCTGGTCCTCGCCGGCGAGGAGCCCGGCCGCCGCTGGAACCAGCCGGTGCCGCTGGTGGACGTGCTCAGGGCCGCCTCCTCCGAGGTGGAGTCCTATGAGCGCATCGAGCTCTCCGGGGTGCCGGAGAGCGAGATCCACGGCCAGTCCGTCACCGACCTCGTCCACCTGCTGGCCGAGCTACTGGAGAACGCCACGACGTTCTCCTCTCCCCAGACCAAGGTGCGGGTCACCGCGACCCGGCTGCCGGACAGCCGCGTGATGATCGAGATCCACGACAAGGGCATCGGCCTCACCGCGGAGGACTTCGCCGACATCAACCACAAGCTGGCCAACCCGCCGACGGTGGACGCCGCGGTCTCCCAGCGAATGGGCCTGTTCGTGGTCGGCCGGCTCGCCGACCGGCACGGCATCCGGGTCCAGCTGCGCCCCTCGGGCGAGCAGGCCGGAACCACCTCGCTGGTCATGCTGCCCGACGCCATCACCCACGGTGGCGGTGGCGGGGGCGCGCCCTCGCAGGACGACTTCACGGTCTCCTCGATCATTCCGCAGCAGCAGGCGTTCGACGCGCCGCCGCTCCAGCCCCAGCTGCGTACGGCGGCCGAGCTCGGCTTCGACGACTCCCGCTACGGCGAGGGGTCGGAGGAAGCCGCACAGCTCGACCCGGTGGGCCGCTCGCTGATGCGCGAGGAGCGCCGCGCGGCCCTGGAGACGCAGACCGGCACCGGGGAGCAGACGCCGTTCCCGCAGCAGGAGTCCCAGCAGCAGTACGCGCAAGCGGCGTACGAAGAGGCTCCCTTCGCGGCGGACCCGTACGCGCTGGAACCCCGGCAGGACGGCCCGTACGCCCCGGAGCCGCAGCAGCAGGACGGGCAGCAGGAGCAGCAGCAGTACGGACAGCCGGTGTACGAGGGCGGCTACGACCCGTTCCGCGGTGAGACCGGCTACGTCCAACAGCCCGACTATCAGGGGCAGAACGGCTATCCGGAGTCGGCATACCCGGCCCCCGAGACACCTCAGCAGGCTTACGACGGGCAGTACTCCACCCAGCCCCAGCAGGAGGAGTGGCCGGTTCAGGGTGGCTATCAGGGTGGTTACGAAGCCCCGGTCCAGGCCGAACCGGAATCTGTCGGGAGTGCCCCCGCCGAATCGCCGGACAGCGTAGGCTTCGACCGTTCGGGCCCCGTGCCGAACTCCGGCCACGAGATGACCGAGGCCGGTCTGCCGCGCCGGGGCGGCCAGCAGCACTGGCAGCCCACCGGACGCGGGAACGAACGGCCCGCCGCCGCGCAGGAGCCGTCGCAGGAACCGCCTCAGCAGCCTCTGTCCGCAGAGCAGGAGCCGGACGGTGCGGACGACGGGACGGACGACTGGCGGTCGGCGAACGACGAACGCTGGGAGCGGGCCGAGCAGCTCCGGGATCCGAAGGCGGGCGGGGTCACCCCCTCCGGTCTTCCCCGACGCGTCCCCAAGGCCAACCTGGTCGAGGGCACGGCCGAGCAGACCCAGCAGGGCGGCCCCCAGGTCTCCCGCGCCCCGGAGGACGTGCGTGGCAGGTTGAGCAACCTGCGGCGGGGCGTCCTGCGGGGACGTAACGCGGGTTCGGACAGCAGTAATACCTACAACCAGGAGCGTTAGTGTGAGCCCGATGAGCCAGGCGGCGCAGAATCTGAACTGGTTGATCACCAACTTCGTGGACAACACCCCCGGGGTGTCGCACACGGTGGTGGTCTCCGCCGACGGACTCCTGCTGGCGATGTCCGAGGGATTTCCGCGTGACCGCGCCGACCAGCTTGCTGCTGTCGCTTCCGGTCTGACCTCGCTGACCGCGGGCGCCTCCCGGATCTTCGAGGGCGGCGCCGTGAATCAGACAGTTGTGGAGATGGAGCGAGGATTCCTCTTCATCATGTCCGTCTCCGACGGATCTTCCTTGGCCGTTCTTGCACACCCGGACGCCGATATCGGTCTGGTTGGGTACGAAATGGCGCTTCTTGTGGATCGCGCCGGCGGTGTCCTCACCCCGGACCTCCGCGCCGAACTTCAGGGAAGCCTTCTTAACTAGTAGACAGACAGTGCGTTTCGCGTCACCGCGCCATAGGGTGCGGTGGCGCGGACCCACTGGGACCGGGACCGGCAGGCGGAGGAGGAATCGTGGGTACACCCCCAGGCGGGCACCAGTTCAACGGTGGTCAGCAGGTACCGGGTGAGCACAGGGGCGATGGCTTCGACTTCCCCTCTCCGCCCGGCAGACAGGGCGGACAGCAGCCTTTTCAGCCGTTCCGGCAGCCCCGGCGTACCCAGGGTGCCGACGACTGGCCGCAGCAGGACGCACGCGGCTCGGACGACTGGCCCCAGCAGCCGCAACAGCCTCAGCGGCCGCAGCGGCCGCACCGGTACGACTCACCGCAGCCGCCGCCCCGCATCGAGCCGGTGCAGCCGCGGTGGGCCCCCGAGCCGTCCGCTCCCGCCGCGCACAATCCGCTGGTTCGTCCGTACGCCATGACAGGTGGACGGACCCGACCGCGCTACCAACTCGCCATTGAGGCGTTGGTCAGTACGACGGCTGATCCGTCCCGGCTGCAAGGGCAGTTGCCCGAGCACCAGCGGATCTGCCGGCTATGCATCGAGATCAAGTCAGTGGCCGAGATCTCGGCCCTGCTCTCGATCCCTCTCGGCGTTGCCCGGATCCTCGTAGCCGACCTGGCTGAGGCCGGACTCGTCGCTATCCACCAGCCCGGCGGCGAAGAGTCCGCCGGCGGCCAGCCAGATGTGACACTGCTCGAAAGGGTGCTCAGTGGACTTCGCAAGCTCTAGCGGCGGAGCGGCCCGCTCCACTACCTCGGCGAAGATCGTGGTGGCAGGGGGCTTCGGCGTGGGTAAAACCACGTTTGTCGGTGCTGTTTCGGAGATCAATCCGCTGCGCACCGAAGCCGTGATGACGTCCGCGTCCGCGGGCATCGACGACCTCACACACACCGGGGACAAGACCACCACGACGGTGGCCATGGACTTCGGACGCATCACCCTGGACCAGGACCTGATCCTGTACCTCTTCGGTACACCCGGCCAGGACCGCTTCTGGTTCATGTGGGACGACCTCGTACGCGGCGCCATCGGCGCCGTCGTACTCGTCGACACCCGCCGCCTCGCCGACTGCTTCCCCGCAGTCGACTACTTCGAGAACAGCGGCCTCCCCTTCGTCATCGCCCTCAACGGCTTCGACGGACACCAGCCCTACACCCCCGACGAAGTCCGCGAAGCGCTCCAGATCGGGCCGGACACGCCGATTCTGACTACGGATGCGCGGCATCGGGCGGATGCGAAGAGTGCGCTGATCACGTTGGTGGAGCATGCGTTGATGGCGCGGCTGCGGTAGGTCTTTTGCCGGGTACGCGTGAGGCCCCGCAACCCTTTGCTGGGGGGTGCGGGGCCTTTCGTTGTGGTGCGCCCGGCCTTCGGCCGTGCTCTGTCCTCAATCGCCGGACGGGCTTGAGACGGCCGGCCAAGTCCTGATGTGGCCGGCTCAAGCTCGGATTGGCCGGCTCGGGCCTGAATGGGCCGGACGGGCTGGGAGGGGTCAGCCCTGCCAGCTGTGGGGGGCTCGGAAGCCGGGGGTGCGTTCCAGGCGGCGCCAGCCGGCTGTGTCGCGGCCCCGGTGGGCGGGGGTGGCTGCGGTGGCGGGCTGGGCGGCGGCGCGGGCGAGCAGGACCGCGGTTATGGCGGCCAGCTCCTCGGGGTCGGCCAGACCCTTCTCGACGCGCAGCACGGACTCGGCGGCAGTGGTCATGGGTGTCTCTCCGTCTTCTCGGAAGTGCTGCGGACTACTGCGGGGGGTTGCCGTGCTTGCGGGACGGCAGGTCTGCGTGCTTGTTGCGGAGCATGGCCAGTGAGGCGATCAGGACCTCGCGGGTCTCGGCGGGGTCGATGACGTCGTCGACCAGGCCACGCTCGGCTGCGTAGTAGGGGTGCATCAGTTCGGCCTTGTACTCCTTGACCATGCGGACCCGCATGGCCTCGGGGTCCTCGGCCTCGGCGATCTGACGGCGGAAGATGACGTTGGCGGCGCCCTCGGCACCCATCACCGCGATCTCGTTGGTCGGCCAGGCATAGGTGAGGTCGGCGCCGATGGACTGGCTGTCCATGACGATGTACGCACCGCCGTAGGCCTTGCGCAGGATCAGCGAGATCCTCGGCACCGTGGCGTTGCAGTAGGCGTAGAGCAGCTTCGCCCCGTGCCGGATGATTCCACCGTGCTCCTGATCCACACCGGGCAGGAAGCCGGGTACGTCCAAAAGAGTGACGATGGGGATGTTGAACGCGTCACACATCTGGACGAACCTGGCGGCTTTTTCGCTCGCCTCGATGTCCAGGACACCGGCCAGGGCCTGCGGCTGGTTGGCGACGATGCCCACGACCTGGCCGTCGAGGCGGGCCAGCGCGCAGATGATGTTGCGGGCCCAGCGCTCGTGGATCTCCAGGTAGTCGCCGTCGTCGACGAGCTCCTCGATGACCTTGTGCATGTCGTACGGGCGGTTGCCGTCGGCCGGCACCAGGTCCAGCAGGACGTCACCGCGCCGGTCGGCCGGGTCGTCGCTCTCGACCACGGGCGGGTTCTCACGGTTGTTCGAGGGCAGCATCCCGATCAGGTAGCGGACCTCCGCGATGCAGGTCTCCTCGTCGTCGTACGCGAAGTGCGCGACGCCCGAGGTCTCCGCGTGCACGTCCGCGCCGCCGAGGCCGTTCTGGGTGATCTCCTCACCGGTGACCGCCTTCACGACGTCCGGACCGGTGATGAACATCTGCGAGGTCTCGCGGACCATGAACACGAAGTCCGTCAGGGCGGGGCTGTAGGCCGCGCCGCCCGCGCACGGGCCGAGCATCACACTGATCTGCGGGATCACACCCGAGGCCCGGGTGTTGCGCTGGAAGATGCCGCCGTACCCGGCCAGCGCCGAGACGCCCTCCTGGATACGGGCACCGGCGCCGTCGTTCAGCGAGACGAGGGGGGCACCGGCCGAGATGGCCATGTCCATGATCTTGTGGATCTTCGTGGCATGCGCCTCACCCAGCGCTCCGCCGAAGATCCGGAAATCGTGCGCGTAGACGAAGACCGTCCGGCCCTCCACCGTGCCCCAACCGGTGATCACACCGTCGGTGTACGGCTTCTTCGCCTCCAGACCGAACCCCGTCGCCCGGTGCCGGCGCAGCTGCTCGACCTCCTTGAACGAACCCGGATCCACGAGCAGCTCGATGCGCTCACGCGCCGTCAGCTTGCCCTTCGCGTGCTGCGCCTCGGTCGCCCGGTCACTGGGCCCGCGCCGGGCCTGCTCACGCAGCGCCAGCAGTTCCGCCACCCGGCCACGGGTGTCGCTCGGCTCGCCCTGGGTTTCGTCCACAACGGTCATGTACCGACCCTACGAAGTCCGGCAAGAAAATCCTGCCGTCGACTCCGTACAGTCTCCTGCCCGGTTTCCTGGTGGAGCCTGACAGAAGCCTTGCTCCATGCAGGCGAAGTACCAGCCCGCACCCCTCCCCTTTTGTGGGAAACCAACAGGGTTATCCCCGGCGCTCACTGTGGTCTGCCGCACACCCCGGTGAGCCGGGGGGTGTCGGACGACTGGGCGTCCTGGACCTTCTGGATGTCCTCCAGCCGTTGCCGTACCGGTTCCTCCGGATGCGCGACGGTCAGCAGCACCGCCTCGTAGAACGCGTCCCGCACGGCGGCCGGCATCACGTCGGAGGCGTCCAGGCAGAGCGGCACCCGCTGCTCGGTGAAGCGCCTGCTGATCTCCTTCTCGACCGGGCCCTTCTTGGCCGGGACCGCCGCGTTCGGTGAGAACACCCCGCCCTTGCGCCCCCAGTCCTCCTGGCCCTCGCGGGAGGCGAGCCGCCTGATCATGTCACGGGCCCGGCCGCTGCGGCCGAACAGCGCGGCGAAGTCGGCCGCCACCTCGTGGGCCTGCACCCGGTACGGGCCGCCGGGCAGCAGCGGCGCCGAGTCCATGAAACCGGCCGCCTCCTTGCGGTCCCCGTAGAAAGCGCGGGCGAAGGAGCCCTGGTGCTCCAGGTCGCAGCCGCCGCCGAAGAGCAGCCCGTGCCCGCCGACCCGGCCCCGGTGATCGGCGAGGAGCGCGTCGCGGGCGGCGCTCCGGTCCTGGGCGAGCAGCCCGGCCCAGGTGGTCCAGGCGCTGCTGACGCGCTCGTCGGTCCACGCCAGGTCGCCGGTCGCCCAGCGCTCGTAGAGGTTCGGGCCCGCACGCTGGAGGATCAGGTCCTCGATCCAGTCGCTGCCGGGCCAGCCGGACGCGCCGTCGTCGCCCATGCCGATGCACCAGGCGCTCAGCGGCGCGGGGGCCGGCTCCGGGGGCTCGCTCTCCCGGTACCAGACGATCGACTTGAGGTCGGCCTTGAGCGGTACCCACAGGTCGTCCGCGATGCCCTGCGCCCCGGGCCGCCACGGGTTCCCGTACTCGTCGCGTTCGTACAGACCGGTCAGCGGCTGCAGCCGGTTCTCCTCGGCGTACTCGACCAGCTCACCGACGCCCGGCAGGATCGCGATGTCGGGCGGGTTGCCGGCCTGGACCTCGGCGAGCAGCACCTCGCGGGTGGCGGCGGTCCCCTGGTAGGTGTACGGGATGCCGAAGCCGTCCAGCACCTGCTTGAAGTGCCGTTCCTGGTCGTCGGTCCACGGGCCGAGGATCGTCACCTTCGGCTCCTCGTCGCTGCCGCCGGGGGCCGAGAGCCCGCAGCCGGCGGCGGTCAGGAACAGTGCCAGGACGAGCAGCAGGGCACGGTTCAGCCGGGTCATCCGGCCCTCCAGTAGTCGGCGTTGAGCCGTCGGCAGATGCCGACGGCCGGCAGCAGGACGATCAGCGCGCCGCCGCCCAGGGCCCCGTAGTAGGTCCAGCTCTGCCAGCGCTGGGCGGCCAGCCCGCCGCGCAGAGCCGTGGACTTCTCCGTGACGTCCCGCTGTGCGGCCGCCAGGTCGTGGGTGTCATGGGCGCGTGCCTCGATCTCGACGAGCCGTTCGCGGGCGGTGTCCAGCCGTACCTGGGTGGTGGTGGTCGCCCACAGCGGGACGACGGCCAGGGCGACCGTGGCCAGCAGCGCGAGCAGCAGCCAGGAGTCGTGGCTGCGCCCGCAGCGCACGCGCAGTACCCACAGCGCCGAGAGCGAGGTCAGGGCCATGATCAGCAGGCCCAGTTCGGCGGCCGCCCAGCCGGTCTGCTGGAGCGTCCCCATGGAGCTGACCCTGCCGACCCGCTGCATCTGGTGCTGCTGCAGGACGTCCAGGCGTGGCACCACTCCGGTGCCCTGCCGTCTGAGGATGCGTTCGGCCTCCTCGAACTTCTCCCGCTGCATCAAGTCGTCGTCCACGTACTTGACGGAGCCGGGCGTCATCGAGCTGCTGTACGAGGTCAGCAGGCTGTTGACCGTTTTGACTACTCCCCGGCCGCGTTCGCCGTCGATCTGTACGTCGGAGAGCCGGGACAGTCCCTGGCCGGCGGCGGAGAGCTGGTTCTCGTACCGGGCTCCGGCGCCGATCACGTTGTCGATGCCCTGGTGGGCCGAGGCCTCGGCCTCCTGGTGGGCGCGGAGCAGGGCGAGCTGGGTGGCGGAGACTCCCTGGACGGCCGGCGCGCCATGGGTGCGCAGTTCGCCCGCGGAGTTCTGCACCTCGCGGTAGGAGGCGAGCAGGAGGGTCGTCGAGACGATCGCGGTCACCACCAGGACGACCAGGTGCAGTTCGAGCAGCCGCCTGGTGCGGGAGCCGCGGGGCCGCAGGGTTCGGGTGCGACGGGTCGGCCGGGGCATCACAGCCGCCTTCCGCAGGCGATGCAGTACCGGGCGAGGGGCCCGGCGGGGTGGTGGCACTCCGGGCAGGTCGGCGGCTTTCCCGTGGGGTGTTCCGGCAGGTCCAGCAGGTGGTCGGAGGCGATGTGCAGCCGGCCCCGGCGCACGGTGGCCGGGTCCACGGTCGGGCCGACCCGGACCACGCCCCGGGAGCCCTCCAGGATCTCGGCCACCTCCCGGACCTTGTCCAGGACCCAGTCGGCGCCGATCTCGTTGGCCAGCCTGACCGCGAGGCCGAACTGCTGCTCGGCCTCGCCCCGGGCCAGCGGGTCCAGGGCGAGGTATCCGCGGTCCAGGGCGGTCCGCATCTGGGTGGCGACGTTCATCGCCTGGAGGGTGCCGCCCCCGCCGCCGCTCGCCGCCGCTCCCACCGCGACGCCGGGCGGCAGCCAGCGGACCAGGAGCGGGGCGGTGGAGTCGCCGACGGAGACGGTGGCCAGTTGCAGCAGCACGCCAAGAGGGTCGGTGCTCGCGTCGACCCGCAGGGTGAGGAGGTAGTCGCGGGTGCCCGGCTCCCACTGGTGGGTGGGGAAGTCGAAGCGGCGCGGTTCGTCCGGCCGGTGCACCGCGTCGAGCAGCTGCCGGCGGGGGGCGGTCTCGGTCAGTGTCACCTCGCGCACCGCCGGGCGTACCCGGACCGAGACGGGCAGTTCGGGGCTGCGGACCCGGCGCAGCCGCCGCACGGCCTCGGTGACGGCGGGGCCGAACCGGTCCGGCGCGTCGACGGGGCTGCCGTGCAGCCGTTCCACGACGGCGAGCAGCGGCGCGGGGTCCCAGTCGCCGCCGAGCGCGAGCACGTCCGCGGTGAACCGCCCGGCGCATCGCCCCAGTTCGGTGCTGAGCGCGCTGTCGTCCGGGCCCGGCTCGTCCAGGTCAGGGGCGCCCGTTCCGTCGTCGCTGCTTCCGTCGGTGATCAGGAGCAGGTGCCGTACCGGGAGCGGGCGCTCACCGAACAGTTCGCGGGCGGCGGCCAGCCAGACCGGGTACCCGACGGGCGGCCGGTCCCCGGCGGCCGGGGCGATCCGGCCCGTGCTGAACGCGGCCCGGCGCTTCTCCGCCGTGTCGGCCAGCGCCCACCGGCCACGCAGCGGATAGCAGCCGGTCGGGGCCCCGGTGGCGTCGGCGCCGCCCAGGACGGTGAACGAGAGCCCGTCGGGCAGGGCGCGCAGTGCGGCGGCCAGGGCGGCGGCCGCGGCCTCCCGGCGCCCGGCGGCGACGTCCAGCGCGATGACGACGGCGAGTTCGACGGCGGGCATCTCCTCGCTCGGTCCGACACCGACCGCCTTGACCCGCAGGTGGGCGTCGATCCGCGCGTCGTGGTGCGGCTGCTGATCGCGCCGGACGTCCACGGACACCTTCAGGCCGACGGGCAGCCGCGGGGCGGGCGAGGTGTCGGTAGCGCCCAAGGGACTGCCTCCAGTGAAGTCGTTGCGGGCGGGCGTCAGGAGCGGGTCTGCGGGCGGACCGCGTGCGAGAGGTCGATCAGCCGCTCGTACTCGGCCGTGGCCTGCCGCTGCCGGGCCAGCCAGCGGTAGCACTGCTCCAGTTCCACCCGCACGGCCCGTTCCCCGGGCACGGCGGGGGGCGGCAGGCCCGTCCGCGCCCACCGTCCGGGTGGCCTCGACCCGCCGGCAGCGGCCAGGACCGCGTCGAGCTTCCACTCGTACAGCTCGGTCCGCAGCAGCCAGGCCGGTTCGTCGCCCGCGACCAGCGGGGGGTGCGCGCCGGACGCAGGGGCGAGCAGGGCGAGGCAGGCGTCGATGTCCGCCTCCTGCGGCAGTGGCCGCTCGCCGGCCGTGAGCCGCCCCGCCCGGATGCGGAAGGCGGCGATCCGCGCGACGGTGTGGTCGCGCGACTCGTCGGGCACCAGGTCGAGGACCTCGATGGCCGCGACCCGGTCGCCGCGTGCCAGGGCGAGCCTGGCCAGCCCCAGGGCGGCGCCGACGTGCGAGGGGTTGCGGGCGTGCACGGCGCGGAACAGCTCGTACGCGGAGCGCCCGGCCGGGGCGGCGCCGTCCGCACCGAGCTGTTCCGCGCCGTAGGCGAGCGCCAGCTTGGCCGCGTACTCGCCGGGCAGGGCCCGGTGCACGGCGGAGAACTGCTCCAGGGCCTCTTCGAGCATCGGCCCGCGCTCGTCCAGCACATCGGCGCCGCGCAGCGCGACGAGTCCCCGGTGCCAGCTGAGGCGCCACTCCCGCACCGGTCCCGGTCCCGGTATGGCGGCCGCCGCCTCGACCTGTTCCCTGGCGGCGGCGAGCGCCTCGTCGCCCTCCTGGCCGAGCAGCAGCCGGGCGTTGTGCAGGCAGATCTCCACGGACTGCTCTCCGCGGGAGGGCTGGGCCAGCGGCTGGCCCGGGTCGTAGCTGCTGACCCCGAACCGGGCCGCCTGCGGGTCGCCCGGGTAGGGGCGCGGCACCGGGAGCCGGCGGGCGATCTCGGTCGGGGTGGGCAGTCCTGAGTCGAGCGCGGGCGACCGGGGTGTCTCCCGGCGGCCGTACAGCGGGCGGCGCAGCCAGTGCGCGTAGTCGGGCACCGAGCCCAGCCGGGCGCCCAGCAGTTCGGTGGACGGGGTTTGGCCGGCCGGGCCGAAGTACTCGGAGGGTTCGGGCTGGTCGCGTTTGCCGCGCAGGGCCCGGATCTCGCGGAGCACGCCGCGCAGCTGCCCCGCCATGTCCTCCGCGGAGCCGAAGCGGCGTTCCGGATCGCGCGCGGTGGCCCGCTCCACCACCAGCCGGAACGAGCTGATGCCGAGTCCGGGCACGTCGTCCCCGACCGCCCAGCCGGCCAGTTCGGCGAGGGTGACGCCGACGGTGTGCAGGTCGTGCGCGACGGTCAGCGGGGAGACGCCGTCCGTCTCCGGGGCGGCGAACCAGGGGGTGATCACCGGGGGCGGGTCGGTGGAACCGGCCTTGCGGACCCCTCCGAGGTCGATGACCTTGATGCCGTCGCCGTGGTGGATGACGTTGGACGGCTTCATGTCGCCGTACAGGAAGTCCATGCCGTGCAGATGGGCGAGGGCCTCCAGGATCTGGCAGCCGTAGGTGATGACGTGCTCGATGTCGAGGACGAACTCGCCCCGCCGGGTCGATTCGGCGACGGCCGACAGCGTCCGGTCGCCGACGTCCTCCATCACGATGTAGCCGCCGGACACCGTGCCGTCGGCGTTGCGGGTGCTGACGAAGTCGCGGATCTGGACGATGCGTTCGTGCCGGATGGCGACCAGGCTGCGGCGCTCCTCACCGGCCTGGGCCGCGCCGCGTTCCGCGTAGCGGTTGAGGAGCCCCTTGACCGCGACGAGGTCTTCCAGGTGGGTGTCCTCCGCCAGGTAGACCCAGCCCTGGCCGCCGTGCGCGATGGGGCCGCGGATCAGGTACTGGTCCTGGAGCGGCGGGCCGCCCTTGGTCAGCTCGGGGCGGTAGGAGTAGGGGGCGCCGCAGCGGGGGCAGTGGCCCTCCTGCGGCGGTGACGTGACGGTGTACGGCGGGACGAACGCCACCCCGCAGGCCTTGGCCGAGCACGTCATCACGATGCGCACCGGGCGCTCGGCGGCGCTGAGCCGCTCTGCCGGGCTGCCCGGCTCCAGCAGCGGGAGTTCGAGGAGTCCGGCGGGCCCGTGCTCCTCGGGGGCGGCGGGCAGCGGCGGCAGTCCGGGGCCCGCCTCGTCGCGGCCGCAGGTGTCGCAGTAGCCGGTGGGCTGGACGGCCCCGTCGCAGGGGGCTCCGGTGAACCGGCGGTGCGGGCAGGGGATTCTCATGGGCCCGCCGCCGGACCCGGGCCGGTGCGCTGTCCCGGCAGCCGCGCGGGTAAGGAGCGGGACCGCGCGTCGAGGTCGGCGCGCAGCTCACGTAACAGCTGTTTCAGCGCGGCGAGTTGTTCGCGCGGGTCCGCGAGTGAGCGCAGGGCGCGCAGTTGACGGCGGCGGGTGGCGGCGTCGGTATCGGGGCGGGGGGCCATGGACGCCGAGTCCAGCAGGCCGTTCAGCCTGACCCACTCCCGTTCGAAGCGCTCGGTCCCGCGCACCAGTTCCTCGGCCCGTTCGTCGAGGGCCGGTACCAGCAGGTCGCGCGCCACCTCTTCCAGTACCGCGCCCTCGCCGCTGCGGAAGATGACCAGCAGCCGGAAGCCGAGTGTCCGCACGCGCGCCAGCAGGGGCACCAGCGCGCCCGGGTCCGGGTCCTCGTCCAGGCCGATCACGGCGAGCACGGGTCCCGATCCGGCCGGGCGGCCGGCGAGCGAGCGCTCCGGCTCGTCACCGCCCTCCAGGAGCCAGTCGCGGTACGCGTTGCGCTGGTGGCGGGGCGGCCGCAGCTGCGCAACCAGCGTCTCGACGAGTTCCTCCGGCCGGGTGCGGCCGCACCGGTGGACGAGGTGGGCCCGGTGGAGCTGGTGGAGCAGGGTGCGGTCCCGGCCGCCGCCGTGCGGGACGACTCCGACCCGTACCGCGGGCTGGTCGACGCCCGTGAACCAGTCGCGCAGCCGCTCGGACAGTCCGCTGTCCCAGCCGTCGGGCCCGCTCAGTTCGGCCACCAGCGGGACGAGGTCGGCGATGCGGTCGACCGGGATCATGTACGAGAACGCCAGGTCGTTGTCGTCGGGCAGCTCCAGCTCCAGATCCCCGCGCCAGCTCACCACCAGGCCGACGACCCGGTCGGTGTGCGGTCCCTCGCCCCGGGTCTGCACGGCCGCGCCGCTGAACCCCGGGCGCACCACCTCGACGTTCCGGCCGGCGTCGAGCTGCACCCACGCGCCGTGCAGTCCGCTGATCCGGCCGGTCAGCCACATGCCGTCGTCGAAGGCCTGGGAGTAGCCGCCGATCCACACCTCACCGCCACGCTCCATCCGCCGTCCCAGCGGCGCGGGCGCCGCCTGCGGGCGGGGGCTGTCCAGTGCGAGTACGGCGATGTCCTCGCGGGCGGAGCCGTCCCGGCCGGGCAGCCAGCCGTCCGGCGCGACCCGGGCGGCGACGGGCGGGATCCCGGGGTTCTCGGCGAACTCCACCCACATCCGGGCGTCCGCTTCCCGGACGACGTGCGCGCAGGTCAGCATCCGGTCCTGGGTGAGCAGCACCCCGGCCCCGCACACCTCGCCGTCCGGACCGCCGCGGCGTAACCGGAGCCGCCAGTCCGCTCTCAACTCCCCCATGGCTCCTGAGCGTACGCGTGCGGCGGCCATCCTTCCCAGACTCCCGGCAGACTCCGGCCGCCGGATCACTCCACGGTGGCTACCGGAGGTCACACCTCAGCGTGGCACCGGCCTTCCCGGGGTCCACGCCGAGCACCAGCCGCCGGCCGGTGGCGCGGACCTCGATGCCCGGATCCGCCGGGACGGCCTCGCGCACCGGGCGGTCCCAGACCACTTCGAACGGTGTGCCGCTGCGCTCCGGCGCGCTGATCCGGATCGTGGACGCGCCCCGGCCCTCGCGGACGAGCACGCTGGCCGGCCCCGTCGAGGAGAGCCGTCCGGCTGTGCCCGGCTGCCAGAAGTTGGCGGCGGTCAGCCCGAGGGAGCGGACGGAGACGCCCTGTACGGCGGCGGTGTTGGCGAGCACCGTCAGCCAGTGCCGGTCCGCGGCGCGGGCGGCGACGGTGCGCCGGGAGGCGCCGGGCATCAGGAGGTAGAGGTAGCCGGCAGCGGCCGGGTCGGTGCCGTGGTCGAGCCAGAGGGTCTGCCAGTGGCGGGTGCGCCGCTCGGTGGAGCTGGTGGTGTTGATGTCGGACCAGGCGCCGGTCCTGGCCTCGCGCAGGGTGTGCAGCGCCGCGCCGCCGGGCAGCACCCAGCCGCCGTGGCCCTCCAGATGGGCCCAGCGGGGCCGTTCGCGGTCCTCGACGGTGAGGGTCTGCGCGCCCTCGTCCGGGCCCAGGTTGCGGTTGTCGACGACGGTCTCGACGGGCACGCCGTCGGCGGCGGTGATGCCCGCGCCGAGGCAGATGACCGTGTCCGCCGCGCAGAACCAGGACTTGCGGGCCTCCAGGGTGGAGTCCAGGCCCTTCACGTGCTGGCCGACCGCCGCGAACTCGCCGTCGTGCGCGCCGCCCACCCACCGCGTGTCCGGCCGGGGTTCGCCCCACTCGCCGCCGGCCCGGTCCGCGAGCCGCTTGGTGGAGACGGTGGTGCCGGGCAGCCGGTACGGGTCGACGGTGGGCCAGAACCAGTCGGTGTACTGGCCGCCGCCGTCGGCGCCCTGCCACCAGTAGAGCATTCCGGCCCCGGTGTGCCAGCCGCGCGGGTTCTCGCCGTTGCCGCACTCGTAGGAGCTGATCCGCTCCGACGACATGGCGAGGTTGGCGACCCAGCCGGGGCGCCGGTGCACGGCCCGGTCCATGGCGGCGAACAGGGTGTGCCCGACGGGTTCCGGCGCGGCGGGGACGGGTGCGTCGGCCGCCGCGTGCAGTCGGGCGAGGTCGGCGACACCGAACTGCGGGGCGGTGAGGACGGGGCTGACGGTGTCCCGTTCGATCCAGCCCTTGATCATGCCGTTCCACCGGTCGCGCTCGGCGGCGGAGGCACCGTTCGCCAGCAGGGCCACGGCCGCGATCAGTCCCTGGCCGTGGAAGTGGTCGCTGCGCATGACCTGGAGTTCGTCGCTCTTGAGGAGCCCCCGGCTGATGGCGCGGCCGTTGACGCTGTCCATCATCAGGCCGTCGTGGATGAGCGGCGCGTAGGCGTGTTCGACGCTGTCCAGGATGACTTGGCGGCCCGGATCCGTGACCTCCCAGGTGGACCCGGCCAGCAGGGCGAAGAGCCGGCCCAGGCCGTCCAGCATGACCTGCCCGTACGTGCCCGAGTAGGCGATCCAGGTGTGCTGGATGAACGAGCCGTCGGCGTAGAGGCCGTCGCCCTCGCTCACGTACGGGAAGACGGGCGAGAGGGCGTCGCGGGCCAGCGCCGTCTTGGCGCCGTCGCGGCCGAGGACGCCGCGCAGGGCCACCGAACGGCAGAGGTCGACCCGGTTGGCGCCGGTCGAGGTGCCGCTGTAGTCGGTGAGCGCGGAGTCGGGGATGAAGTGGTCGACGGCGGCGCAGGCGGCCTGCACGCGCTCCTCGCCCAGCTCGTCGCGGAGCACCGCGACGATGTCCATGAGCAGGCGCGGGCTGCCGATCTGCCACTCCCACCAGTTGCCGTACGGGGCGGTGGACGGGTTGTAGACGGTGGTGGAGAGGTGGTCGAGGCCCCGGACGACGGCGTCGAGCAGATCCGCGTTCCCGGTGTGTCCGGTGCCCTGCTGGGCGTAGGCCTGGGTCATCGTCCACAGCCGGGTGTAGCTCCAGGTGATGCCGGCCGGCGGGTCGAAGGTGTGTCCGGCCCAGAGCGAGTCGGTGGCGGGAGCCATCGTCGAGCGGAATTCCTCGGCGAGTTCGCCGGTGCCGGCGAGCCGGGAGGCGTAGGGCTCGGCGGCCGGGTCGTAGCCGGTGCCGAGCGAGAGGTCGTTCCAGCGCAGCCGGAGCGTCTCGAACTCGTCTTCGGCCCCGTCCGCGCGGGCCGCGGGAGCGAGCGCGAGGCCCAGCGCGGTGGCGCTGCCGGTGGCGAGAAAGGCACGGCGTGACCAGGCGGGCAGAAGTGGCACGAGCAACCTCCGGTGTGCAAGTCGTTCAGAGGGGCCGGACGAGGGCTGGTCTAGCACGCGCTTACTACGACGGGGAAGGGGGCGGACCGATGACGGTCCGCCCCCTTCCCCTCGTGGAGCCGTTCAGCTTCCGCAGTGGAAGCGGGCGCTGCCCCAGTCGGCGTGGTCGTTGCCGTTGCCGTCGCCGCCGTCACCGGCGATCAGCTCGACGTACTTGGCGCCGGTGACGTCCGCCGTCAGCGACCAGGCGCTGTCAGCGGCCTTGAGGACCGGCGACTTCACCTTCTCCGTGCCGTCCGCCGTCACGGAGAACTGCACGCTGCCGGCGCTCTTCTGCACGTCGTCCACGCCGACCTCGGCGGTGAACGAGGTGCACTTCCCGCCCAGGTAGTAGCGGACCTTCGCGGGTGCGTGGCTGCCGAGGCCCTTCTCGTACACCGTGGAGCCGATGGTCAGCGGGGTGCCGTCGCCGGTGCCGGTCTCGCCGTTGGAGAGGTCGCGCTCGACCGGTCCCCAGCCGTTCTCGGAGGCCGTCCAGTCCAGGTCACTGGCCCAGCTGTCGGTGGTGGGCGGCGGCGGCAGGGTCCGCACCGAGGCCTGCGCGCCGAGCTTCCGCTGCGCGCCGCCGACCGTGTAGGCCGCCTCGGAACCCAGCTGGTACGTCTGGTACTTGGCGTCGACCGGCGGGGTGACCTGCCAGCTTCCGGTGACCTTCGCACCGGCCGCGACCGCGTCGAAGGTGACGGGGCCCACCGGCTCGGCCTTCCAGCCCTCGGGGACGGTCAGGCCCACCGAGACCCCGGTGACGCCGGTGGCCTCGTAGTTGGTGAAGCTCGCCTTCACGGTGTTGGCGGTGCCCGGCTCCAGCGTCTCGGCGTCCGGCTTGACGGTGAGCGTGCCACAGGCGGCCTGCTCACCCGCGGGCGCCTTGCCGAGGTCGGTCACGGTGAAGCCGTCGAGGGCGAAGTCGGCGCCCTCTGGGGCGTCGTCGCGCTTGCGCAGACCGGTCCAGGTGTCGCCGCAGCCCGCCGTGACGGTCTCGGTGAAGTGCCCGGTGGTGTGCTGGGCGCCGATGGCGGTGGACCGGGTCTGTACGGAGTCGGGCTTGCCGTCCGCGGTGATCCGGTCGTAGCCGTCGACCCACTCGTAGGCGCCGGCGTGGCTGGACTGGTAGTCGTACTCGACCTTGTAGCGGTGGCCGTCGGCCATCGGCACGGTCCAGGGGGCGGTCCGGTAGACGATCCCGGCGTTCTCCTCGTGGGCCTTGAGGGACTCCTTGCCGCCGAGCACGTCATCGATGAGCTTGCCGTTCCAGCCGGCCTGGGTGTACGGGGCGTGCAGCTGGGAGATGCTGGTGCGGGGGTCGGTGGAGCCGCCCGCGTCGCCCTTGAGGAAGGGGCCCCAGCCCTGGTCGACGTCCTCGAAGTCCTCGTACACGACGGTGTTCTTCTTGGTGGCGGGGGCGTTGGCGACGACGCGCACGTCATCGGCGCGGACGGTCGCCGCACTGCCCTTGGCGGCTTCGACGCGCAGCGTGGTGCGGCCGTTGGCGGGGGCGGTGAAGTTCACCTTGGCCCGCTGGAAGTAGGTGTCGTGCCAGTCGGACGCGGCGACCTGGTCCTTGGCGGTGGAGCGGTCCACGGCCACGGACTTCCCGCCGGCCGACAGTGTGGTGTGCCGGGTCTTTCCGGGCTCGACCTCGATCAGGGCGGAGGCGGTGTAGCGCGCGCCGGGCTTCAGTCCGCCGATGCTCTGGGAGAGCGCGGCCGTGCCGCTGCCGGAGAGCTTCGCGCTGTTGCGGCCCTGGCTGTCGGTGTCGCGGACGGCGGTGCCGGTCTTCGACCAGTCGGACAGCCTGCCGTCGTTGAAGCCGGGGTCCTCGACCGGGGTGCCCTCGCCCCATTTGGCGTCGGCGGCCTTCGGCGCCTTGTCCGGGTAGAGGACGTACGGCTGCCCGGCCTCGGCCTTCAGCGTGATCTTCCCGTCCACCGGACGCACCGTGCCGGTCTTGACGCGGCCGTTGTCGCTGAGCTTGTAGACGGTGTACGCGCCCTTGGAGGGCACCGCCCAACTGCTCGTGCCGCCGGACTCGCTGTAGTGGTAGAGCTTCTTGCCGCCGTCCCACGGGAGCAGGTAGTCGGTGCCGCTGAGCACCTTTCGGCCGTGGTCGTAGAAGGTCCGCTTCCCGTCCTCGACCGTGCCGCTGACGCCGCCGGTGAAGGTGATGTCGTTGCCGTCCCAGCGGGTGATCTTCTGCTGCTGGAGGTACTTGGCGGGCAGGTTGCGCTGCCAGATGTTGTCGTAGAAGGAGTTCCAGTCGGTCTCGCCGGTCCAGCCCTCGAACTCGTCGATGGCGCTCTGGCCGAGGACCGGGTCGTTGTTCCAGACGTCCTTCTCGTCGTTGCGGATGAACCGGATGATCTGCGAGTTGAGGCCCTTGTTGGTGGCGCCGCCGTAGTCGAGGTCATTGGCCCAGTGCGACCAGAGCGAGCCGCGCTCGAACTTGTCGGCCCACTCGCTGGCTACGTTCCAGCCCTGCTTCTGGAGGGACTGGAGGGTCTTGTCCGCAATCCAGCCGTGCGTGTAGTAGACGTCGATGTACAGCATGCTGAGGTTGCTGTCCGTCTCGTCGCGCAGCTGCTGGAAGCGCTTGGCCAGGTCGCCGCTGTTGATGTCGCGGCGCTGGTCGATGTAGTAGCTCTGGTTCAGCCAGTTCCAGCCGGGGCTGGACTTGTCAACGAGCTTCTCGTCGAACGCCTTCGCCTCCGGGTAGGCCTCGGTGGCGTTGACGTGGACGCCGAAGGTGGCGCCCCACTTCTTGCCGTCCTTGAGGAGCTCGTTGAGGTCCTTCAGCCCGCCGGCGCGCTTGTTGTAGTTGCCGCCGTAGTCGGGGTGGGCGGAGTCGTGGCCCTCGGAGGCGTACCCCTTGAGCAGCGCGAGCTGTCCGAGGCCGTCGGTGGCCAGCGAGACCCGCTTGACGTCGTCCAGGGTGCGCAGGAAGGGGTGGGTGGCCTGGCTGGCGAAGTTGAACGGGATGTGGGTGACGACCCGGTCCGCGGTGTCCTCGCTGCCCGGTGCGACCACGCCGATGGAGCGGAAGGCGACGGCGCCGTCCTGCCAGTCGACGGTCTTGTCGCCGTTGGCGTCGGGCGTCACGACGACCTTCGCCCAGGGCAGGTTGTCGCCGCTCTCGGGCTCGGGCGCGCCGTCGCCGCGGTAGGTCCACTGGCCGGACCAGACGCCGACCCGGGTGGAGCCGTCGTCGGCCTTGCGTGCCTGGTGCCAGAAGCGGGCGTCGTCGCCGCCGGTGGCGCCGGCCGGCTTGTCGTACGAGGAGTTGGACTCGACGGCGGCCGCCAGCGATCCGGTGTTCACGATCGCGTAGGTGCCGCCGACGGGTGCGGTGTCGGCCTTGGTGGCGTCGGTGACCTTGGCGAAGACGTCGGCGGTCTTCGTCGAGTCGGGGTCGAGCTTCGTGAAGGCGGTGGCGGCCCCGGCGTCGGTGCTCGCGACGGAGACGAGGTCGTGGCCGGGGATGTCGATCGTGCCGACCCGGAAGGCGGTGGTGTCGCGGACGGCGGTCACCTTGAAGGTGGTGGCGCGTCCGGAGACCGAGAGGGAGGCGTCGATCTCGACGCCGGGCAGATCGGTGAAGGTCAGCGTGTAGCGGGCGGCCGACTTGGTGACCTCGGGCGCGCCCTTGAGCTTCACGTCGTGGGCGGTGCCGTTGAGGGTGACGGAGGTGACCGGCCGGGTGGAGCCGGACAGCTGGTTCCCGGAGGCCCGGTCGGTGTACGTCAGGACGCGCGGGAAGTCGTCCGCGACGGCGACGGCGAGCTGCGCGGAGGCGATGACGGCGCCCGCCGGGACGGCTGATTCGGCCGCGGCGGGCGCGGGGGCGGCGGCTGAGGCGGGGAGGGCGGTCCCCACCAGAGCCAGGACGGCGGCTGAGGCGGCGGCAGCAGCGCCCGCCGTAGTGAATCTTGGCGACATGTGCTCTGCGTAGTCGCCGTGTCCGGACACCGTCAACGACGTACGGCTCCGAGGGCCCCTCCAGTCCAACAACCGCTCTGCGTAAGTCCAAGTACGCCCACGTGGGGTGTGGGGGCCGCAGTACCGGCCCCGCGTTCAGATGTTGATCACGGTGGGCGGTTAGGGAGGGAGCGGACACGCCAAGTAGTGGCGCAGGGCGTCGAGTTGTGAAGACCTTCGATTTTTGAGAGCGCTCTCAGTCACAAGTCTTGACGGTCGCCGCAGCCCTCGCGAGAGTGGTGCGCACCGCGGACGCGCTCGTTCCACCTCCCCGCACCGCCGCGCCGTCCGCGACCCTCCTGTCCCCCACCGTTCACCACCCCCCACCTCCCCACATCCCCACCCCCCACGCCTCAGGAGTCCCCTCGTGATTTCGCGCAGACTGTTCCTGACAGGCGGCATCGCCGCCTCCGCGACCGCACTCACCTACCCCGTCTGGGGAAGCGCGCTGAGCCCGCGCGCCTCTGCGGCCGCCGCGACCTGCGAACTGGCCCTGGAGAACAAATCCCTGTCCGGCAAGGTCAACGCCTACGTCACCGGCCACGAGCAGGGCACCGACCGGTGGGTGCTGCTGCGGGCCGACGGCAGCGTCTACCACCCCGAGTCCCCTGCTCAGCCGCAGACCCCGCTGCCGGTGGACTGCGCCATCCCGCTGAACGCGGCGGGCGCCGCACCCGTCGTCGTGACGCTCCCCCAGATGTACGGGGCACGGGTCTACTTCGTGCACGACGACACCCTGGACTTCTTCCTGAACCCGGGCCCCTCCCTCGTCGAACCGGCCTTCGCCACGCCCACGGACGCGAACTACGGGCGCACCTGGTCGTTCTGCGAGTTCACCTTCAACCCGCAGCAGCTGTACGCCAACATCAGCTACGTCGACCTGGTGACCGCGCTGCCGATCGGCCTGACCCTGCAGGGCGACACCACGCACACCGTGGCCCCGCTCCCGGACGGCGCGGTCCAGAAGATCGCCGACGACCTCACCGCCCAGGCCGCCGCCGACGGACAGCCCTGGGACCAGCTGGTGAAGCGCGGTTCGGACGGCAACGTGCTGCGGGTCATCTCGCCGCAGAACCTGATGGCGTCGTCCGGCGGCGGCGACATGCCGTTCGGGAACCTGTTCACCGCACAGGTCGACGAGGTCTGGGAGAAGTACCGCTCGACGGACCTGCGGATCGACCTCCAGGGCGGACGCGGCGTCCTCGCCGGACGGGTCAGCGGCGACACCCTGACCTTCGACGGCGGGCACACCTTCTCCAAGCCCACCTCGCAGGACATCTTCACCTGCAACGGCGGCCCGTTCGCCAACAACCCGGCGGACAACGACGACAAGAAGGCCCTGCTGGCGCGGATCGCGGCCGGCTTCAACCGGTCGATCATGCTCAGCCACCCGGACCAGCCGAACGGCACCACGGTGGCGGACTACTACAAGGGCGATGTGACCAACCACTGGTCGCGGATCGTGCACGCCAACAGCCCGATCGGCTACGCCTTCCCCTACGACGACGTACGCCCCGACGGTGAGCCGGACGTCTCGGGCGCCGCGAACGACGGCAACCCGCGCCGCTTCACGGTGAGCGTCGGTTCCTGACCTCCCCCCACGGAGACCGGCAGGGCCCCCGTCCGGGCGGGACGGGGGCCCTGCCATGTGCGGGGCCGCGCGGACACGGCCCGAGGGCGGCGCATCCGACGCAGATCACGCCGTCCAGCGGGTGATGTGATTCATCAGCCCATTCCCATCGACTTACGAACACCCGTCTCGCAAACAGGCGTTCACATCAAGCACTTACGACAACGGGCAACAAATGGGAATTGCTCCATTGGTCGAACCGGTGACGGCACACGCCCACCGACCACGAATTCCGCTTTATTCCCCATAGTTTCCGGCTCCCTCACCTGGGAGGACAGCCGGTTTATGGCGGCCCGCCAACTCCATTGACCGACAAGGTTCTTGACGCCACATTGGGGTCCGCGACACCGTGCATTCATGCGACAGAAGAGAATGGCTCAGCTTATGGTCGCGGTCGCGGCCACCGCCGGAATACTCCTTTCCGTCCCGGCCACCGCCCAGGCGGCACCCACCCCCCACCACGGACTGCGTTCGTTCCAGGCTGCTCACGGCCTCCGGCCCACCGGAACGGTCGACGCGGCGACCGCCCGGTCGCTCCAGGCGGCTCCGGACAGCGAACTGCGGACGGTCTTCACGGTCGCCGCCGACCTCGGACCGGCCGAGCTCGCCAACGCCCGTACCGTCATCGGCGTCGGCAAGGGCGCCCAGATCCCCGAGCAGGGGCAGGTCATCGCGCTGATGACGGCCATGCAGGAATCGAAGTTCGTCAACTACCTGACGCCGGTCGACCACGACTCACTCGGCATCTTCCAGCAACGGCCCAGCACCGGCTGGGGAACCCCGGAGCAGATCACGGACGTCCCCACGTCGTCCAAGTCCTTCTACGGGGTCGCCCCGTTCGGCAGCAATCCGGGCCTGATCCAGATCGCGAACTGGCAGACCAGGCCGCCGGGCGAGGTGTGCCAGGCCGTGCAGGTGTCCGCCTTCCCCGACGCCTACGCCCAGTGGGAGCAGTTCGCCCGCGATCTGCTGGCCCAGGAGGGCCCCACCGTCGACCCGATCTACTGAGGCCCCACCCGCACACCACTGCCCCCCATGCACAGGCGCCCCCGCCCTTCCGGACGGGGGCGCCTGTGTGCGCGGCCGGGGGCCTCAGACCGGCGAACCCACCGCGAGTTCCCGCCGGGCCCGTGCCGCGGCGCCGACCGGTACGGCGTCGGCGCCCAGGCCGGACCGGACCAGCCGGACGGGGTGACCGCTCACCGGCGGTTCCGCGGCCAGCGACGCGTCGATGACCGGGCCCAGCAGCGGCCAGGCGTGGCTGACCCCGCCGCCGACGACCACCGTCGTGATGTCGACGACGCCCGCCGTCATCACGATGGCCCGCGCGATGCCGGAGCCGGCGGCCCGGTACACCGCGAGGGCGTCCTCGTCACCGCGCTCCGCCGCCCCCGCGACCTCGCGGGCGGTCAGCCGTCGGCCGGTGCGCTCCGTGTAGCGGGTGCCGATGGAGCGGCCGGCGGCCAGGGTCTCCAGATGTCCCCGCCCGCCGCACGAGCAGAGCAGGTCGCCGAAGCCGGGGATGTGCCCGATCTCGCCGGCCGCGCCGTGCGGGCCGGTGAACAGCCTGCCACCGCTCCACAACGCGCCGCCGACGCCGGTGCCGAGGGTGATCCCGAGGACATCCGGCTCGTCCCGGACCGCGCCGCCCGACGTCTCCCCGTACAGGAAGGCGTTGACGTCGTTGTCCAGGAAGGCCGGGACTCCCAGCGCGTCCTCGACGGCGTCCGTCACCCCGAAACCCGCCCAGCCGGTGAAGGAGTCGCTGGCCACCAGGATGTGACCGGTGCCGGAGTCCACGACGCCGGCGGCGCCGACCCCGCAGCCGGTGAGCCGCCCGTGGGTGCGCTCCAGCAGCGGGGTCAGCGCGTCCAGCGCCGCCGTGATCATGGCCGGGCCGCCGTGCGCCGCCGGGGTGGCGGTCTCGGCCCGGTCCAGGACGGTCAGTTCGTCGTCGCACAGGACCACCTGTGTGGTGGTGCCGCCGATGTCCACGCCGGCGAAGAGCCTGCGGTCGTACGGGTTCATGCCCGGTCCTCCGTCCGGCCGGCCGAGAGGGCGGCCAGGCGCTCGGCCCTGCGGCCGCGCTGGATCACCGGGTCAGGCACCGGTACGGCGGCCAGCAGGCCGCGCGTGTAGTCGGTCTCCGGGTGCAGGAGGGTCGCCCCGGTGGGGCCCTGCTCCTGGATCCGGCCGCCCCGCAGCACCACGACGCGCTGCGCGAAGTGCTGGACGACGGCCAGGTCGTGGGAGACGAAGAGGCAGGCGAAGCCCAACTCGTCCTGGAGCTCGGAGATCACTTCCAGTACGGCCTGCTGCACGCTCACGTCGAGCGCGCTGGTGGGTTCGTCGGCGACCAGCAGCCGGGGCTCAAGGACCAGCGCACGGGCCAGGCTCACCCGCTGGCGCTGACCGCCGGACAGCTCCCGGGGCGCCCGGTCCGCGACCTCGCGCGGCAGCCGGACGCGGTCGAGGATGGCGGCCACCTTGCTCCGGCGGTCCTTGGCGGAGATGCCCCGGTGGTGGACCCTGAGCGGCTCGGCGACGCACTCGCCGACCGTCATCCGGGCGTCCAGCGACGCGACCGGGTCCTGGAGGACCACGCCGATGCCGGCCCGCAGGGCGCGGCGGGCGCGGGAGCGGACGCGCCCCAGGTCGGTGCCGAACAGGGAGACCGTGCCGGAAGTCGGCGCGATCAGCCCGAGCGCGACCCGGGAGGCGGTGGACTTGCCGGAACCCGACTCGCCCACCAGCCCCAGGGTCTGGCCCGGGTGCACGGCGAAGGAGACACCGTCCAGCGCCCGCACGGCGTTCTTGCCCCGGCCGAAGTCCACGCGGACGTCGCGGAGTTCGGCCACCGGCTCGGCGTCCGGGGCCGCGGTGGAGGCGGCCGGGGCCGACTGTCCCGCCTCGGCCACGGACAGCCGGGGCACGGCGGCCAGCAGGCGGCGGGTGTAGTCGTGGGACGGCCGCAGGAGCACGTCCTCGACCGGTCCGGTCTCCACGATCTCGCCCCGGTACATCACGGCGACCCGGTCCGCGAAGTCGGCGACGACGCCCATGTTGTGGGTGACCAGCAGGACGCCGGTGCCGGTCTCCGCGGCGAGCCGGCGCAGCAGGTCGAGGATCTCGGCCTGCACCGTGACGTCCAGCGCGGTGGTCGGCTCGTCGGCGATCAGCAGGGCGGGGCTGTTGGCGATGGCCATCGCGATGACCACGCGCTGGCGCTGCCCGCCGGAGAGCTGGAAGGGGTAGGCCGTGGCCCGCTTCTCAGGTTCGGGGATGCCGACCTTGCGCAGGAGCCCGACGGCCTCCGCGGCGGCGTCCTTGGGGGACATCTCGCGGTGGTTGCGGATCACCTCGGCGATCTGCCTGCCGACCCGGGTCAGCGGGTCCAGCGCGGTGGCCGGCTCCTGGAACACCATGGAGGCGGTCCGTCCGCGCAGCGACGCGAGGTCGCTCTCGCGGGCGCCGACCACCTGGGTGCCCGCGATGACGGCGCTGCCGGTGGCACGGGCGTTGCCGGTCAGCAGGCCCATCGCGGCCAGCGCGATGGTCGACTTGCCGGAGCCCGACTCGCCGACCAGGGCGAGCGTCTCGCCGGGTCCGACGTGCAGGGAGACGCCCCGCACGGCCGGCACCTCACCGGTCTCCGTGGTGAAGACGACGCCGAGGTCGTCGAGTTCGAGAATCGGTCCGGCCGGCGATGCGGCGGGACCCTTGGTGACGGTCATCCGCGTCCCCTCACGTCGAATGCGTCGCGGAGCCCGTCC
The DNA here is from genome assembly GCF_041435055.1 of Streptomyces sp. NBC_00341. Classification (NCBI taxonomy): domain Bacteria; kingdom Bacillati; phylum Actinomycetota; class Actinomycetes; order Kitasatosporales; family Streptomycetaceae; genus Streptomyces; species Streptomyces sp. NBC_00341. The sequence goes on along the minus strand of NZ_CP108002.1, from coordinate 6,461,158 downwards.
CCGATCGCGTTGAACGCCCACACCACCAGGATGATGGCCAGGCCCGGCGGAATGATGAGCCACCAGTAGCCGGAGTACGCGGCGGTGAGACCGGCCGACAGCATGCCGCCCCAGTCGGTGGCCGGCGGCTGGACGCCCAGGCCCAGGTAGGAGACGTAGGCGATGAGCAGGATGGCGTCGGCGATCTGGAAGGTGGCCGCGACGATGATGGTCGAGACGGAGTTCGGGAGGATGTGCCGGATGATCGCCCGGCCGTGCGTCCCGCCGATCGCCCTCAGCGTCAGCACGTAGTCGCGGTTCTTCAGGCTCAGCGTCTCCGCCCTGATCAGGCGCGAGGGCACCAGCCAGGAGACGAAGCCCAGGATGACGATCATTCCCGTCAGGTCCGGGGTGGTGATCGCGGAGACCACCAGCAGGATGAAGAGCGCCGGGATGGCGATCCCCGCGTCCACGACCCGCATCATGACCGCGTCGACCCAGCCGCCCGCGTAGCCGGCGACGGCGCCCCACAGGGTGCCGATGACGGTGGCCAGCACGCCTGCGGCGAGACCGACGATCAGCGACACCTTGCCGCCGTACATGAGCCGGCCCACTACGTCGTGGCCGACGGCGTCGGTGCCCAGCCAGTGCGAGCCGCTGGGCGCGAGGTTGACCTGCTGGAGCATCGTGTGGGTCTGGTCGGTGGAGTACACCAGCGGACCGACGAAGCAGAACAGGAAGAAGAAGGCCACCACGCCGAGCCCGACCACGGCGAGCCGGTTGCGGCGGAAGCGGCGCAGCGCGAGGCGGGAGCCCGACGCCGCGGGGGCGGTGGCCGTGGCGGGCACCTGGCCCGGCTGGATGACGGCGCTCATGCCCGGCCTGCCTTCACTCGGGGGTCGATGACACGCTGGACGATGTCGGCGAGGAGCGTGCCGGTCACCGTGGCGACCGCGATGACGAGCACGCAGCCCAGGAGCACCGGGTAGTCGGAGGACTGGGCGGCGGTCCAGAAGAGCAGCCCCATGCCCGGGTAGTTGAAGAGCTGCTCAACCACCAGCGCACCGCCGAACAGCACCGGCACGTAGTACCCGAGCATGGCGACCACGGGCGTCAGCGAGTTGCGGAACACATGGCGCCACAGGAGGGCGCGGGAGCGGGTACCGCCGGCCCGCGCCGTCCTGACGTAGTCCTCTGAGAGGTTCTCCAGGGTGGCCGCCCGCATGTAGCGGCTGAACACCGCGATCATCGAGGCGGCGCCCGCGACCACCGGCAGGACGAGTGCCTGCGGATCGGAGATCACCTGGGCGAGCGTGTCGCCCTGTGGTGCCTGGGAGGGGAACCACGGCAGCGTCTGGCTGAACACCAGCACCAGGATCAGCCCGAGGAAGTACACGGGCGTGGAGTAGGCGATGAAGCTCAGCGTGGTGATGACGTAGTCCGCCGGCTTGTTGCGCCGCATGGCCTGCCACATGCCCAGCGGGATCGCCAGCACCAGGCCGACGACCGCCGACAGGACGGTGAGCAGCAGGGTCTTCGGCAGCCGCTCGGTGATGAGCTGGGAGACCGGCTCGTTGAGGGTGTACGAGGTCCCGAAGTCGCCGTGCAGCAGCTGGTTCAGGTAGTAGAAGTACTGCACGGGCAGCGGCTTGTCGAGGCCCTGTTCGTGGTTGAAGGACGTGATCTGCTGCGGGGTGGCCTGCGGGCCGAGGATCCCGCGTGCGGGACCCCCGGGCAGGGCGTGCAGCAGACCGAAGACCACGATCGTCACGATGACGATCACCACGACGGCCTGGAGGACCCGCCTGATCAGGTAAGAGGAAGTGCTCATGTGTATTCCGGTCGCTTCGGCTCAGTGGTGCGCATGGTCGCCAACCGGGCTTACTTGTTGGTCCACTTCCACATGGCGGGGTGGAAGTTGGCCAGCGAGTCCTGGGCGAAGCCGCCGAGGCCGCTCTTGACCACGGAGACCTGGTAGTCGGGTTCCGGCAGCCAGACCACCGGAAGGTCCTCGGCCAGGGCGGCGCTGTACTTCTGCATGGCGGCGGGCGAGGAGTCGGTGGTGGTCTCGCCGATCAGCTTGTCCACGGCGGGGTTGGTGTAGCTGCCGAAGTTGGAGGCGCCGCCGGTGGCGAAGAGGGAGTCACCGCTCGGGTAGGCCGGGAAGTACCAGCTGCCGGCGCTGCCGAAGAAGGAGAGCTGCCACTTGCAGCCGGAATCGCCGGCCTTGCACTGGCCGGCCTGCGCGAGAACCGAGTTGACCGGCGCGGTCTTGATGCCGAAGCCGATGCCGGACTTGGCGAAGGACGACTGGAGGGCGCTCATCAGGTTGTCGGTCACGGTCGAGCCGGACTGCGACAGCACCTGCATCTGGAACTTCGTGCCCTTGTCGACCCCGGCGCCGCACTGGTCGTCGCCGCTGCCCGGGTGGGTGCAGACCATGGTGGAGCCCTGCTGGGTCCAGCCGTGGTCGGTGAGCAGCTTCTTCGCCTTGGCGGTGGAGAAGGGGTACGGGTTGTTCTTCTGCTTCGCGGAGACGAAGGCGGAGGTCTGACCCTGCGGAACGGGGCCGTAGGTCGAGACGGCGGTGCCGTTGAAGATCACCTTGGAGAGGGTCGCCTGGTCCACCGACATCTGGATCGCCTGGCGGGCGTAGAGCTGCTTGAAGACCGGGCCCATGGTGGGGTTGTTGAAGTTGTACGGCATGTACGTGATCGCCCAGCCGGCCCACGGCTTGAGGGTGTAGCCCTTGGCGGTGAAGGACGCTTCCTGGCTGAGGTTGGTGGCGTTGATGTAGCCGTAGTCGACCGTGCCGGCCCGGAGTGCGTTCTCCTCGGCGTCCGCGGTGGTGAACGGGAGCAGGTTCACCGTCTTGATGTTGGCCTTGCCGCCGCCGTCGTACTTGGCGTTGGCGAGGAGCTGCACCTTGCCCGCCGTCGAGAACGACTTGATGGTGTACGGGCCGCTGACCGTCTTCCAGAGCGGGTCGGTGGCGTAACCGGAGATCTTCTTGGCGGCGGTGTTGAGGTACGCCCAGACCTTCTTGGCGCCCGCGGGGGTGAGGTCGAGGTCGGACACCTTGCCCGCGTCGCTGGTCTTGTCCCAGACGTGCTGCGGCATCGGGCGGATCATGCTCAGCTCGTTGGCGAGCATCCACTGCGTGTTGTACGCCTTGTCGAACGTGATCGTGAAGTGCGTGTCGTCCACGATCTTCAGCGAGGTCCAGTTGTCCGGCGCCTTGCCCGGGCTGTAGCTGGCCCAGTCCTCCCTGTTCGCCTTGACCAGGTTGAACCAGAACTGCACGTCGCGCGAGGTGATCTTCTCGCCGTCGCTCCAGTGCCGGTCGCCGAGGGTGATCTTGACGCTCTTGCTGTCCTTCGCGAAGTCGGCGCCGGTGGCCAGCGAGTTGTTCTTGTTCCAGCCGACCTTGCCGGTGGAGCCGTCGTACGCGATCAGCGGCTCCCAGAGGGACTGGGATATCGAGGCGTTGTTGGTGTTCAGGTGGGAGGCGGTGCCGACCGGGAGGATCCAGTTCGGCGTGAAGTTCGCCGGCAGCGCGTAGTTGATGCTGTCCTTCGAGCCGGCGCCGGACGAGGTCGTGCCCCCGCCGGAACAGCCGGACAGCAGAACGGCCGCCGTGGTGGCGACGCCCGCGGTGAGGGCCCAGCGGCGGCTGTTCGCCGTGCGGGTAAGGATCATGACTCTCCTCGGAGTGAAAGGGCCCGCAGCCGCTCAAGGGGGGTCGGCGCTGCGTTCACGACAGCTAACGCCGCCATTGCCGAAGAAACAAACAAGAATTAATAACAAGTAAGTTACTGCACTTTCGACGAAAGCCCTCTTGCCCCATTTAGCCCGACAACTTGGGATAGCTTGTGGTGATATAGGGGATTTTACGGGTGACGGACTTCCTTCAAGGGACTGTTCCCCTGTGCGAAGTGCGGGCGTATCGTCTTCGCCACATACCCCGTTGCGGAAGTAACTTTGTACATGACTGGAATAAGTACGTGGGACCGCAAGGCCACGAAAGGGACCCCGTCCCTCGCCGTGCGTGTTCTGGAACTGATCGCATCGGGCGAGGCGACGTCACGTACCGAACTCGCCGCACGCCTCGGGGCCGCCGCCTCCACCGTCTCCCTCGCCGTGGGGCACCTGGTGGACCGCGGTCTGGTCGCGGAGGAGGGCACCCAGTCCTCCACCGGTGGACGCCCCCGCAAGGTGCTGAGGATCGGGAGCCGCGACGAGTTCGCCGTCGCCGCCGACCTCGGCGGCCGGCACGCCAGGATCGGCGTGGTGCTTCCGGGCGGCGGCCTGACCGACGTCTCGACAGTCCCCTTCCTGATCGCCGACGGGCCGGAGGCGGCCCTGCCCCGGCTGGCCGAAGCCCTGGAAGCGCTGGCGGAACAGCGCGGACCCGGCCGCCTGCGCGGGGTCGGGCTCTCGCTGCCCGGCCCCGTGGACATCGCCTCCGGGTCTGTCGTGCGGCCCTCACGGATGCCCGGCTGGAACCGCTTCCCGGTCGCCGCCTGGCTGGAGGAGCGCTTCGGGGTCCCGGCGGCCGTGGACAACGACGCCAACTGCATGGCGGTCGGCGAACACACCGTCCGGCTCGACGGGAACGCCCAGACGATCATGGTGAAGATCGGGTCCGCGATCGGAGCGGGCGTGATGGCCGAGGGCCGCCTCTACCGCGGCGCGACCGGCGCCGCCGGGGACATCACCCACATCCGGATCGACGCGGGCGCCGGTATCCCCTGCTCCTGTGGCAACACCGGCTGCCTGGAAACCGTGGCCTCCGGCGCCGCGCTGGTCCGCATCCTGCGCGAGCGCGGGGCGGACGTGAACAGCACGGAGGACGTGGCGCGACTGGCCCTGGACGGCGATCCGCTGGCCACCCGCACGGTCCGCAGGGCCGGCGACTACCTGGGCCAGGTGCTGGCCGCCAACGTCAACTTCTTCAACCCGGACGCCGTCTACCTCGGCGGCATCCTCTCCACCCTGGAACAGTTCGTCGCCGCGGTGCGCAGCCGTCTCTACGAGAGCTGCCACCCGCTCGTCACCGAGCACCTCACCATCGAGCGGACCAGGCTCGGCGCCGACGCCGGACTGGTCGGCGCCGGGCAGTTCGCCCTGCAACGCGCCCTGGCCCAGGCCCTGCACGAGGTGGGCGGAGCCGAACGGTTCGGCACTCTCGCCCCCCGTCACCTCTGACACCCGACCCCTACGAGGAGCCATGTCGCAATCCCGCACCGCAGCATCCCGCCCGGTCATCGCCATCGCAGGGCTCGGCATCGAGTCCTCCACCTTCTCCCCCGCCCGGACCGGGGCCGCCGCCTTCCACCCCTCGCGCGGCACCGAGGTGCTGGACCGCTACCCCTTCCTGGCCGCCGGTGAGGAACTGCGCGAGGCGGCCGACTGGCACGGCGCCCTGGTCGGCAAGTCGCTGCCGGGCGGCACCGTCACCGCCGCCGCCTGGACCGAGCTGACCGACGAGCTGATCGAACGGCTCGCCGCGCTGCCCCGCCCGGACGGCCTCTGGTACGACATCCACGGCGCGATGACCGTGGAGGGCATCGACGACGCCGAGGCGGTTCTGCTGGACCGCATCCGCGCCACCGTCGGCCCCGACGTCATCGTCTCCACCTCGATGGACCTGCACGGCAACGTCTCCCGCGAGCTCGTCCACGGCAGCGACCTGATCACCTGCTACCGGATGGCCCCGCACGAGGACCACATGGAGACCAAGGAGCGGGCCGTCCGCAACCTGGTGGAGCTGCTGGCCTCCGGCGCGCCCCGTCCGGTCAAGGCCTGGGTGCCGGTACCGGTGCTGCTGGCGGGCGAGCAGACCTCCACCCGGATCGAGCCGGCCAGGAGCGTGTACGCGGCGGTGGACGACGTCGAGGCCATGGACGGCGTGACCGACGCCGCGATCTGGGTCGGCTACGCCTGGGCCGACGAACCCCGCAACCGCGCCGCGGTGGTGGTCACCGGCACCGACCGGGCCGCCGTGTCCGCCGGTGCGGAGCGCCTGGCCGAGGGCTTCTGGAAGGCCCGGGACGACTTCGACTTCGTCGCCCCGACCGGCACCTTCGACGGAATCCTGGACGAGGCCCTGGGCTCGGACCAGCGCCCCTACTTCATCAGCGACACCGGGGACAACCCGACCGCCGGGGGTTCCGGTGACATGACCTGGGGGCTGACCCGGCTGCTGGCCCGCCCGGAGTTCCGGGAGGACGACGGCCCGGTCGTCATCTACGCCTCGGTGCCGGGCCCGGCCGCCGTCGCGACGGCCGTCGCCGCCGGGGTCGGCGCCACCGTCACGGTCACCGCCGGGGCGGAGGTGGACGACCGGCACGCGGGCCCGGTCACCCTGACCGGCACGGTGCACTCCGTCCGGCACGGCGACCGCGACGCCCGGACCGAGGTCGTGATCCGGGTGGGCAGTGTGTACGCGATCCTCACGGAGCTCCGTAAGCCCTACCACCACGAGGCCGACTTCACCGGCCTCGGCCTCGACCCGCGGGGCGCCGACGTCGTGATCGTGAAGATCGGCTACCTGGAGCCCGAACTCTTCGACATGTCGGTCGGCTGGAAGATGGCGCTCACCCCCGGCGGTGTGGACCAGGACCTGGTGCGCCTGGGCCACCACCGCATCCGCCGCCCGATGTTCCCGTTCGACCGGGAGATGGCGGACCCGGACCTGTCGGCCCGCGTCATCCCCGCCTCCGACCAGCCGCTGACCGGGGACGACGAGTGAGCGCCCGCCCCGCCCTGGAGATCGCCGTCACCTCAGCGGCGGGCGCCCGCGCCGCCAGGGAGAACGGCGCCGACCGGGTCGAGCTCTGCACCGCGCTGGAGCTGGGCGGACTGACCCCGTCGGCCGCGCTGGTCGAGGCGGTCGCGGCCGAGGGGCTGCCGGTGCAGGTGCTGGTCCGATGCCGGGCCGGTGACTTCGTCCATGACGCGGAGGAGATCGCGCTCATGGCCGCCGAGGTGCGGTCCGTCATCGCCTCCGGCGCCGCCGGAGTGGTCATCGGCGCGCTCACCGCCGACGGCGCCCTGGACACGGTCGCGGTCGCCCGGCTCGCCGAAGCGGCCCGCACCTCGGGCCGCCCGGTGGAGGTGACCCTGCACCGGGCCGTCGACCAGTCAGCGGACCCGGTGGCCACCGCCGCGCTGCTGCCCTCCCTCGGTCTGACCCGGGTCCTCACCTCTGGCGGCGCTCCGGCCGCAGCCGACGGGCTGGCGGTGATCGGCGCGATGGTCGCCGCCGCGCCCGGGGTGCAGGTGATGGCCGGCGGCGGCGTGCGCCTCGCCGACATCCCGGCGCTGGCCTCGGCCGGTGTCGCCGCCGTCCACCTCTCCGCCAAGACCCGCGCGCCGCGCCGCGCCGGCGGCAGCTGGATACCGCTCGGCGCGGGCGGAGCGTCGGCCGAGCAGGACACCCACTTCGTCACGGACCCCGAGGTCGTCGCACAGGCCCGACGAGCCCTGGAGGCGGCGGGCTGACCACCGCCGCCCCGCGCATGAAGGCGCCCCCGCCCGGGAGTTGGGCGGGGGCGCCTTCTGCGCGGGGCGGACCGGAGCGCGTCAGCAGCCGCCGCAGTTGTAGTACGTCACGTCCCAGTGGTTGCCCTCGTCCGCGTAGACGTTGCCGGAGCCGGACTGGTACTGGGGCGCGCCGTCACCGCGCAGGCCGATGTAACTGAACACGCCGTGCACGTAGTTGGTGAGACAGGTGGTCTTGCCGAAGTCGAGCTTGTAGCCGTTCCAGTGCGAGTACGTGCCACTGGCGTGCCCGGTCTCGGTGCCGCCGGTGATGTTGAGCGCGCAGCCCGTGGCGCTCTTGAGGGTCTGGGCCCCCTGGGCGCTCTCCAGGTTGAGCTGGTCGAACGAGGTACAGGTGGCGACGTTCCGGTTGGAGCAGCCGCCGGAGGACGACCAGGTGACGCCGGACGAGCTGAATCTGGCGGTCGCCTGGCTGTGGGTGAGCTTGCTGACGGCGAAGGCGTCCGTCGCACCGGAGACGACACCGATTCCGGGGGCGAAGAGGACTCCGAGGACAAGGGCGAGAACGGTCAGGACGGGGCGCAGCGTCATACGGGACACCATGGGGACTCCTCCTGTGCATGACAACGTGGGGGCAGGGAGATAGTGCCCGAGTTCTACGCGCGTCCGCCAGAGGGCGTGGGGTGACGGTCGCGTGAATGCGTGGCGCCGCACGGACAGACCCGGACCCTTGATGTTGAACTTTGAACTAGATGGGGTTACAGTCGATCTCGTTGAAGGTTAAACAATCACGTCGAGCCCCGCTCGATCACGTCCCGAGGAGGAGCCATGGCTCTGTTCAACCGCAAGTCCAACGACACCGCGAGCACCACGACCGCCGCCGCCGCCGTCGACCCGGCCCTGGCCGCCCTCACCGGCGACTACACGATCGACCCGTCCCACAGCAGCATCGGCTTCACCGTGCGCCACGCGATGGTCACCAATGTGCGCGGCTCCTTCGGTGAGCACGAGGGCAGCCTGAAGCTGGACGGCAGCAACCCGGCCGGCTCCGCCGTCTCGATCGACGTCAAGATCGCCAGCGTGGACACCGGCATCGCGGACCGCGACGGGCACCTGGTCAGCGGCGACTTCTTCGACGCCGAGAAGTTCCCCCTCATGACGTTCCGCTCGACCTCCGCCGACCAGCTCGGCGGCGACAAGTACCGCGTCACCGGCGACCTCACCATCAAGGACGTCACCCGCCCGCTCGCCATCGACCTGGAGTTCAACGGCTCCGCGACCGACGTGTACGGCAACGAGCGCGTCGGCTTCGAGGGCGGCACGGAGATCCTGCGCTCCGACTGGGGCCTGACCTGGAACGCGGCGCTGGAGACCGGCGGCGTGATGGTCAGCGACAAGGTGAAGCTGAACTTCGACATCTCCGCGATCAAGGCCGCCGCACCGCAGGCCTGATCCCGCAGCACGCCGGGCGCCCGCCGTCCGCTCCCCGTGAGGAGCGGACGGCGGGCGCGGCCGCGTCAGAGCGGCTGGTGGTTGGCCCAGACGACCCGGTACGGGTACCGGGCCTGCCAGCGCCGGATGAGTTCCTCGGCCCCGGGGGCCGAGAACGAGGCGTTGAGCGCGTCGAGGTCGGCGAAACCGAACCGCACGATCGCGGTGGCGGCGAACACGGGGCTGTGCTCATCGGCGGGCACGCGGATGTGGTGCTCCGCCGAGAACGACTTGATCTGCCCGGAGTCGCGCATGAGCTGTTCGATGTCCTTCAGGAACTGATCCAGCTCCGCGTCCCGGACGGGTTCGTTGAACGAGACGATCATCGTGTGGTCAATCATGAGTTCAATCCAACCCCGGCACCCGGTGCGGAGTCCAAGACCGATCGGGCCTCGAACGATAACCTGTGGGCATGGCTGACCTGGAGACGCGTGAGATCGAGTACTTCGTCGCGGTGGCCGAGGAGCTGCATTTCGGCCGGGCCGCCGAGCGCCTGTCCATCGCCCAGCCGGCGCTGTCGAAGGCGGTCCAGCGCCTGGAGTCGCGGCTCGGGGTCCAGCTGCTCACCCGCTCCAGTCGCCGGGTCTCGCTGACGCCGGCCGGCCAGGCGCTCCTGCATCACGGCCGCCACGCGCTCAACGCGGTGAGCGCGGCGGCCGAGGGAGCCCGCCGGGCGGGTGCGCCCGAGGCCCATCTGCGGCTGGTGATCAAACCGGGCGGCGACGCGAACCTGCTGTCGGGGATCCTCGCCGCGTACGCCCGCAGACCGGGCGCCGGCAGGGTGGACGTCCTGTTCGGCGGCGCCACCGACCGGGCCGACCATGTGCGCGACGGCCGGGCCGATCTGGCGCTGCTGTACACGCCGTTCGACGATCTGACGGGGTTGGACCACAGGGCCCTGTTCCTCGAAGGGCGCGTCGCGATCCTGCCGCGCGGGCACCGGCTGGCCGGTCGCGAGGAGCTGCGGATGGCCGATCTGGCGGGCGAGACACTGCCGCGCTGGAAGGGCGTGCCCAACAGCGGAGAAGGAGTCATCGGCGGCAGCGGCCCCGAGATCGCGGACGTGGCACAGATGACTCAGCTGATCATGCTCGGCCGGACGATCGCGGTCCTGCCGCGCTCGTCCGTCGAACCCGTCCACCCGGGGCTGGTGTACAAGCCGGTGGCCGACGCGCCGCCCAGCCGGATGGTCGTGGCGTGGTCACGGATCGACCAGCGGCCGCTCGTCGCCTCGTTCGTCGATGCCGCGGTCTCCGCGAGCAGGTCGCGGCCGGACCCGGCCACGCATCAGGACTCAGGTGCTGTCGGCTGACACGGCCGGGTCCGGCGCTACGGGCCCGCTACCGCGTCAGCACTCGCGGAGGCCGGGGGCCGGGTCCACGCCGGTCTTCAGGGAGACGGCGGGGACGTTGCCCCACTGGCCGTTGTCGAGCTGGGTCCAGTACCAGATGTCGTTCTGGCCCTGGTGCGGGTCGCCGTGGCCCCAGCAGGCGAACCAGTTGAACCCGGTGGTGAGCGTGCCACGGGTCGCCGAACGGTAGGAACGGTCCGCGTATCCCTTCGCACCCACGGCGTTGCCGCAGTACAGCCGGCCGTCGGAGCGGACCCCGCACTCGGCGGCGTGGGCAGAGGTGGCGGGCACCGAGAGTGCGAGCAGGGCGGTGGCGGCGAGGGTGCCGAGCGCGCTGGTCAGGCGTCGAGTATTCATGATCGCCTCAACGGCCGGGCCGCAGCGGTGGTAACGGCCACCGCTGCGGCCTCACCCGACCGCCCGGGTCAGCCCATGCTCTTCGCGCCGTCCAGCGACTCACGGATGATGTCGGCGTGCCCGGCGTGCTGAGCGGTCTCCGCGATGATGTGCATCAGCACCCGGCGGACCGACCACCGCGCGTCCGCCTCGAACCAGGGAGCCTTCGGCAGCGCATGGGTGGCGCCCAGGTCGGGCAGGGTGGCGACCAGTTCGTCGGTCCGGCCCGCCTCCTTCTCGTAATCGGCCAGCACGCCTTCCAGCGTCTCGCCCGGCAGCATCCGGAATTCGTCCGCCCGGCGGGCCCAGTCGGCCTCGGTCATGGCGGTGAAGTCCGGCATGACCGAGGCCCCCTCCACCATGAAGCCGGCCCAGCCCCGCTCGACCCCGGTGACGTGCTTGATCAGACCGCCCAGGCACACCTCGCTCGCCGTGGGCCGCAGCCCGGCCTGCTCGTCGGTGAGGTCGCGGGTGGTGAAGCGCAGGAAGTGCCGCTGCTTGGCCAGCGCCTCCAGCAGATCGGCGCGCTCGCCAGTGAGGGAAGCTGCGGCCGCGTCGCGGGTGTCCGGCTCATTGACGTTCATGGTCTCCGCCTTCGGTCGTTCCTGTTCCGCCGTCAGGAACGACCCTAGAACCCGTATAGGTCAGCTCCCGTCCTGTATGCCGGACGCGTGGCGGCGGACCTTCAGAGCGTTGTCGGTACGGGTGGTGGGGTTTCCGTCCGGGTCGTTCTGCACCCGCTCGTGCTCCTCGCTGACCAGCACGTCCCACTCCCCCGCCGGGAGTTCGAGGGATGCCAGCACCTCGTCGGTGGTGGGGAGTTCCATGTCCGCGTGGTTGTGCTCCCACGCCGGGAAGCCCGCGTGCCCGACGATCAGGAGCACCCCGCCGGGCGCGACGGCCGAGGCGGCCCGCCGCAGGATCGCCTCACGCGGCAGGTCGCCCATCGAGTGCAGGAACGAGGCGGTGACCAGGTCGTACTCCCCCTCGGGGAACGAGACCCCGAGGTCGTGGAACTGCCAGTCGACCAGCTCCCGCACCCCCGCCTCCGCGGCGTGTTCCGCGGCCCGCTCCAGCGCGACGCGCGAGATGTCCGTGGCGGTGACCTGCCAGCCCCACCGCGCGAGCCAGACCGCGTCGGCCCCTTCACCACAGCCGAGGTCCAGGGCGCGCCCCGGCGCCAGCCCCTCCACCTCGCGGACGAGCGCGGTGTTGGGGTTCCCGCTCCAGATCCGGGTGCTCTCGCGGTAGCGCTCGTCCCAGAGTTCCGCGTCGGTCGGGGTCGGCGTGCTGTCGGTTGTCATCGTGTCTCCAGCAGTCCGTGACGGCGGTCTCCGAGCGTCTTCTCGCAGACCTGGCGCTCGGCCTGCGCCGAGAAGGGTGCGCGGCGGGCCTCGACCGCGCGGCGGGTGTCCGCGCCCACCAGGTCCGCGTTGATGGCGGAGGCCGCCTTCAGCCCGGCCGCGGCGGCGCCGATGACCTGCTCCATCAGGTTGGTGACGTTACCGGCGACCCAGACCCCGGGCACCTCGGTCGCCCCGGCCGGATCGGACGCGATGTACGTACCGACGGTGTGACCGCCCACCTCCAGCGCGGTGGGGTACAGCCCGAGGCCGTCCAGCACCCCGGACCTCGCGGTGAAGCGCGGCTGGACCACCACGGCCTCGCGCGGCACGACCCGGCCGCCGGCCAGCCGCACCCCGGTGAGCCGGTCCCCGCTCGCCTCGATCCCGGTCACCTCCCCGTCCACCACGGCGATGCCCCGGGCGGCGAGCTGCTCGTACTCCTCGTCCGCGGGCTCGGGTGCTTGGTGCAGGAAGAGGGTGACGTCGTCGCTCCACTGCCTCCAGAGCAGCGCCTGGTGCACGGCCATCGGGCTCGTGGCCAGGATGCCGATCGGGGCGTCCCGCACCTCCCAGCCGTGGCAGTACGGGCAGTGCAGCACGTCCTGGCCCCACCGCTCCGCCAGGCCGGGGACCGGCGGCAGTTCGTCGACGAGCCCGGTCGTGACGAGGAGGCGGCGCGCGGTGACGGCGCTCCCGTCATCCCGTACGACCCGGAAGCCCGCCCCGCCCGGCAGCCTCTGCGCCGTCACGGCCGAACCCTCGACGATCTCGGCCCCGTACCCGGCGGCCTCCTCCCGGCCGACGGCCAGCAGCTCGGCCGGCGGCAGGCCCTCGCGCCCCAGGTAGTTGTGCGCGTGGGACGCGGGTGCGTTGCGCGGGCTGCCCGCGTCGATCACCAGCACCGAACGCCTGGCCCTGGACAGCGCCAGGGCCCCGCTCAGCCCGGCGGCACCGCCGCCGATCACCACTACGTCGTACGTCTGCGTCGTCCGTGTCGTCCGCGTCGTCATGTCGCTCATGCGAAACACCTCCATCTGCGGACGATGGTGCGCGCTTCCACGCCACACGGCAAAGATCCTTGCCGAAGCGGCAAACCTCCTGGTGGCCTTCCCTCCGGGGCCGCGGCCCCACCCCGTGTCGGCCGCCTGTCGGCGCGGGCAGGGTGGTGTCGGTGCGGTGTCGGCGGCCTGTCGCCGGAGGCCCGGACGCTTGGGGCAGAGCCTGTCGGAGCCCGTCCGGCAGGCCTGCGACCGGCTTGGAGTCGGCATGACCACTCATGTCACGATCATCGGCGCCGGACTCGGCGGCCTCACGCTCGCCCGCGTCCTGCACGTCCACGGCATCCCGTCCACCGTCTACGAGGCGGAGGCCTCACCGACGGCCCGCACCCAGGGCGGGATGCTCGACATCCACGACTACAACGGCCAGTTGGCGGTGCGGGCGGCCGGACTGATGGACGAGTTCCGCTCCATCGTCCTGGAGGGCCGCCAGGCGATGCGGGCGCTCGACCGGGAGGGGAACGTCCTGCTCGACCAGCCCGACGACGGCACCGGCGGACGCCCCGAGGTACAGCGCGGCGAGTTGCGGCAGCTGCTGCTCGACGCGCTCCCGGACGGCACCGTCCGGTGGGGCCACAAGGTGAGCGGTGTCCGGAGCCTGGCCGAGGGGCGCCACGAGGTGACCTTCGCCGACGGCTCCACCGTCGTCACGGGCCTGCTGGTCGGTGCGGACGGGGCCTGGTCGCGGGTCCGTCCGCTGGTCTCCGACGACGTACCCGTGTACACGGGCATGTCGTTCGTCGAGACCTACCTGTTCGACGCCGACGAGCGGCACGCCGCTGCCGCGAAGGCGGTCGGCGGCGGGTCGATGTTCGCGATAGAGCCGGGCAGGATCCAGCTCGCCGCCCACCGGGAGAGCGGTGCGACGCTCCACACGTACGCGATGCTGACCGAGCCGCAGTCCTGGTTCACCGCGATCGACTTCACCGACACCGCCGCGGCCACCCGGCGGATCGCCCAGGAGTTCGCCGGCTGGGCCCCCGAGCTCACCGCCCTGATCACCGACAGCGACACCGCGCCGGTCGTGCGCCCCCACCACACGCTGCCGGTCGGGCACCGGTGGGAGCGGGTGCCGGGAGTCACCCTGGTCGGTGACGCCGCCCACCTCATCCCGCCGAACGGCGAGGGCGCCAACCTCGCCATGCTGGACGGCGCCGAACTCGGAGCGGCCCTCGCCGCGCACCCCGACGACGTCGAGGCCGCGCTCGGCGCGTACGAGCGGGTGATGTTCCCCCGCAGTGCCGAGGTCGGCGCGGCGGAGGCACAGGCCCCGGCCAACCCCACGATCGAGGAAGTGATCAGCTTCTTCGCGCACGGCGACGAGCCCGTCTGAGCTGCCGCCCTCGGACCCGGCCGCCCTCAGACCCGGTCGACGGCTTCCCCGGCGTCGGCGGGTGCCGGCCCGGGGGCGCTCTCGCGGCGGGGCAGCAGCAGCGGGGTGGCCAGCAGGACGATCCCGGCGACGGCGATCGCGATGCGCGGGCTCGTGACGGCGGCCAGCAGTCCCCACAGCGCGGTCATGGCCGCGATGGCGGCGCTGCTGCTGATCGACCAGGCGGACAGAGTGCGCGCCACCCGGTCGGGTTCGGTGTGGTCGAGCCGGTAGGTGGCCAGCAGCGGATTGAACAGGGCGCAGCAGGTCACCAGGCCGAGCTGGACGAGGATGATGAGCGCCATTCCGGGGACGCCGGGCCCGACGAACGCGAGTCCGACGGGCCAGCAGGCGCGCAGCGCCCCGGAGGCGGTCATCATCCGGTGCCGGCCGAACCGCGCCGCCAGCGGGTGCGCGAGCCGTGAGCCGACGAGGCCCCCGACGCAGGGGGCCGCGAACACGAGACCGTACTGCCAGGGGGCGAAGCCGAGGGGGCCGAGCAGGAGCACGGCCAGGATCGGCGCGGAGGCCATGATCAGGCCGTTGACCACGATCGAGTTGAGGAGCAGCGGGCGCAGCGTGGGGTGGGCGAGGAGGTAGCGCCAGCCGTCGAGCAGATCACCGGCCCGCAGCCGGGGCGCGGCCGTTCGCGCGGGGCCGGGTTCCGTTCCGCCGATGGCACGGATACCGAGCGCCGAGAGCAGATAGCTGACCGCGTCGGCGACCACGGTCGTCACCGGGCCGAACAGTCCGATCGCGGCCCCGCCGAGCGGCGGCCCGATCATGGTCGAGGTCCATGTCGTGGATTCGAACCGGCCGTTCGCGACGAGCAGGTCCTTCGACGGTACGAGCGCCTTCAGATAGGCACCGCTCGCCGCCTTGAAGGCGATGTCGGCCGCCGCGACGACGACCGAGACGAGCAGGAGCTGGACGAAGCCGAGCAGACCGAGCGCGAACGCGGCGGGAATGCTCATCAGCGCCGCGAACCGGATCAGGTCCATCGCGATCATCACCGGCCGCTTGTGCCGGAACTCCACCCAGGGGCCGAGCGGCACCGCGACCAGCGCCCCCACCGCCCGCCCGGCGGCGGCCAGCGCCGCGACCTGGGTCGGCCCGCTGTGCAGGACGAGCACCGCGATCAGCGGCAACGCGCCGAACCCGAGCCCGGTGCCGTACGAACTGACCGCGTACGCCGCCCACAGCCACCCGAACCGACGCCCCAGCTTCCGTCTGCCCGCCATGCCCCACATGCCTCCCGCCGGTCCGGACAGCCCTACGCCGGCCACCAGGCATCAAAGCGACCGAGGGGCGGTGAGAGCAAACAACCGGCGGGGACGGCACACAACCGCTGATTGTGTGCCTACGATGGTCGGCGTGGGTATCGAGGCCCTGCGCGCACAGAGCGATGTTCCGGAGAAGACATGACGTCGGCCGGCCCACCACCCATCGTCTTCGTGCACGGCACCCGGTTCAGCGCGGGGCAGTGGAGTCCGCAACTGGCCGCGCTCGGTACGGAATTCCCGGCAGCCGCTGTCGACCTGCCGGGCCACGGCTCCCGCTCCGCCCAGCCGTGGAGTCCGGACGCGGCGACAGAGATCATCGCCTCGGCAGTGGACTCGCTCGGCCACGGGCCGGCTCTGGTCGTCGGGCACTCGCTCGGCGGCTATACGGCGCTGGAGTTCGCGCGGCGCCGCCCCGAGCTGCTGCGTGGGCTGGTCCTCGCGGGGGCCAGCGCCTCGACCCGGGGCGCGTGGGCCACGCCCTACCGGTGGGCCGCCGGGCTCGTCCCCCGGCTGCCGACGGAGAGACTGACCCAGTGGAACGACCGGCTGCTGCGTCGGCGCTACCCCGCCGACGTGGTGGCCGCGACCATCAGCGCCGGTTACGCCTTCCACACTCTGCCGGCGGCCTGGGGCGATGTGCTGGGCCGTTTCGACGCGGACGCGATGCGCCATGTGGACGCCCCGGTGCTCATCCTGAACGGCGAGAAGGACACCGTCTTCCGGTCCGGCGAGAGGGAGTTCGCCCGCGCGCATCCGAACGCCCGCGTCGAACTGATCCCTCGGGCCGGGCACCTCGCGAACTTCGACGACCCGGACGCCTTCACCGGCGCCGTCCGCCGCTTCGCCCGGCAGTTGCCCGTCCGCGGCTGAACACGCCGTCGCCGGCCGGGACTCCCGGACAGGCCCGGCCGCTCCCCCTACGGCGCCGGACGGTACGTGCACACCTGGACGCCCGCGGGGCTGGTGACGGCCGAGACCAGTTCGAGGGTGCGCAGTCCGCCGTCCGCCGGGAAGATCGACTTCCCGCCGCCCAGCAGCACCGGCATGATCACGAGCCGGAGTTCGTCGACCAGGCCCTCGCTCAGCAGTCCGCGTACGAGCGTGGGGCTCCCCATCACCAGCAGGTCGCCCTCGCCCCGCTCCCGAAGCTCCTGGATGCGGGCGGCGGCCTTCTCGCCGGGGATGCGTTCGGTGTTGGTCCACGTCAGGTCGTCGTCGCCGAGGGTCTCGGTCACCACGTACTTCTGGAGGTTGTTCATCCGGTCGGCGAAGGGGTCACCGGCCCGCTCGGGCCATGCCGCGGCCATCGTCTGCCAGGTGCGGCGGCCGAACAGCAGGGCTACGGCCCCGTCCACCGCCTCGCTGAAGGAGGCGCCGACCACGTCCGCGTCGAAGAACGGGTGGGACCAGCCGCCGTGCGCGAAGCCGCCGTCCCGGTCCTCCTCGGCACCGCCCGGCGCCTGCACGACGCCGTCCAGGCTGATGAACTCGCTGATGACAACACGCATGCCGCTCACTCCTCGGTACTTCGGATCAGGTGTACGGAAACAGAGACTGCCGGCCCGCCCGGAACTCATCGGCGGACGCTCCCTAGAAACCGCCGCCCCCGAAGTCCCCGCCACCGCTGCCGAATCCGCCCCCGTCTCCGAATCCCCCGCCGCCGCCGTCTCCGAACCCGCCGCCGCCGAAGCCCGAGGAGTCGAAGTCGGAGCCGGAGAAGTCGCCGCCGCCGAAGTCGCCGCCGGAGCCGAAGTCGCCGCCGCCGTACTCCGCCGCGTACGCCGGGGTGGAGAGCATCGAGCCGAGCATCGTGCCGACCAGCAGGCCGGGCAGCAGGCCGCCGCCGAAGTAGCCGCCCGCCCAGGGGCCGTAGGCCGGGCCCGCCTCCCAGTAGGGGCGGCGGCTGCCGTCGCCCATGTCCACGGTGCGGCTCATCGGGTCCTCGCCGTCGCGCAGCCGGATCTCGTCGGCGCCGCAGACCGGGACCTCGCGGGCCGCGCCGCCCGACGGGGACCAGCGGACGTCGGCCACCGAGGGGCCGTGGCGCGGGTCGAAGAAGCAGGGCGGGCGGCGTGCGGGCAGTTCGGCGCCGGTGCGCCGGGCGTCGAGGACGGCGAGCGAGAAGCGCCCGTCCTCCAGTGCCTGGGTCACCCCGCGCACGTCGGAGGGGTGGCGGGCATGCTCCATACGCGATTTGGCGCTCTCGTAGGAGTCGAGGGCGCGTTCGTAGTCCGCGCGCATCGAGTCGTCGGCGCCCGCCTCCGCCGGATGGAAGTCCAGCCGGTCCAGCGTCTCGCCGTACTCCGTGATGTCCTCGTCCACGACGACCCGCAGCTTGTCGAGCGCCGCCTGCTCCTCGGCCTCCTTGCGCCCGCGGTTGCGGCGGACGATCGTGTAGGCGCCCGCGCCGCCGAGGACCACCACCGCGCCGACCGCGATCAGCCCGGCGGCGGACGAGCCCCGGCCGGACGAGGAGCCGCCGCCCCAGGAGTCGGGCGCGTGGCCCCGGGCCTGTTCGACGGCGCGGTCGACGAAGCCGTTCAGCTGGGTCGCGGCATCGGGGGCCGCGCCCGGTGCCTTCACGGCGGCGGTGAGGTTGCGCACCGCCTGCTCGGACATCACCTGCGGGTCGGCGCCCGCGTTGAAGCCGTCGCCGAGCCGGATGGCGTAGACGCCGGTGATCCCGGTGTCGGTGCGCAACGTCCTGAGCACGCTCGACGCGGGGAAGGCCGAGGTCTGCGGGAGCACGGCCACGAAGACCGGCTTGTCGGCGTCCTTGATCTTCTTCGTCAGGGCGGCGGCCTGGCCGCGGGAGAGCTGCGCGGACGCGGCCGGATCGACGTACACCGGGCTCTTGCGCAGCGCCCGCGCCACATCGTCGACGGTGGACGCGCTCACGGCCGCGGGCCGGGCGGGCGCGGCGGGACCGGCAGCCGGGGCGAGCGCCAGGACCAGGGCGGCCGCCGACAGGAGCAGCAGCAGTCCGGCCAGGAGCGCCGGTATCAGAAAGGTCGGGAACGTTCTGTTCCGCATACCTCGAACGTAACCCACATGGCCCATCACTGCGTCCCGGGGCCGGTGCCGTGGGTGCCGGGGACGTAGGGGCCGGTGCCGTCGTGGCGTGGACGATCCACGGCAGCGGCTGCACGCCCGGACGTACGCGGGCACGGGCACGAGCACGGGCGCGGCAACGGTCACGGTCCGACGCTCCGTCCGGCAGGACTGCCGGACGGAGCGTCTGTCACCGGGCCTGCGTGGGGCCGGGCCCGGCGGGCGCTACTTCTTCTGCTCGACCTTGACCCAGTCGATCTCGGCCTTGACGCCACCCTGGGCGACCCGGTCGACGCTGGACTGCGGCAGGCCCCAGTACGGCTCGGTGACCTTGTTCCAGCCGGCCGGGTAGGCGCCGCCGAGGGCCAGGTTGAGGATCACGTACTGGTTGTGGTCGAAGACCCACTGTCCCCGGGTGGACTCCAGCTTCTGCCGGGAGGTCTTCTGGACGACCCGGTCGTCGACGGTGAACCTCATGCCCTCCGGCGTCCACTCGACGCCGTAGGTGTGCCACTCGTCGGCGCGGCCGCCGTCGGCGTAGGGCTGCTGCGCGCCGATGTTGCCGTCGGCGGAGTAGCCGGGTCCGTGCAGCGCGGAGCTGGTCCAGTCCCCGTAGCCGATGTTCTCCATGATGTCCGTCTCGCCGGAGCCGGGCCAGGAGACCGTCGGGTCGTCGACGTTGCTGCCGAGCATCCAGAACGCGGGCCAGTAGCCGTCCCCGACCGGCAGCTTCATCCTGGCGCTGACCTTGCCGTAGGTGAAGTCGAACTTGGTGTTGGTGTCGACCCGGCCGGAGGTGAAGTCGAAGGTGCCGTTGGGTGTGGACGTGCAGCCCTTGCAGTACTTCGACTCCAGGACGAGCGCCCCGTTCTCGGTGCGGATGTTGTCCGGAGAGTCGACGTAGGCCTGCGACTCACCGTTCACCGGCCCCATCTCGGTGCCCGTGCGCACCACCCGCCACTTGGAGCGGTCCAGGCCGGAGTCCGTGAAGTCGTCGAAGAACGTGGTGCTGTACGCGCCGCCGGGGTCCTTCGGCAGGGCCGGATAGGCGGCGTCCGCGCTGCCGCCGGTGCCCCAGACCTGGAACTCGTAGAGCGAGTAGCCGAACTGGGCGGTCGAGGGCGCGGGATTGTAGAAGGAGCGCCGTTCCACGCCGAGCATCCGGACGTAGCGGCCGGTCGCCGGGGTGGGCAGGGTGACGGTGTCGTGGCGTCCGGCGGCGTCGCCCGGCGCCTTGATGTCGGCGCGGCGGGCGGCGACCTCGTCGGCGGTGGGCTGGTAGACGGTGCGCCAGGTGCTGTTGTCGTCGGACACCTGGATGCGGTAGTCGACGCCGTACGCCGCCTCCCAGTACAGGTCGACCGAGTCGATGGTGGAGGTGGCCCCGAGGTCGACGCTCACCCAGCGGTCGGCGTTCCAGTCGCTCGACCAGCGGGACTGGCCGCCCTTGAGATCGGCCGGCCAGCCGCCGTCGGTGACGAAGGCGGGTGAACTGCCCGCGTCCTGGTAGAGGTTGCCGTACGCGGGGTGGTTCAGGGCCAGGTTGGTGCGGGTGGTGGAGGCGGGCGCGGGCTCGCCCCCGTACACCTTGAAGGCGGACAGCGCGTAGCCGCCTCCGGTGGCGCGCTGGATGCCGCGCATCCGGACGTAGCGGCCGGTGACCTCCTGCGGGTAGGTGTGGGCGGTGACGCTGCCGCCGGTGCCGGCGTCCTCGGTGTAGAACGTCGTCCAGTCGGTGCCGTTCTTCGACACCTCCAGGGCGTACTGCTTGCCGTAGGACGCCTCCCAGTCCAGGGTGACCTGGCTGATCCGGTAGCCGGCGCCGAGGTCGACCCGGAGCCAGGCGTCGTCGGCGGCGTCGCTCGACCAGTGGGTGGCGGCGTCGCCGTCCGCGGCGGCGCCCGGTCCGGTGGCGTCGTTCTCACTGCCGGACGCGGTGACGGCGCCGGGGTTCGCGGTGTGGGCGGCGGCCGTCAGGTCGGTGTCCCAGGCCGCGGCCCGCACGGCGGCCCGCGAGGGGGCGGGCGCCGCGAAGGCCATGGGGGCGGCGAGGGCGATCAGAGCTGCGGTGGTGACTGCCAGAGTCGTACGAGAGGGCACGGTGGGGCTCCCGTTCGTATCGGTGGGGTCGCGCGACCGCGCACGCGAGCGCGGTTACGCGTTGCGGGTGTGGTGGATGGTGTCGCGGTACCACTTGGCGCTGTCCTTGAGCGTCCGCACCTGCGTGTCGTAGTCGACGCGGACGATGCCGAATCGCTTGTCGTAGCCGTAGGACCACTCGAAGTTGTCCATCAGCGACCAGGCGAAGTACCCCCGGACGTCGGCCCCTTGGGAGCGGGCGGCGGCGACGGCGGCGATGTGGTCGGCGAGGTAGGTGATGCGCTCCGCATCGTGGATCCCGCCGTCCTCCGAGACGGTGTCGTCGAACGCGGCGCCGTTCTCGGTGATGACCGTCGGGAGACCGTAGTCCTTCTCCAGGCGGACGAGCAGGTCGGTGAGGGCGGTGGGGGTGATCTCCCAGTCCATGGCGGTACGGGGCAGGTCGCGCTCGACGACGCGGGTGACGGGCAGCCCTTCGGCGTCGAGCACAGCGCCCTGCTCGGTGACGCCGGAGAAGAGGGAGCCCCGGTAGAAGTTGACGCCGAGGACGTCCAGCGGGGTGGCGATGACCGCGAGGTCGCCTTCCTGGACCGGGAGTTCGATGCCCTGGACGGCGAGGTCGGTGACGATGTCCTCGGGGTAGGCGCCCTTGACGACCGGGTCCAGGTAGAGGCGGGCGCCGAGTCCGTCGGCGCGGCGGCAGGCCTCCGCGTCCTCGTGGCTGTCCGTCTCGGGGGTGGCGGTGCCCAGGTTGAGGGTGATGCCGAGTTCCAGCTCGTTACCGCGGGCAGTGGCCTGCTCGCGCAGGTACTGAGAGGCGAGGCCGTGGCCCAGCAGCAGGTGGTGGACGGCGTGGATGGCCTCACCGAAGTTCTGCCGGCCGGGGGCCTGGTTGCCGTACGCGTAACCGAGCATCGCGGAGCACCACGGCTCGTTCAGCGTGGTCCAGTGCTTCACCCGGTCGCCCAGGGCGTCGTACGCGAGGGCCGCGTACTCGGCGAACCGGTAGGCGGTGTCACGGGCCGGCCAGCCGCCCGCGTCCTCCAGCTCCTGCGGCAGGTCCCAGTGGTAGAGGGTGATCCACGGGGTGACGCCCTTGTCGTCCAGCTCGTCGACCAGTCGCTTGTAGAAGTCGAGGCCCTTGGCGTTGGCGGGGCCCCGGCCGCCGGGCTGGATGCGCGGCCAGGCCAGCGAGAAGCGGTACGTGTCGACGCCCAGGCCCGCGATCAGCGAGACGTCCTCGGGCATCCGGTGGTAGTGGTCGCAGGCCACATCGCCGTTCTCGCCGCGGACGACCATGCCCGGCACCCCGCAGTACGTGTCCCAGATCGAGGGCGTGCGGCCGTCCTCCGCCGCCGCCCCCTCGATCTGGTAGGCGGCTGTGGCGACGCCCCAGCGGAAGTCCGTGGGCAGACCGGGAACGGCCTGGGCGGCGATCTCGCGGGCGTAGGCCTGGGGGGTGACGAGGTTCATGGTTCTCCTGTGGTGTGCGGTGCGTACGTCGCTAGGAACGGGCGACTGCGGGGGCCGGGACCTCCCGGTGGAGCCAGCAGGCCACCGAGCGGGAGCTGTCCCCGTTCGGTGCAGCGAGCACCGGGACGTGCGTGTCGCAGCCCTCGACCTTCTTGGCGCAGCGCGGGTGGAAGGCGCAGCCGGCGGGCATCGCGGACAGGTGCGGGGGCGAGCCCGGGATGCCGCTGAGTTCGCGCCGGGGGCCGTGCAGCGCGGGGAAGGAGTGCAGCAGTCCGTCGCTGTAGGGGTGGCGGGGGTCGCGGTAGATGTCGGCGGAGCCGGCCTCCTCGACGATCCGGCCGCCGTACATGATCGCGATCCGGTCGGAGAACTCGATCAGGAGCGAGATGTCGTGCGTGATGAAGACGACGGAGAAGCCCAGCTCCTCGCGGAGCCTGACCAGCTGGCGCAGGATCTGCCGCTGCATGACGACGTCCAGGGCCGTCGTGGGCTCGTCCATGATGACGACCTCGGGTTCCAGCGCGAGTGCCATCGCGATCATCACGCGCTGGCGCATTCCGCCGGAGAGCTGGTGCGGGTAGGCGGCGAGCCGGTCGGCGGAGATCCCGACGAGCTTCAGGAGCTCCTGGGCCCGTGCGGTGCGCTCGGCGCGCTTCATCTCCGGGCGGTGGGCCTGGAGTACGTCGGTGAGCTGGCTGTGGACCGTGTGGACCGGGTTGAGGGAGTTCATCGCGCCCTGGAAGACGATCGACAGCTCCTGCCAGCGGAAGGCGCGCAGTTCGGGCGCGGACAGGGTCAGCAGGTCGAGCGTCCCGCCGTCGCGCTGGTGGTAGCGGACCTCGCCGCCCGTGATGACGCCGGGCGGGGAGAGCAGCCGGGTGACGGCGTAGGCCAGGGTGGACTTGCCGGAGCCGGACTCGCCCGCGAGGCCGAGCACCTCGCCCCGGTGCAGGGTGAGGTCGATGTCGCGCAGCGCGTGCACGGCGTCGTCCCCGGTCCCGTAGTCGACGTTGAGGCCGCTGATGCTGAGGACGGGCTCACTCATGAGCGGTTCTCCTTCCCGGGGTCGCCCGTACGGGCCACGGGGGTGAAGCCGACCCGCATCCGGACCTTGCGGGAGCCGCCGGTCTCGGTGCGCAGGCGCGGGTTGACGAATTCGTCGATGCCGAAGTTGATGAGGGCGAGGGACATGCCGAGCAGGGCGATGCAGAGCCCGGCCGGTACGAACCACCACCACGCGCCCTGGGCCAGGGCCTGGTTGGACTGGGCCCAGAACAGGACGGTCCCCCAGTTCCAGTTGGAGATGTCCGCGACGCCGATGAAGGCGAGGGTGATCTCGGAGAGGATCGCGAAGATGACGGTGCCGACGAAGCCGGAGGCGATGACGGCGGTCAGGTTCGGCATCACCTCGAAGAAGATGATCCGCCAGGTCGACTCGCCGGTGGCGCGGGCCGCCTCGACGTAGTCCCGTCGGCGCAGCGAGAGCGTCTGGGCACGCAGCACCCGTGCTCCCCAGGCCCAGGAGGTCAGGGCGATGACGGCCGCGATCAGCAGGTCTCCGGTGTCGGAGACGAAGCTGGCGATGATGATGATCAGCGGCAGTCCGGGGATGACCAGGAACACGTTGGAGAGCAGCGAGAGCACCTCGTCGGCGGTGCCGCCGAGGAAGCCGGCGCTGACGCCGATCAGTACGGACAGGATCGTGGCGAGGATGCCGGCGATGAATCCGACGACGAGGACGCCCCGGGTGCCGACGAGGACCTGCGAGAGCACGTCCTGACCGGTCTGGGTGGTGCCGAACCAGTGCGCCCCGGAGGGCGGCTGGAGCAGTTCCTTGCCCATGGTGTCCGGGTCGTAGGGGGCGATCCACGGGCCGATGACGGCGATCAGCACGAAGAAGAGCAGGATGCAGAGTCCGACGACGGTCTTGCGGCCGCGCAGGAACCGGAACCTGCGCTTGCTCGCGGCCGGGGTCTCGGCCGCGTCGAGTACGGCGACCTCGGTGGCGGTGACAGCCATCTGCTACGCCTCCCTTCGGGTACGGGGGTCGAGGATCATGTACAGGACGTCGGCGAGGAGGTTCGCCGCCAGGACGGAGAGCGTGATGATGAGGAAGACGCCCTGCATGAGGGGGTAGTCCTTGGCGCCCACGCCCTGGAAGAGCTGGTAGCCGATGCCCGGGTAGGAGAAGACCATCTCCACCAGCAGGGTGCCGCCGACGATGAAGCCGAGCGAGAGCGCGAAGCCGGAGATGTTGGGAAGGATCGCGTTGCGGGCGGCGTACCCGAACATCACCCGGCGCTCGGAGAGCCCCTTGGCCTGGGCGACCATGACGTAGTCCTCCGAGGAGACCGTCACCATCATGTTGCGCATGCCGAGGATCCAGCCGGCCACCGCGCTGAGCACGATGGTGAGGCCGGGCAGCACGCCGTGGTAGAGCGCGCTGGAGATGAACGGCCAGTCGAAGGCGGGCACCAGCGAGTTGTCGTAGCCGCCGGCGGCCGGGAAGAGCGGCCACTTCACGGCGAACAGCGAGATGGCGATGAGACCGAGCCAGAAGTACGGGATCGCGGAGATGAAGGTGGTGACGGGCAGCAGGCTGTCCAGCCATGAACCGCGCCGCCAGCCGGTGAACACCCCGATGCCGGTGCCGAGCACGAAGCTGATCAGCGTGGTGATGCCGACGAGCGCGAGTGTCCACGGCAGCGACTGGGCGATGACCTCGCTGACCGGGGTCGGGAAGAAGGTGAACGACAGGCCGAGGTCGCCGTCGAGCAGGTGGCCCCAGTAGTCGGTGTACTGCTGCCAGATCGACTGGTGCTTGTCCAGGCCGAAGAGCGCCTCCAGGGAGGCGATGGCGCTGGTGTCCAGCTGTCCCTGGAACCGGGCGATGAGCGACTGCACCGGGTCGCCGGGCATCAGCCGCGGGATGAGGAAGTTGATGGTGATCGCGGCCCACGCGGTGACCAGGTAGAAGGCGAGCCTCTGCAGCAGGTACTTCACTTCGCGGCCTCCTTCTCGTGGTCACCGGCGCGGCCGGCGCCGTCCGCGTACAGCCAGCAGGCCGCCCACTGGCCGTCGGCCAGGTCGAACCGGGGCGGCAGCTCGGTGCGGCAGCGCTCCATCGCCTTGGGGCAGCGCGGGTGGAAGCGGCAGCCGGCCGGTGGGTCGATGAGCGAGGGGGGCTCGCCGCTGCCCGTCTCCTCCTGCTCCTCCTCGGCGACCACCCGGTCCGGGTCGGGTGCCGAGGCGATCAGCAGCTGGGTGTAGGGGTGGGCGGGGCGCTGGGTGACGGTCTCGCTGTCGCCGCCCTCCACGATCCGGCCCGCGTACATCACCAGCGTGGAGTCCGCGAAGTAGCGGGCGGAGGCGATGTCGTGGGTGATGTAGAGGATCGCGAGGTGCATGCGGTCCTTGAGGTCCTTGAGCAGGTTGAGGACCCCGAGCCGGATCGAGACGTCCAGCATCGAGACGGGCTCGTCCGCGAGGAGGACCTGGGGGTCGGCGCCGAGCGCGCGGGCGATGGCCACGCGCTGGCGCTGACCTCCCGACAGCTCGTGCGGGAACTTGTCCAGGTACTGATGAGGAGGAGTCAGCTGGACGCGGTTCAGCAGAGCGGTCAGGTTCTGTTCCAGTTCCGCCTCGCCGTTCCCCGCCCGGTCGTGGATCTTCAGCGACCGGGTGAGGTGGTAGCGCACGGTGTGCACCGGGTTCAGCGAGGCGAACGGGTCCTGGAAGATGAGCTGGACCCGGCGTACGTAACTGCGGAAGGACCGGCCACGTCCGGCCTTCGCCGGCTGCCCGCCCAGGTGGATCTCGCCCTCGGTGAGCGGATACAGCTGCGCGAGCAGTCTGGCGACGGTGGACTTCCCGGAGCCCGACTCCCCCACCAGTGCCGTGACGGTGCCGCGCCGAAGTTTCAGCGAGACGTCGTCGACGGCGTGGACGGTACGGCGCTTGCCCGCGAGGAGATCGCGGCCGGTGCGCCGTACGGCGAAGTGTTTGGTGACTCCGCGTGCTTCGAGCACGACGTGGTTCTTTTCGAACTGTTCAGACATGGCCGGTACCTGGATCCCTGTGTCCTACTTGGACGGCTTGAGCTTCAGCACGACTTCCAGCGCCGAGCGCTGGGTGTGCTGCGGGTCGGCGTACGGGTCGGCCTCCGTGGGCCAGCCCACCCAGTTCTTGGTGGAGTACTCGGCCCCGATGGGGGCGGCGGCGGTCGGGATCATCGGCGCCTGCTCGACCATGATCTTCTGCAGGGCGTTCATCGCGGTGATGCGGGTGGTGTCGGACGTGGCGTTGGCGAAGTCCTTGAGCGCCTCGGTGGCCTCGGTGCTCTTGAAGCGGCCGAAGTTGCCCTGCTGGGAGGGCTTGCCGATGGGCTGGAGCAGCGCGCCGTCCATGATGTTCTGGTACATGTCGTACGGGGTCGAGCCGCTGTTGGTCCAGTGCAGGGTGGCGTCGAAGTTGCCGTTGGCCACGTCGGCGGTCCAGGCGTCGGCCGTCTGCGTCTTGACCTTGGCATCGATGCCGAGCTTCTTGATGTTGTCCTTGATGATCGCGAGGCCGGTGATGTAGTCGTTCCAGCCGGCCGGGTCGGTGAGGGTCAGCTTCACCGGCTTGCCGCCCGGGTCCTTCAGCACGCCGCCGCTGAGCGTGAAGCCGGCCTTCTCCAGGACCTTCTTGGCGCCCTCGACGTCGGGCTTGGTGGTGGCGTCCTTGTACTCGGGGGCGAGGAAGGACTTACCGGCGGGCAGCGGGATGCCGGTCGGGTTGGTGATCTCCGGGTAGAGCGTCGCCTCGGCCTGGGTGTAGATCGCGTTGCGGTCGACGACCATCGCCATGGCCTTGCGCAGCGCCGGGTTGTCGAACGGCTTGCGGGCGGTGTTGAACCAGAGGCCGTGGATGCCGAGCCCGGACGGGAACCACAGCTTGTGGTTCTTGGGGTCCTTGGATATGAACAGCTGCTTGTAGTTCGGCATGAAGACGAACGACCACTCCAGCTTGCCGCTGGCCAGCGCGGTGGTGGCGGCGCTGTTGTCGTTGTAGGTGCTGTACCGCAGCTCCTTGACCTTCGTCGAGCCCTTCCAGTAGGTGGGCGTGGCGGTCAGGGTGGTGGTCTGCGGCGTGAACGTCTTGAGCTTGTACGGGCCCGAGCCGACGGGCGTGCGGTTGGGCCAGGTCTCCGGGTCCTTGACGCCTTCCCAGATGTGCTTGGGCACGATGAACTGCTGAAGGATCTTGTTCTGGTTGACGTACTGCGAGTCGTCGAAGGTCAGCACGACCTTCTCGCCCTGCACCTCGACCCCGCCCCACGCGATGCCGTCGGCGTTGAGCGCCGGGTGCTTCTTCAGCAGGTTGAAGGTGAACGCGACGTCGTCGGCGGTCAGCGGCTTGCCGTCGGCCCACTTGGCCTTGTCGTTCAGGGTGAAGGTGACCTTGGTGAAGTTGAGGTCCCACTTCCATTCCGTCGCCAGCCACGGCTTGGGCTTTTCGGCGGGCCGGATCTGGCGCACCATCGCCAGCGGCTCGTAGATCATGTAGCGGTAGCCGAGGGTGGCGCCCGCCGAGGTGTTCAGGAACGGGTTGCTGTTGTTCGTCTGCGGCCCGTCCGGCTTGCCGATGTTCAGGACGCCCGACGCGGCGCCGCCGCCCTTGTTGGCGTTCGAGTTGGCTGACGAGCATCCGGCGGCGAGCGCGACCACCGCGGTGGCGAGCGCGACCGCTCTGAGCGTGTGGTGACGGCGTGCGGACATGGCGACTCCAGGAGGGACTGGCGGGTCTGGGAGATCCGGAAACGGGCAGCGCTCGGCGCGCCGGGTACGGGCTGGTGCGGGTGCTGATGCGGTGCGGGGGCGCGCAGCCGGCTGCTGCGCGGAGTACGGGAGCGGTGGGGCCGTGGCCGGCCCCGGCCGCTAGGGCGCCGAGTGGCGCACGACCAGTTCGGTGGGCAGCACGAGGGGTGCGTCGGGTACGGCGGTGCCGCCGAGGTGCGAGAGCAGCAGCCGCGCGGCCGTCTCACCCATCTGCCGGGTGGGCTGGCGCACGGTGGTGAGCGGCGGTTCGGTGTGCTCGGCCATCGGGATGTCGTCGAAGCCGACCACCGCGATGTCGCCGGGAACGGACCGTCCCGCGGCGCGCAGCGCCCGCAGCACGCCTGCCGCGGTGATGTCGTTGTGCGCGAAGACCGAGTCGAACTCCACCCCGGAGGCGAGGAGTTGCTCCACGGCCAGCCGGCCGCAGATCTCGGTGAAGTCGCCGCGGACGACGAGGTCCGTGGGCAGCACGGAGAGGAATCCCGCGAGCCGGTCGCGTACGCAGCCGAAGTCGTGGGGTCCCGTGATGACCAGGGGTTTGGTGCGTCCGGCAGCCCGCAGATGGCGGGCGGCCGACGCGCCTCCCTCGTGGTTGGTGGTCACGACGGAGGGGAACTCGGGGTGGTGGCCGCGATCGTCGATCAGCACGATCGGCAGGCCGGCGCGGTGCAGTGCGGTGAGGTGGTCGAGGGTGTTCTCGGGTTCGACCACGACCAGTCCGTCGAAGGCGCGCGCCGACACCTGGCTGGTGAAGCGCTCCACGGACTCGGCCCCGCGGTTGCAGGTGAAGAGCAGCAGACCGTAGTCGGCGGCCTCGACGGTGTCGACGACGCCCTGAAGCACCTCGCCCATCCACGGCCAGGTCAGCGAGGGCACCAGCATCCCGACCGTGCGGCTGCTGCCGCGGGCCAGACCGACGGCGCCCGAGCTGGGCACATAACCGAGCTGTGCGATCACTTCACGAACACGGGCGGCCGTTGAACCGTCCACTTCGCCCTTGGTGTTGATGACCCGGGACACGGTCGTCTTGCTGACGCCGGCCTCGCGGGCGACATCAGCGATGGTGACACGCATCGGAGGGCCTCCAGGACACCACAGGACAGAGCGAACGGCCGGTCGTGGAACCGGTTCCGGAACCGGTACCGGCGTTGGTGGCGTGAGTTAACCCCGCCGACACAGAGCCGTCAATACTTCACGCCGAGATTGGTCCGTACCCATCCTTCGAGCCGCGAGAAAGGTCGATGTGTTCAAGTCCTGAACGCGCAAACTCTTGACATGGGCGCATGAGGGCAGTTCACTCAT
The DNA here is from genome assembly GCF_041435055.1 of Streptomyces sp. NBC_00341. Classification (NCBI taxonomy): domain Bacteria; kingdom Bacillati; phylum Actinomycetota; class Actinomycetes; order Kitasatosporales; family Streptomycetaceae; genus Streptomyces; species Streptomyces sp. NBC_00341. The sequence continues at coordinate 6,431,631 of NZ_CP108002.1, read as the reverse complement.
GCCTCGTCCGCAACTCCATGAGCGGCTCGGGCCCTGTCGGCACCGGCTGCGCCCGGGACGGCGTCCCCGCCGGAGCAAAGCGGCCGGCTGCACATCCGCAAAGCCCGCTGCGCCGCCGGGACACGGACACGTCCCGGCGGCGCAGCGGGTCCCGCACTACTCCGTCGGCTCGATCCCCGCCCGCAGCAGGCCGAAGGTGTACGCGTCCTCCAGCGCCTGCCAGGACGCCGCGATGATGTTCTCCGCGACACCCACGGTCGACCAGTCGGCGGTGCCGTCGCCGGTGGTGATCAGGACCCTGGTCGTGGAGTCGGTGCCGGTGCGCCCTTCCAGGATGCGGACCTTGTAGTCCACCAGCTCCAGCTTGGCGAGCTGGGGGTAGATCCGCTCCAGGGCCACCCGCAGCGCCCGGTCCAGCGCGTTGACCGGGCCGTTGCCCTCCGCGGTCGCGACGATGCGCTCGCCCTTGGACCAGAGCTTCACGGTCGCCTCGTTGGCGTGCGTACCGTCGGGGCGGTCCTCGACGATGGCGCGCCAGGACTCGGTACGGAAGTAGCGGCGCACCCGGCCCTCGGCCTCGGCCCGCAGCAGCAGCTCGAAGGAGGCGTCGGCCGCCTCGTAGGTGTAGCCCCTGAGCTCGCGCTCCTTGACCCGCTCGACGACGCGTCCGACCAGCTCGCGGTCGCCCCCGAGGTCGATGCCGAGCTCCTGGCTCTTGAGCTCGATGGAGGCGCGGCCCGCCATGTCCGATACGAGCATCCGCATGCTGTTGCCGACCAGCGCGGGATCGATGTGCTGGTAGAGGTCGGGGTCGACCTTGATCGCGGAGGCGTGCAGTCCGGCCTTGTGCGCGAAGGCCGAGACACCGACGTAGGGCTGGTGCGTGGAGGGGGCGAGGTTGACGACCTCCGCGATGGCGTGCGAGACGCGGGTCATGTCCGCCAGCGCGCCCTCGGGCAGCACGGTCTTGCCGTACTTGAGCTCCAGCGCGGCGACGACGGGGAAGAGGTTGGCGTTGCCGACCCGCTCGCCGTAGCCGTTGGCGGTGCACTGGACGTGGGTGGCGCCCGCGTCGACCGCGGCCAGGGTGTTGGCGACGGCGCAGCCGGTGTCGTCCTGGGCGTGGATGCCGAGGCGGGCGCCGGTGTCCGCGAGGACGGTGGAGACGACGGCCTGGACCTGGGCCGGGAGCATCCCGCCGTTGGTGTCGCAGAGGATGACGACGTCCGCACCGGCCTCGTACGCGGTCCGCACGACGGCCTTGGCGTACTCGGCGTTGGCGCGGTAGCCGTCGAAGAAGTGCTCGCAGTCGACGAAGACCCGGCGGCCCTGTTCGCGGAGGAAGGAGACGGTGTCGCGGACCATCTCCAGGTTCTCCTCCAGCGTGGTGCGCAGGGCCAGTTCCACATGGCGGTCGTGGGACTTGGCGACCAGCGTGATCACCGGTGCGCCCGACTCCAGCAGCGCCTTGACCTGGGGGTCTTCGGCCGCTTTGCCGCCCGCTCTGCGGGTCGCGCCGAAGGCGACCAGCTCGGCGTTGCGGAACTCGATCTCCTGCTGGGCGCGGGCGAAGAACTCGGTGTCACGGGGGTTGGCGCCCGGCCAGCCGCCCTCGATGAAGCCGACGCCGAAGTTGTCCAGGTGCCGGGCGATGGTGAGCTTGTCGGCGACCGTCAGGTTGATGCCTTCACGCTGCGCACCGTCGCGCAGGGTGGTGTCGAAGACGTGGAAGCTGTCGTCGGTGGGCTTGGCCTCGGTGGTCATGCTGGTCTGACTCCTGTCGGATGAGTGGATCCGGACGATCTGGCTCCACTTGCCCCCATCATCCCGCGCGCCTCGCTCCGGCCGAGGTGAGGGCCGGAAAACAAAAAACCCCTCGCGGGTGCGAGAGGTCTGCGCGCGGGTCTGGGGCACGATGGCCGCGCCGTACGTGGTGGTACGGGACGGTCACTGCGGACCGGCGCGCCTGTTGCCAATAATCATGACGAACGAGGACACGGAGGCAGTCTGGCACAGGACCGCCTCCGTGACGTGCCCTGTCTCAGGATGCGGGCGTGACGCTCGTCGCTCCGGACTGCTGCGGCTGCCCCTGCGGCTGCCCGGCCGCGGCGACCCGGTTCAGGTCGATGTCGCGGGTCTCGCGCATCGACAGGTAGACGATCAGGGAGACCGCGGCGCAGCCCGCCACGTACCAGTAGAAGCCGGATTCGGCGCCGGCGTTCTTGAACCAGAGCGCCACGTACTCGGCGGTGCCGCCGAACAGCGCGTTGGCGACGGCGTAGGAGAGGCCGACCCCCAGGGCGCGGATGCCGGTCGGGAACAGCTCGGCCTTCACGCAGGCGTTGATGGAGGTGTAGCCGGTGACCACGACCAGGGCGAGGAGCGCGAGGCCGAGCGCGGGCCAGAAGGTGCTGGCGTGCCTGAGCATCGTCATGATCGGCACGGTCAGGAAGGTCGAGCCGACGGCGAAGGTGATCAGCAGCGGGCGGCGGCCGATCCGGTCGGACAGCATCCCGGCCAGCGGCTGGATGCACATGAAGACGAACAGCGCGCAGAAGCTGACGAGCGAGGCGGTTGACTTGTCCATGCCGGCGCTCTTGGAGAGGAACTTGGTGAGGTAGGTGGTGTACGTGTAGTACGCCACCGTCCCGCCCATGGTCAGCGCCATCACCAGGAACGCCTCTCGCCGGTGCTGCCAGAGCACCTTGAGCGTGCCCCGGTCCTCCTGCCCGGCCGCGCCGGATTCGGCGTACACCTCCGTCTCCAGCATGGAGCGGCGCAGGTAGAAGACGATGGCGGCGCCGAGCGCCCCGACCACGAACGGGATACGCCAGCCCCAGCTGTGCAGCGCCGCGTCCGACATGTTGCGCTGGAGGACGATCTGGAGTCCGAGGCCGACGAGTTGGCCCGCGGTCATGGAGACGTACTGGAAGCTGGAGGCGAAGCCGCGCTTCTCCGGGGCGGAGGCCTCGGTGAGGTAGGTGGCGCTGGCGGCGTACTCGCCGCCGACCGACAGGCCCTGGAGCAGCCGGGCGAGCATCAGGACGGCGACCCCGCCGTATCCGGCGACGTCGTAGGTGGGCGCGACGGCGATCAGGATCGCGGAGGCCGACATGAGGGTGACGGTGAGGGTGAGCGCGGCCTTGCGGCCCTTGCGGTCACCGATCCGGCCGAGCAGCCAGCCGCCGACCGGTCTCATGAAGAAGCCGACGGCGAAGATCCCCATGGTGTTCATGAGGTTGGCGGTCTCGTTGCCCTCGGGGAAGAACGCGTCCGCGAAGTAGACCGCGAAGGTCGCGTACACGAACCAGTCGAACCACTCGACCATGTTGCCGGCGGAGCCGACCCAGATCTTCTTCCACTGCTCTCGTCCCATGGTTGGTCACCGTGCCCCAACGGCCGGAGGACTAACAAGGATGCAGAGGACAACGATCGGGCGTACTTACGTGCGTTGTGTTCACCGCAGTAGTGAATCCCGCAGGAACTCCTCTACGTGGGACAGGACTTGTTCGCGTCCGGTGCCGGGGATGCCGACGGCGACGTGGACGCTGAAGCCGTCCAGGAGGGCGCGCAGCCGGGCGGCGTAGCGGTCGGGGTCCACGGCGGCGAACTCGCCGCGCGAGATGCCCTCGGCCAGCAGCGCCACCAGGTCCCGGTGCCAGGCCCCCTCGATCGCGGCCATCCGCCCGCGGGCGTCGGCGTCGGCGTTCTGCGAGCGGTTCCAGACCTCCAGCCAGAGCGTCCAGTGCGGGTCGCGCGGCCCGTCGGGGACGTACAGGTCGACATACGCGTCGAGCCGTTCGGTGGCGGGCGCCTGCCGGGAGAGCAGGGCGCCGCGTTCGGCGCCGAGCCGGCCCTCGCTCCACTCCAGGGTCTGCAGCAGCAGTTCGTCCTTGGTGCGGAAGTAGTACAGCAGGTGCCCGCTGCTCATCCCGACCTCCCGGCCGAGCCCGGCCATGGTCAGCCCGTCGAGCCCGCGCTCGGCGATGGTGGCCATGGCGGCGACGAGCAGGGACTCGCGGGGCGGGGCCGTGTTGCGCCGTCTGGCGGGGGGCGGGGTCATCGCGCGGCCGGTGCGCTGGGCGTCTGGTTCACCCGTACGTTCTACCGGATGCGCCGGTCAGCCGGGGACCGCGGGCTGCTGCTGGGTGATGCAGTGGATGCCGCCGCCGCCCGCGAAGATGGTGCGGGCGTCCACCAGGGTGACGGTGCGTCCGGGGTACAGGCGACGGAAGATGCCCGCCGCGATCTCGTCGCGGGGGTCGTCGAAGCCGCACAGCACGACGCCGCCGTTGCAGACGTAGTGGTTGATGTAGGAGTAGTCGACCCAGTGGCCCTCCTCGTCCCGCACGGCGGCGGGCGCCGGGACCTCGACGACCCGCAGGGCCCGGCCGCGCGCGTCGGTCACCGAGCGGAGCAGCTCCACGTTCCGCGCGCAGAGCTCGTGGTCGGGGTGGGCGGGGTCCGGCTGGGTGTGGGCGACGACGATCCCGGGGCCGGCGAACGCGGCGACGATGTCGACATGGCCCAGGGTGCCGAAGCCGTGCGGCGGGTAGTCGCCGGTCAGCCCGCGCTCCAGCCAGATCGCCTTCGTGGTGCCGAGCCTGGCGTGGATCTCGGCCTCGGCCCGCTCCTTCGTCCAGCCCGGGTTCCGCTCGGGGCCCAGCTGCACGGTCTCGGTGAGCAGTACGGTGCCCTCGCCGTCGACGTGGATGCCGCCGCCCTCGTTGACCAGGGGCGAGCTGTGCACCGGGACTCCGGCGAGGCCGGCGACCTGGCGGGCGATCTTCGCGTCGTGCTCCCAGACGGCCCAGTCCTGCGCGCCCCAGCCGTTGAAGACCCAGTCCACGGCGGCGAGCCGGCTGCCGTCGGTGACGAAGGTCGGCCCGATGTCGCGCATCCAGGCGTCGTCCAGATCCCGTTCGACCAGCTCGATGTCCGGGCCGAGGAGGGGCCTGGCCTCCTGGGACTGCCCGGTCGGTACGACCATGGTCACCGGCTCGAAGCGGCGTACGGCGCGGGCCACGGCGGCCCACGCCTCCCGGGCCCTGGCCAGGTCGTCGCCGGTGAACGTGGCGTTGGGGCCGGGCCAGGCCATCCAGGTGCGCTCGTGCGGGGCCCATTCGGCCGGCATGCGGAAGGTCATCTCGTCGGACTCCTGAAGGCTGTGTGTCGTGAAGCGGGGCGGTGCTCGTGGAGTGCTGCGGCTACCACTCGTGGAGTGCTGGATCTACAGGAAGTAGAGGCGGTTGAGCGAGATCGAGTCGGCGGGCCCGGACCGCATCGGAGCCCCGTCCAGCGTCACCAGACCGCTGTCCCCGTCCACCCCGACCTCCCCGATGCGGGAGTTGAGGCGCAGATCCGCCGGGCCGATGGAACGGGTGCCGCGTACCGCGACCCTGCGCCGCCGGGTCGGCATCAGGTCGGAGCCGAGAGCGGCGGCGGCCTTCGCGACGAACGCCACCGAGAGATCGGCCGGGGTCGCCCCGTGCCCGCCGAACAGCGGCCCCAGGACCAGCGGTTCGCAGGTGTCGGTCGCCGCGTTGGGGTCGCCCGTCACTCCCCAGGCGGGGAAGCCCGACTTCAGGACCAGCTGCGGCTTCGCGCCGAAGTACTGCGGTTTCCAGAGCACGATGTCGGCGAGCTTGCCCACCTCGACCGAGCCGATCTCGTCGCTCAGCCCGTGCGCGATGGCCGGGTTGATCGTCAGCTTCGCCACGTAGCGCAGCACCCGGGCGTTGTCGTCGTGCGGGCCGTCGCCCTCCAGCGGGCCCAGCTCGGCCTTCATCTTTCCGGCCATGGCGAAGGTGCGGCGTACGGTCTCGCCCGCGCGGCCCATGCCCTGCGCGTCGGAGGAGGTGATGCCGATCGCGCCGAGGTCGTGCAGGACGTCCTCCGCGCCCATCGTCCCGGCCCTGATCCGGTCCCGGGCCATGGCCGCGTCGCCGGGCAGGTCCGTCTTCAGGTCATGGACGGAGACGATCATCCCGTAGTGCTCGGCCACCGCGTCCCGGCCGAAGGGCAGCGTCGGGTTGGTGGACGAGCCGATGACGTTCGGGACGCCCGCCATCTTCAGGACGTTGGGTACGTGTCCGCCGCCGCAGCCCTCGATGTGGAAGGCGTGGATCGTCCGGCCGTCCAGGACGCTCAGGGTGTCCTCGACGGAGAGGCATTCGTTCAGCCCGTCGCTGTGCAGGGCGACCTGGACGTCGTGCTCCTCCGCGACCCGCAGGGCGGTGTCCAGGGCGCGGGTGTGCGCGCCCATGTCCTCGTGCACCTTGAAGCCGGACGCGCCGCCCTCGGCCAGCGCCTCCACCAGCGGCGCGTCGTCGGAGGACGAACCCCGGGCCAGGAAGCCGATGTTGACGGGCCAGGCGTCGAACGCGTTGAACGCGTGCCGCAGCGCCCATGGCGAGTTGACGCCGACGCCCCAGACCGGGCCGAACTCCTGGCCGATGACGGTGGTGACGCCGGAGGAGAGCGAGGCCTCCATGATGCGCGGCGAGAGCAGGTGGACATGGGTGTCGACGGCGCCGGCCGTGGCGATCAGCCCCTCGCCCGGGACGATGGTGGTGCCCGTGCCGACGACGACGTCCACCCCGTCGAGGGTGTCCGGGTTGCCGGCCCGGCCGATCGCGTGGATGCGGCCCTCGCGGATGCCGATGGAGACCTTCCGGATGCCCTGGACCGCGTCGATGACCAGCACGTTGCTGATGACCACGTCGCAGGTGTCGCGGACGGCGGCGGCCTTGAGGTGCAGCCCGTCGCGCGCGGTCTTGCCGAATCCGGCCAGGAACTCGTCGCCGTGGCGCTGCGCGTCCGACTCGACGCGCACCACCAGGCCACAGTCGCCGAGCACGACCCGGTCCCCGGCGCGGGGTCCGTGGACCGACGCGTATGCGTAGGGGTTCATCAGGCGTCGCCCTCCGCTCCGAGATAGCCGCAGGCCACCGCGCGTCGCAGGGCCTCCTCCTTCGCGCCGGGCGCGTCCAGCGGACCGTCCACCAGACCGGCGAAGCCGATCGCGATCCGGGCGCCGCCGATCGGCTCCAGTCCGACCTCGGCCGTGCCGCCCGGATCGAACCGGACCGACGATCCGGCCGGCACGCACAGCCGCATGCCGTACGCGGCCGCCCGGTCGAAGTCGAGCCGGGGGTTGGCTTCGAAGAAGTGGAAGTGCGAGGTGACGCTGATCGGCACCGTCGCGGTGTTGCGCACGGTCAGCCGCAGCGCGGGCTCCGGTTCGGCGTGCGCCGGGGCGGGCAGCAGGGCGCCGGGGGCGCTGTCGCCCAGCCGGGTCCCGGCACCGGCGCCGATGGGGTCGGTCACCACGGCGAGCCGTGACCCGTCGTCGAAGACGGCCTCCACGTGCACCTCCGTGACCACGTCCGCCACTCCCGGCAGCACGTCGTCGGCTCCGAGCACGGCGCGGGCGGCCGCTATCGCCTCCGCGAGCCGTCGCCCGTCGCGGGCCGCCTCGCAGACGGTGTCCGCGACCAGCGCGGTCGCCTCCGGGACGTTGAGCCTCAGCCCGCGGGCCCGTCGGGCACGGGCAAGTTCGGCGGCTCCGAAGAGCAGCAGCCGGTCACGTTCGCTCGGGGTCAGTCGCACGTCACCACACCTCCTGTTTGAACGTCACTCTAACTGCGACTCGTCCACCACTCCACCCCTCACGCAAAGAATCCAGAACACCTAGACCATTGACGAGCCGCATCGACCTACGCCACATTGAGCAGCACTCAAATAGTCGAACGTCAGGGGCGGCCTCATGCCGATCGAACAGCGCGGAGTCGACACCATCCCGGAGGCGGAGCGCACCAGCACCCCGCGTGACCTCGTCTCGATCCTGCTCGGATCGAACCTCTGCCTGGGCGTGATCGTCTTCGGCTGGCTGCCGGTCTCCTTCGGGCTGGGCCTGTGGCCCGCGGTGACCTCGGTCGTCGTCGGGACGGCCGTCGGGGTCGCGGTCACCGCACCGCTCGCCCTGGTCTCGCTGCGCACGGCGACGAACCTGTCGACCTCCAGCGGCGCGGCCTTCGGCGTACGCGGCCGGCTCGTCGGGTCCGTCGTCGGACTGCTGCTCGCGCTGGGGTACACCGCTCTCACCCTGTGGATCGGCGGCGATGTGATGGTGGGCACCCTGGCCCGCCTCGCCGGACTCCCCTCCGGCGGCCTCTCGCACACCCTGGTCTACGCGGTACTGGCGGCCTGTACGGTCGTCGGCGCGGTGTACGGGTACCGGCTGCTGCTGCGCCTGAGCAAGATCCTCGCGGTCGGCATGACCGTACTGCTGCTCATCGGGCTGATCGCCTACGCGCCGGACCTCACGACGGCGGCGCCGCCGGACACCCCGTACCTGCTCGGTTCGTTCTGGCCCACCTGGGCGCTGTCCGCCGTGGCCGCCGGGCTGAGCGGGCCGATCGCCTTCATCACGCTGCTCGGGGACTACACCCGGTACATCTCACCGGTCCGCCACCACCCGCGCCGGGTACTGCGGGCCACCTGCCTCGGCCTGGTCGTCGGACTGCTGGTCCCGCAGCTCTTCGGTACGTACACCGCGCTCGCGGCCCGCGCCTCGCTCGACTACGCGGGCCCGCTGGTCGCCGCCGCACCCGCCTGGTACCTGGTCCCGCTGCTCCTCGCGGCGACCGCGGGCTCGGTGGGCAACGCCGGGCTGATGCTCTACTCGATGGGCCTCGACCTGGACGCGATCCTGCCGCGCGCCACCCGGGCACGGGCCACGCTGGTCGTCGCCGGGGTCGCCACGGCGTTCGTGTTCCTGGGCCACTTCGTGTGGAACGCGCAGTCGGCGATGACGTCGTTCGTGCTGCTGCTCACCGCGATCGGCACGCCCTGGGCGGTCATCACGATGATCGCGCACCGGCGCTGCCGGGGTGCGTACGACGCGGAGGCCCTCCAGGTCTACAACCGGGGCACCCGGGGCGGCGTCTACTGGTTCCGGGCCGGCTGGCATCCACACGCCACCATCGGCTGGGCGCTCGGCGCCGCGGTGGGCCTGTGCGGCGTCTCCACCCCGCTCTACGAGGGCCCGCTGCTCACGCTGACCGGCGGGGTGGACTGCAGCTTCGTGCTGTCGGGGCTGGTGGGCGGGGTGACGTACGCCGTGCTGACCCGGCCGGGTGCGCAGAGCGCCGCCGGCCGGGCCCGCGGGCAGGCCCGGCCGGCGGCTCAGCACACGCCCTGAGGGGCCCGTGCCCGGTCAGCCGATCCGGTGCATCCAGCCGTGGGTGTCCTCCGCGGTACCGCGCTGGATGTCCAGCAGGCGCTCGCGCAGCCTGAGGGTGACCGGGCCCGGCGTGCCGTCGCCCTGGGTCCACTCGCCGCCCGCGCTCTTCACGGTGCCGACGGGGGTGATGACGGCGGCGGTGCCGCAGGCGAAGACCTCGGTGAGGGTGCCCGCCGCCGAGTCGTCGCGCCACTGGTCGATCGAGACCCGGCTCTCCTCGGGCTCGTAGCCGAGGTCCGCGGCGAGCCTGAGCAGCGAGTCGCGGGTGATGCCGGCCAGGAGCGAGCCGGTCAGGGACGGGGTGACGATGCGGTTGCCGTACACGAAGTACAGGTTCATCCCGCCGAGCTCCTCGACCCACTTGTGCTCGACGGCGTCGAGGTAGGCGACCTGGTCGCAGCCCTTGGCGGCGGCCTCGGCCTGGGCAAGGAGGGAGGCGGCGTAGTTGCCGCCGGTCTTGGCGTCGCCCATGCCGCCCGGGACGGCGCGGACGCGGTCCTCGGAGAGCCAGATGGAGACGGGCTTCACACCGCCGGGGAAGTACGCGCCGGCCGGCGAGGCGATGACCAGGAAGAGGTATTCGTTCGACGGGCGCACCCCGAGGCCGACCTCGGTCGCGATCATGAACGGGCGCAGGTACAGCGACTCCTCGCCGCCGTGCCCCGGGACCCAGGCCGCGTCCTGCTGGACCAGCGCGTCGCAGGCCTCGACGAAGGTCTCGACGGGCAGCTCGGGCATCGCGAGCCGGCGGGCGGAGGCCTGGAAGCGCGCGGCGTTGGCCTCGGGGCGGAAGGTGGCGACCGAGCCGTCGGGCCGGCGGTAGGCCTTGAGGCCCTCGAAGATCTCCTGGCCGTAGTGGAGCGTCATGTTGGCCGGGTCGATCGACAGCGGCGCGTACGGGACGAGCTGGGCGTCGTGCCAGCCGCGGCCTTCGGTCCACTTGATGGTCACCATGTGATCGGTGAAGTAGCGGCCGAATCCGGGCTTGACCAGGATCGCCTCGCGCTCCGCGTCGGACAGCGGGTTCGAGGAGGGCTTGAGCTCGATCGTGGGCGTCGTCATGAGTACGTGTCCTTCACCGTTTTGTGTGTGTAGGACCGCACTCACGCCCACTCCCGCCGGACAGGTTGTAGGACGTCCGAGCTTCATGGCGAGCCACGGCCCCGTTCGATTATCTCTCGCGGGAGGCCGTGCACGAAATGACGTGTGTGCGGTCCAGGATTCGATGGTGACACCCGGGGCCGCACAGGAGAAGCCGCCGGGTGCCTGTGGGACCCGGCGGCTTTGAGGCAGTCGTCGGATCAGCCCGCTACGCGTACCGCGAGCGCGTCGCCGATCTCGTCGGTGGTGCGGGCGCTCCCCTCGCGCTCCGCGAGGTCCGCGGAGACGGCGTCCTCGATGCGCACGGCCTGGGCCTCGTAGCCGAGGTGGCGCAGCAGGAGGGCGACGGAGAGGATCGTCGCGGTCGGGTCGGCCTTGCCCTGGCCCGCGATGTCGGGGGCGGAGCCGTGGACCGGTTCGAACATCGACGGGAAGGCGCCCGTCGGGTTGATGTTGCCGGAGGCGGCCAGGCCGATGCCGCCGGAGACGGCCGCGGCGAGGTCGGTCAGGATGTCACCGAAGAGGTTGTCGGTGACGATGACGTCGAAGCGCTCCGGCTGGGTGACGAAGAAGATCGTCGCGGCGTCGACGTGCAGGTAGTCGGTGGTGACCTGGGGGTACTCGGCCGCCACCTTGTCGAAGGTGTTCTTCCACAGGTGGCCCGCATACACGAGGACGTTGTTCTTGTGGACCAGCGTCAGCTTCTTGCGCGGGCGGGCGGCGGCCCGCTCGAAGGCGTCACGGACGACGCGCTCGACACCGAAGGCGGTGTTGAGGCTGACCTCGGTGGCGACCTCGTGCTCGGTACCGGTGCGCAGCGAACCGCCGTTCCCGGTGTACGGGCCCTCGGTGCCCTCGCGGACGACGACGAAGTCGATGTCCGGACGGCCGGCCAGCGGGGTCTCGGTGTTCGGGAACAGCTTCGACGGCCGCAGGTTGATGAAGTGGTCGAAGGCGAAACGCAGCTTCAGCAGCAGCCCGCGCTCCAGGACGCCGGACGGCACGGAGGGGTCACCGATCGCACCGAGCAGGATGGCGTCGTGCCCCTTGAGGGCCTCCAGCTCCGCGTCCGGGAGGGTTTCACCGGTGCGGTGCCAGCGCTGGGCGCCGAGGTCGTACTCCTTGGTCTCCAGCTTCACATCCTGCGGGAGAACAGCGTTGAGGACCTTGAGGCCCTGGGCCACGACCTCCCGGCCGATACCGTCACCGGGGATCACTGCGAGATTGATGCTGCGAGACATGCCCCGCACCCTACTGCGCGTCCCACCCCATGACACGTCACGTCCACCATACGGACACATGGGACGTTGTACGTGTACCGTTCACCCATCCGACAGGGTGCCGTCAGGCGGCGGGCGGAGGTTGTCGCCCATGGACATCCCCCGCTTCGGAATCCCCGAGAAGCTCGCCGACCGCATGAGCATGGCCGAGCAGCACGACTACCTGCGCAGCCGACTGACCCGTCGCGGTGTGCTGCGCACGAGCGTGGCGACCGCCGCCGTCGCCGGCGCGGGTCTCGGCACCTCCCTCACCGCCTCCCCCGCGTACGCCGCGCCGACGGTGCTCACCTCGCACAGCACGACCCGGGTGGACGGCTCGCTGGTCGCCCCGTTCGGCCGTCACCTGGCCTACGGAGCCGACCCGAGGACGCAGATGGCGGTCTCCTGGCAGGTCCCGTTCGCCGTGCGCCGCCCGTACATCCGGATCGGCCTCAAGCCGTGGGCGCTGAGCCGGAAGATCGACGCAGAGGTGCGCCACCTCACCACGCCCCGGCTGAACGACGGCAAGATCGCGGCCGCCGAGCAGTTCTACGTACACGCGGGCCTGGAGCGGCTGAAGCCCGGCACGACGTACTACTACGGTGTCGGCCACGACGGCTTCGACCCGGCCGACACCCGCAACCTGGGCACGCTCGGCACCTTCACCACCGCGCCCTCGCGCGCCGGGAACTTCACCTTCACCGCCTTCGGCGACCAGGGCGTCAGCTACCACGCGCTCGGCAACGACCAGCTGATCCTGGGCCAGAACCCCGCCTTCCACCTGCACGCGGGCGATATCTGCTACGCCGACCCCTCGGGCTCCGGCCAGAGCAGCGACACCTACGACGCCCGCACCTGGGACCAGTTCCTGGCGCAGACGGAGACCGTCTCCAAGACCGTGCCGTGGATGGTGACCACCGGCAACCACGACATGGAGGCCTGGTACTCGCCGGACGGCTACGGCGGCCAGAACGCCCGCTGGACGCTGCCCGACAACGGGCCCGACCCGGTGAACCAGCCGGGCGCCTACTCCTTCGTGCACGGCAACGTGGGCGTGATCGCGCTCGACGCCAACGACGTCTCCTACGAGATCCCCGCCAACTTCGGCATCAGCGGCGGCAAGCAGACGCGCTGGCTGGACCGGCGCCTGGGCGAACTGCGGGCCCGCCACGACATCGACTTCCTGGTGGTCTTCTTCCACCACTGCGCCTTCTCCACGACCAACGCGCACGCCTCTGACGGCGGGGTACGGGACGCCTGGGTGCCGCTCTTCGAGAAGCACCAGGTGGACCTGGTCATCAACGGGCACAACCACGTCTACGAGCGCACCGACGCGATCCTCAAGAACACCGTCAAGCGCAAGGTGCCGATCGGCGAGCGCACCAACCCGAAGCGGGACGGCATCGTGTACGTCACCGCGGGCGGCGCGGGCAAGGCGCTGTACGACTTCCCGGCACCGGACAGCTACGAGGGACACGTCACGGACCTGGAGAGCGTGAACACGTACCACGTGGTCAAGGGCGGCGGAAAGGCCACCGAGACCGTCGAGTGGTCCCGGGTGCGCTACACCGGCTTCTCGTTCCTCGCGGTGGAGGTGGAGGCCGGGCGGCACGCCCGGATGAAGGTCACCGCGCTCGCCGAGTCCGGCGAGCGCATCGACCACTTCGAGATCAGCCGGGGCTGATCAGCAGGTCACGGCCGGGCCCCGGCGGGCCCGGTCAGTGACCGGTGGAGCCGCCGTTGTCCCTGCGGTCAAGGGCACGCTGGAGGGCGGCGGCGGCGTTCCGGCGCTCCGACTCGGTCGGGCGGTGGGCGTGACGGACGCGGCGGACAGTGGTCTCGGCCATGGTGGATCGACTCCTTGAGATCGCGAGGATTTCGAGATCGAACTTCGTGAACGGTGATTTCGAGATCGTTGATTTCGAGGCGCCGGAAGGGGCGGGAGCGGATGCCGCAGGGGTTACCTGCATCGGGGCACGCACTCACAACGCCAGTCGCTGGTTCCAGCGAGACGTTCGGCTCCTACAAAGCTAGGGCAGCCGGGCCGTTCTGTCTCCACAATTACTCGGACTTCCTACTATCTGAGACGGGGGTTCGGCTCAGCCGGCCCGCAGCTCCCGGATGAGAGCCCGGACGGCGAGCGATCGTGCCAGCTCAGGGGTAGTGACGTAGCCCACGGAGCGGGTCGGGCGCTCCGGTCCGAGAGCGGTGATCGCCACCGTGTCCGGTGCTCCTTCGAGGGACAGTCCGGGCATGATCGCCATGCCGAGACCACGGGACACCATCGAGAGCACCGCTCCGTCGTCCTCGGCCTCCATCGTCGCGCGCGGGATCCAGTCCTGCGCGGACCACCAGTCGCGGGTGTAGGACGTGCAGCTCTCCGCCCAGTCGAGCAGCGGGAGCGTCCGCGGCGCCGGATGCCCTGCCGGGTGCACGAGGGCGTACTCCTCCTCCAGCAGCACTCCCCCGACCAGTTCCCCGGGGATCGGGGAGCCGGCCCCGATCGTCGCGATCCCCAGATCGGCCCGCCCGTCCAGCACCTCGCCCGCCGTGCCCCGTCCCAGCTCCCGCACCACCCGCACCACCGGCTCGATCCCCGGGTGGCGGGCCCTGAGCCGCTCCAGGGCGGGCGGCAGCAGATGCAGGGCGGCGCTGCGGAACGCGACGATCCGCAGCGGGCCGGCCACCGCGGCGCCCCCCTCGGTAGCGGCCGCCGCTCCCCGCACCTCGGCACCCATCAGCTCCAGCAGCCGCAGGACGCGACGGGCGTACGCCACCGCGGTCACGCCCGCCGGGGTGGGCACGGCGCCCTTGCGGCCGCGGTCGAAGAGCACCGCCCCGATCCTGCTCTCGCAGGTGCGGACGGCGTGGGAGACGGCGGACTGCGTCATACCCAGTCTCGCCGCGGCTCCGGAGAAACTTCCGGTGCTCTCGACCGCGGCAATGATCCGCAGCTCGTGCGGGGTCAGATCGGTCATCGCGCGGGGCCCCCTGGTTGCATGAACGCCATTCATGGAAAAGGCGTTTCCATCGACGCAACCCACTGCCCGGCCGATCGATTCCTTCCTACGGTCGTGCCCATGACGACGACCCGCACGGCCCGCACGTTCCAGCTGACCGCCCGCCCCTCCGGGTTCCCCACCCCGGACCTCTTCTCCCTGGTCGACTCGCCGGTCCCCGTACCCGGCCCCGGGCAGGCGCTGGTGGAGAACATCCAGCTCTCCGTCGACCCGTACCACCGCGAGGAGATGGACACCGGATGGGAGCTGAACACCCCGCTGGAGGGCCGCGCGACCGGCCGGGTCGTCGCCTCCCGTGACCCCGGCCTGGCCGAGGGCGATCTCGTCTTCCACCGGCACGGCTGGCGCACCCACGCCCTGGTCACGGCCGGTGTCTTCGGCACCCGCAAGCTCCCTTCGTACGACGGGGTGCCACTGGCCGCTCACCTCTCGGTCCTCGGCGGCACGGGGCTGACCGCCTATGTCGCCCTTACCCGCACCCTGGAGTTCCGGGCGGGCCAGGACCTGTTCGTCTCGGCCGCCGCGGGCGGGGTCGGCACCGCCACGGGCCGCATCGCCCGGCTGCTGGGTGCCGGGCGGATCATCGGCAGCACGGGATCGGCCGCGAAGGCCGCCCGGCTCACGGCGGATCTCGGCTTCGACGCGGCCTTCGACTACCACGACGGGCCGGTCGCCGAGCTGCTGGCGAAGGCGGCACCGGACGGGATCGACGCCGCCGTGGACAGCGTGGGCGGAGACCATCTTTCGGGCGCCATCTCGGTGCTGCGGGAGCACGGCCGGATCGCCTGGGTCGGCGCCATCGCCCAGTACCACTCGGCCGCCCGGCCGCCCGCCGCCCCGCGCAACCTCTACGACGTGGTCGAGAAGAGCCTGCGTCTCGAAGGCGTCCTGGTCCGCAACCACCGCGACGCGCAGGGCGAGTTGGAGGAGCTCCTGGTACCGCATCTGCAGAGCGGCCGGATCACCCCGGACATCACGGTCGTCGACGGGATCGAACGGACCGTGGACGGTTTCCTCGGCATGCTGCGCGGCGAGAACACCGGCAAGATGCTGATCCGTCTGTCGGACCGGCCCGGCGACTGAGGCGGCAACATCCGCCCGCACCCATCACGTACTCAGCCCGCACATGAGTACGCACGCCGTGTCGAAGTGACGTGCGACGCACAACAGTTGAACCCATGAACGGCCTCTACGCTCTGAAGCCCTGGTACGCGAACCGGCTCTCCGGTGTCCGTGCCTCGCTGGTCCACCACGAGGTGTCGCCCGACACCGTCACCGCGGCCGGCGTCATCGCGGCGGCAGGCGCCGCCGCCGCACTGGCCTGGCTGCCCGCCGGCCCCGCCGCACTGCCGGTCGCCGTGCTGCTCGCGGCCCGGCTCGCCTTCGCCAACCTGGACGGGGCACTGGCCCGCGACACGGGCCGCACGACCCGGCGCGGCGCGGTCCTGAACGAGCTGGGCGACCGGGTCGCCGACCTCGTCGTGCTGGCCGGCTTCCTCACCCTCGCCCCGCTGTGGCTGGTGGCCCTCACCGGCCTCGCGGCCACCCTGCCGTCCTGGGTGTCGCTGGCCGGGGCGGCGGCGGGAGCACTCCGGCGCAACGGCGGCCCGGTCGGCAAGACCGAACGCTGCCTGCTCGTCGTGGTCGCCGCAGCGAGCGGCTGGGCCGTGCCCGTCCTGACCGTGATCGCGGCCGGTTCGCTGCTCACCGCCGGGCTCCGGCTGGCCGGCCTGTGGCGGGAGACGGCATGAGCGCCGTACTGATCGCGGAGGAGGCGGCGGCGCGCGCCGTGCCGCTGGTCGCGGGCGTGCTCGGCGCGGGCGGCGCGGCCGTCGCCGTCCTGCCCTCGAAACTGCGGATGCGGGCGGAGCTGCGCAGGCGGTGGCGGACCTGGGCGCTGGTCGCACCCGTCTTCCTCGGGTCCTACCTGCTGGGCGGCGGCGGTACGTACGCGCTGGCCGCCGGGCTCGGAGTGGTCGCGGCGAGCGAGTTCGTCCGGATGGCGGGGCTGCGGCGCGGTGACCACGTGGTGCTGGTGGCCGCCGCGCTCGTGCTGCCCGCGCTGGCCTGGCTCGCGCCCCACCTCCTGGACCTGCGGGCGGCGGCGCTGCTGCCGGTCGCCGCCGCGCTGCCCTCGGTGCTGGGCGGGGACGACCGGACCGGATTCACCCGCAGCGCCCGTACCGCCTTCGGGCTGCTGTGGATCCCGGTCGCGCTGACCGGCCTGGTGACGCTCGGCGCGACCGCGGTCACCGTGGGCCTCGCGGTGGCGCTCGGCGATGTCGGCGCCTGGTGCGGCGGTACGGCACTGGGCCGGCGCGGTCCGCTCGCCCGGCCGCTGTCGCCGCTCTCCCCCAACAAGACCTGGGCGGGCGTCCTCGGCGCGGCCGCCGCGACGGCCGGACTCCTGCTCGTACTGGGCGGGTTCAGCCTGCCGCTGTGGGCGGCGGTGACCGGCGGCTGCGTCCTGGGCGACCTGGTCGAATCCATGGTCAAACGCGAGTCGGGGGTGAAGGACGCGGGCAGCTGGCTGCCCGGTTTCGGCGGCCTCCTCGACCGGATCGACTCCCTGCTCGTGGCCCTTCTCCTGGCGACGGTGATGACCTGATGAACACCCTCACGCGCACGCCCGCACAGGCCGTGCTCCCGGTACGCTCCCGATGCACCGCCGTGCTGAGGCGCGCTCTGTGGTGGACCGTCCTCAGCCTCACCGGCGGGGTCGAGCGGCGCGGCCGGCTGCCCAGGGGCGGCTGTGTGGTGGTCGCCAACCACTCCTCGCACGCCGATACGGCCGCCCTCCTCGCGGCGCTCGACGCCCGGCACGGCCCGGCGATCGGGGCGGCGGCGGACTACTGGTTCGCCTCCCCGTGGCGGCGCCGGATCTGCCGCAGGCTGGCAGCCGGGTTCCCGGTGCGGCGGGGCGGCGGCGGGATGGACGATCTGCTCTCCATGGCCGGTGAACTGCGCGGGGGCCGGGCGGTCGTGCTGTTCCCCGAGGGCACCCGGGCCAGGGACGGCGAGATGGGCTCCTTCCACCGGGGTGCACTGGTGCTGGCCGAGGAGGCGGGGGTGCCGGTCGTGCCGGTGGGGATCGCCGGCACGGACCGGCTGCTGCCCAAGCACGGGCGGCTGCGCTCCTCGCTGGTACGGGTGACGGTCGGCGAACCACTGGCGCCGGCGGTCACCCCGGAGCAGGCCCGTGACGCGGTGCGGGCGCTGCAGAGCCGGACGGCGACGGAGCCGCTGCGGGACTCGGTGACCCGGCGGCGGGTGGCGGCCGTGGTCACCTCGCGGTGGGGGCTGCCGCTGGCGTTCTGCTGGGCGTTCGCGGAGGCGCTGAGCTGGCCGCTGATGCCGGAGCTGCTGCTGGGCGCGGTGTGCGTGGCGGCGCCCCGGGCGGCGCTGAAGATGTCGCTGGGCGCGCTCGCGGGCAGCCTGGCCGGTGGCCTTCTCGCCCTGCAACTGGCCTCGGCCGGGGTCCAGTTGCCCGCGCCGCTGACCACGGACCGGATGCGCGCGGAGGTCCGGCACGAACTGGCGCTGGAGGGTGCGTCCGCGGTGCGCCACCAGCCGTGGAACGGCGTCCCGTTCAAGGTGTACGGCGCGGAGGCCGGGCGCGCCGGGGTCCCGGCGGCCGAGTGGCTCGGCGCGTCCGCGGCGGCCCGCGGCTCGCGCACGCTCACGGTCGGCCTCGGCCTCGCCGGGTTCGGGCTGCTGCTGCGCCGCCACCGCCGCCACTACGGCCGCTTCCTGGTCCTGCTGGGCGGCGGGTTCGCGGTGGGGCTCTCGCTGATCGTGCACGGCTGGAGCTGAACCCGGCCCGGCCGACATGGAAACCGCCTCCCGGCCGGCAGGGGAACCGGTCGGGAGGCGGAGTTCGTGGCGGGGCGGAGCCCCTGGGCGTCAGCCCTGGTGCGGGTAGGTGTACTCGGTCGGCGGGACCAGCGTCTCCTTGATGGCCCGGGTCAGGGTCCAGCGCTGGAGGTTCTGCGGGGCGCCCGCCTTGTCGTTCGTACCCGAGGCACGGCCACCGCCGAAGGGCTGCTGGCCGACGACGGCACCGGTCGACTTGTCGTTGATGTAGAAGTTGCCCGCGGCGTACCGCAGCTTCTCCATCGTGGCCGCGGCCGCGGCGCGGTCGCCCGCGATGACGGAACCGGTCAGCGCGTAGTCGGAGACCGACTCCATCTGCTCCAGCATCGCGTCGTACTTCTCGTCCTCGTAGACGTGCACGGCGAGGATCGGGCCGAAGTACTCGGTCGTGAAGACCTCGTTCTCGGGGTCGCTGCACTCGATGACGGTCGGGCGGACGAAGTAGCCCACCGAGTCGTCGTACGTGCCGCCCGCGATGATCGTGCACGCCGGGTCGGCCGCGGCGCGGTCGATGGCGGCCTTGTTCTTCGCGAACGAGCGGTCGTCGATGACGGCGCCCATGAAGTGCGACAGGTCCGTGACGTCGCCCATGGTGATGGAGTCGACCTCGGCCGCGAACTTCTCCTTGAAACCGGAGTTCCAGATGGAGGCCGGGACGTACGCCCGCGAGGACGCGGAGCACTTCTGGCCCTGGTACTCGAAGGAGCCGCGGGTCAGCGCGGTCTTCAGGATCGCCTGGTCTGCCGACGGGTGCGCGACGACGAAGTCCTTGCCGCCGGTCTCACCGACGAGCCGCGGGTAGGTGCGGTAGTTGGCGATGTTGTTGCCGACCGTCTTCCACAGGTGCTGGAAGGTGGGGGTCGAGCCGGTGAAGTGGATACCGGCCAGGTCGCGGTGGTTCAGGGCCACCTCGGAGACGGCGATGCCGTCGCCCGTCACCAGGTTGATGACGCCCTTGGGGAGACCGGCCTCCTCCAGGAGCTGCATCAGCAGCACGGCGGCGTGGGTCTGCGTCGGGGACGGCTTCCACACCACGACGTTGCCCATGAGGGCGGGGGCGGTGGGCAGGTTGCCCGCGATCGCCGAGAAGTTGAACGGCGTGATCGCGTAGACGAAGCCCTCCAGCGGGCGGTGGTCCATGCGGTTCCACACGCCCGGGGAGTTCGCCGGGGGCTGCTCGGCCAGGATCTGGCGCGCGTAGTGCACGTTGAAGCGCCAGAAGTCGACGAGCTCACAGGGGCAGTCGATCTCGGCCTGCTGGGCGGTCTTGCCCTGGCCGAGCATCGTCGAGGCGGCCAGCGTCTCGCGCCAGGGGCCGGAGAGCAGCTCGGCGGCGCGCAGGATGATGGCCGCGCGGTCGTCGAAGGACATCGCGCGCCAGGCCGGAGCGGCGGCGAGGGCGGCGTCGACCGCGTCCTTCGCGTCCTGCTCCGTGGCGCCCGCGAAGGTCCCGATGACGGCCTTGTGGTTGTGGGGCTGCACGACGTCGAAGCGCTCGCCGCCGCCCATCCGCTTCTCGCCGCCGATGGTCATCGGCAGGTCGATCGGGTTCTGGCTGAGCTCCTTGAGCTTGGCCTCCAGGCGGGCGCGCTCCGGGGAGCCCGGGGCGTAGGAGTGAACCGGCTCGTTGACCGGCGCGGGGACCTGGGTCACAGCGTCCATGAGTTCCGTTGCTCCTTAGGTAGGGAGGGGGAGGGGGCTCAGCCCTTGGTGAGGATGGAGCGGCCGAAGAACAGCAGGTTGGCCGGCTTCTCCGCGAGGCGGCGCATGAAGTAGCCGTACCAGTCGGTGCCGTATGCGGTGTAGACGCGCATCCGGTGGCCCTCGGCCGCGAGCCGGATGTGCTCCTCGCTGCGGATGCCGTACAGCATCTGGAACTCGTACTCGTCCAGCTTGCGCCCGGCCTTGCGGCCCAGCTCCTGGGCGATGGCTATCAGACGCGGGTCGTGGGACCCGATCATCGGGTAGCCCTCGCCGTCCATCAGCGTCCGCAGGATGCGGACGTACGCCTTGTCGATCTCGGCCTTCTCCTGGTACGCGACGGAGGCGGGCTCCTTGTAGGCGCCCTTCACGATGCGTACCCGGCTGCCCGCGGCGGCGAGGCGGCGCGCGTCCTCCTCGGTACGGAAGAGGTAGGCCTGGATGACGCATCCGGTCTGCGGGTAGTCCTTCCGCAGCTCCTCGTGGATGGCGAACATCGAGTCGAGGGTGGTGTGGTCCTCGGCGTCCAGGGTGACCGTGGTGCCGATCTCGGCGGCGGCCTCGACGACCGGGCGGACGTTGGCGAGCGCCAGCTCGTGGCCCCCGTCCAGCGCCTGGCCGAACATGGAGAGCTTCACGGACATCTCGGCCTTCGTGCCCAGACCGAGGTCCTTCAGCCGGCCGACCAGCTCCAGGTACGCGTCGCGGGCGGCGGCGGCCTGCTCGGGC
Source organism: Streptomyces sp. NBC_00341 (assembly GCF_041435055.1). Classification (NCBI taxonomy): domain Bacteria; kingdom Bacillati; phylum Actinomycetota; class Actinomycetes; order Kitasatosporales; family Streptomycetaceae; genus Streptomyces; species Streptomyces sp. NBC_00341. The sequence continues at coordinate 6,410,701 of NZ_CP108002.1, read as the reverse complement.
GTGGTGATGTCCTCACCGACCACGTCCATGGTGACTTCGAGGCCCTTGCCTGCGGCGTCCTCGATGATCGGGACGACCTGCTCGACCGTCTCACCGGCGATGAACCGGCCGACGACCTGCTTGGTGCCCGGGGCTGCCGAGATGAAACGGCGCATCTTGTCGCTGCGTGACGCGGCGAGAATCACGGGACCCAGCACGGGGCACCTCCACGGAAAGTACGGACGAAAGCCGTACCGCTGCTCTATGACGAACATAAGCGGTACAGCACGGAGAACCACCGTCAAATCTATGGATCTCCCCGACGCCGGGCCATCGACAGCTGTCACGCATCCGTGCCCTGGATCTCAGACATATGTCTGAAGGGGTGCGAGAATGGCCGGGTGAAGGGCGATTACCAGGAGCTGGTCGACGAGATCTCCGGGCTGCTCGGCGCCCCCGCGACGCTGGAGAACCGGGACTTCGGCCTGGTCGCCTTCGGCGCCCACGACAGCGACGACGACACGGCGATGGACCCGGTCCGCACCCGCTCGATCCTGACCCGCCGCTCCACCCCGGCGGTCCGCGCCTGGTTCGAGAACTTCGGCATCACCCACGCCACCGGCCCCGTCCGCATCCCGGCCGCCCCGGAGGCCGGCGTCAACCGGGACCGGATCTGCCTTCCGGTACGCCATCGGGGTGTGGTCCTCGGCTACGTATGGCTGCTGGACGCCGACCCCGGGCCGACCGACCGGCAGCTGGACGCGGCGATGGAGGTGGCGGCCCGGATCGGCGCGCTGCTCTCCGACGAGGCGCGGGCGGGCACCGACCTGTCCCGAGAGTTCGGCGCGGTCATCACGGCGGCGCGCGGCTGGCAGCGCGAGATGGCGGTGGCCGCGCTCAGCGAGGCGCTCGGCCCGGACGCCGAGGGGCTGCACACCGTGGTGTGCGTGACCCCCTGGACGGAGGACCCGCCCTCGGCCCGCACGGTGCCGTCCACGGCGGCCCTGTCCGGCGCCCCGTCCGCCGACGCGGCGGGCACTCCGGCACTGGCCGCGCTGGTCAGGCTCCGCTCCCCCGAGGTCCTCGACCCGGCGCTCACCGCCGCCGACCGGCTGCGCGCCACCGCGGGCGCCACCGCCACCGCCGGAATCGCGGTGCCGCGCCGGGGCCTGGCGGAGCTGGCCGACGCCTGGGCCGAGGCGTCCGCCGCGAACCGGGCGGCAGCGGCGGAGACCCGGTTCGGCCCGGTCGCCCAGTGGTCGGCCATCGGCCCCTACCGCCTGCTGACCGCACTCGCCCCCGAGCAGCCACCCGACCCCACGGTCCGCCCGCTGCTCACTCCGGCGCACCGGGACCTGGCCCGCACCGCGGAGGTGTTCCTGGACTGCGCGGGCCAGGCGTCCCGGACCGCCGGTGAACTGGGCATCCACCGCCAGACGCTGTACTACCGGCTCTCCCGGGTCCAGCAGCTCACCGGCCTGGACCTGAACGACGGCGAGGACCGGCTGCTGCTGCACATGGCGCTGAAGGCGTCCAGGCTCTGAGGGGTGCGGGTGCTCCGCGTTGTGGGGTACGCCTGCCCGGTGGGTGGGGGTCCGGGGTCCCTCCGGGGCGTCTCCTCAAACGACGAACGTGCGGCGGGTCCGCATTGCGTACCCGGGTCTGTGTTCGTCGTCCTGCGGGGACTCCCCTGCACGCCCCCGAACCCGGCCGCCGCGCGTCTGCGACAGCAGCTCCGCCGGTGTGCAGACGCGACTGACGCAGGGGTGGGGACGTGCAGGGGAGTCCCCGCAGGAAATGGCGTACGACCCGGGTCCCTCACGTACCCGGGTGAACACGCCATTTCCGAGGAGACGCCCCGGAGGGGCACCACCCCCCACCCACCGGGCAGGCGCACCCCGCAACGCGGAGCACCCGCACCAAAGCCCGTCCGGCGATTGAGGACGGAACCCCGCGCCCCGGAGCGGGGCAATCCGCACGGGGCGCGGCGCCCCCACCCCGCCCCCGCCTACGCCCGTCCGGCCAGGACCGCCTTCAGGCCCTCCGTCAGGTCCCGCGCCGACGGGGCGCTGTCACGGTCCATCAGCCACTGGACCATGACACCGGCGAGCAGCGCCTGGCAGAAGAGGCCGGCCACCCGGGCCTTGTCCGGCTCCGCCTCGGGGTCGATGCCCAGCATGTTCTCGGCGAGTCCGTCGCGGCCCTCCCGCTGCGGGCCCGCGAGGGCCTTCTGCAGCTCGGGGTCGGAGTCGATCCGCGAGATGACCTCCATCTGGAGCTGCCAGACGGACCGGGTCTGCTCGTAGCTCCCGATCACCCGTTCCCAGGTCTCGTAGAACTGGTCGAGCGGGGCGGCCGGCACGTCGGCCGGGGCCTCGGGCCCGGTCTCGTCGTTCTCCTTGGTCAGCACGTCGCCCCAGTCCTCCGTCACCTTGATGAAGGCGAGGTTGAGCAGGGCCTCTTTGGAGCCGTAGTGGTAGCCGATGGAGGCGAGGTTCGTCCCGGAGGCGGCCACGATGTCGCGTGCCGTCGTCCGGGCGTACCCCTTCTCCAGCAGGCAGCGCTTGGCGCCTTCGAGCAGATCCTCACGATGTCCCATGACAGCAGCGTACCCGGCATGCAGACGTTCGTGTAAGACGCGCGTCTAGATGCCGGGTACGGGGGTTGCGGGACGGCTCAGTCCGTGAGGTTCACCGAGCGGGCCGAGGCCGCGCCGATCTCGGCCGAGATCTCGGTGAGGACCGACTGCGGGACGTCGTCGTCGACGGTGAGGACGACCAGCGCCTCGCCGCCCACATCTGCGCGCGAGACCTGCATGCCCGCGATGTTCAGACCGGCCTCACCGAGGATCTTGCCGACCGCGCCGACGACGCCGGGGCGGTCGTCGTACCGCAGGACGACCATGTGGTCGGCCAGCGCCAGGTCCACGTCGTGGTCGCCGATCGCGACGATCTTCTGGAGGTGCTTGGGACCGGCCAGCGTGCCGGACACCGCGATCTCCTCGCCACTGGAGAGCGTGCCGCGCACGGTGACCACGTTGCGGTGGTCGGGCGACTCGGAGCTGGTGGTGAGGCGGACCTCGACACCGCGCTCCTGCGCGAACAGCGGGGCGTTCACGTACGAGACGGTCTCGTCGACGACGTCCTCGAAGACGCCCTTGAGCGCGGAGAGTTCGAGCACCTTGACGTCGTGCTGGGTGATCTCGCCGTACACCTCGACGTCGAGGCGGGCCGCGACCTCGCCCGCGAGCGCGGTGAAGATCCGGCCGAGCTTCTCGGCGAGCGGCAGTCCGGGACGGACGTCCTCCGCGATCACGCCGCCCTGGACGTTGACCGCGTCCGGTACGAGCTCGCCGGCGAGCGCGAGGCGCACCGACTTGGCGACCGCGATGCCCGCCTTCTCCTGGGCCTCGTCGGTGGAGGCGCCGAGGTGCGGGGTGCAGACGACCTGGTCGAACTGGAACAGCGGGGAGTCCGTGCAGGGCTCCTTGGTGTACACGTCGAGGCCGGCGCCGGCGACGCGGCCCTCCTTGAGGGCGGAGGCGAGCGCCTCCTCGTCGACGATGCCACCGCGGGCGGCGTTGACGATCCGCACCGAGGGCTTCACCTTGTGCAGCGCCTCGTCACCGATCAGGCCGAGCGTCTCCGGGGTCTTGGGGAGGTGCACGGTGATGAAGTCGGAGACCTCGAGCAGCTCGTCCAGCGAGAGGAGCTTGACGCCCATCTGCGCGGCGCGCGCGGGCTGCACGTAGGGGTCGAACGCGACGATCTTCATGCCGAAGGCCGACATGCGCTGGGCGACCAGGACGCCGATGCGGCCGAGGCCGACGACACCGAGGGTCTTCTCGCTCAGCTCGACGCCGGTGTACTTGGAGCGCTTCCACTCGCCGTTCTTGAGGGCGGTGTTGGCCTGGGGGATGTGGCGCGCGGTGGCGACCAGCAGACCGCAGGCGAGCTCGGCGGCGGTGACGATGTTGGAGGTCGGCGCGTTCACGACCATCACACCGGCCTTGGTGGCCGAGGAGACATCGACGTTGTCCAGACCGACACCCGCGCGGGCGACGACCTTCAGCTTCTTCGCGGCGGCGATGGCCTCGGCGTCGACCTTGGTGGCGGAGCGCACCAGGATGGCGTCGACATCGACGATCGCGGGGAGAAGCTCGGCGCGGTCCGCGCCGTTGCAGTGCCGGATCTCGAAGTCCGGGCCCAGGGCGTCCACCGTGGCGGGCGACAGCTCTTCAGCGATGAGTACGACAGGTTTCGAGCTCACGTGAGTCCTCACAGGTCCAGTGCGGACGGCCGTCCCGACGGCCGCAGGCGGTGGAGGGGCTTGCCGCGTGGAAGACGCACGACACTGTGGGCCTGACGCGTGTATGTGTGAAGAAGTGTAGTCATGCGCGACGACGCATACTGCGCCCCGTTGGAAGGATCACCCACATGAGGCTGGACGACTTGTACACACGTACGACGCCGCCTCTTCCAGCGGTGAAGCAGGGCTGATGCCTCAGGGGCGGGTCCGGGAACCCGCCCCTGAGGCATCGGTGTTACGCGTCGTCGTCGTTGACCCAGCTCATGAGCTTGCGGAGCTCACGGCCCGTGGTCTCCAGCAGGTGATCGCTGTCGGCCTTCTTGTACTCGTTGTACTTGGGCAGACCGTTGTGGTACTCCGCCATCCAGGCCTTGGCGAAGGTGCCGTCCTGGATCTCGGCGAGGACCTTCTTCATCTCGGCCTTGGTGTCGGCCGTGATGATGCGCGGTCCGGTGACGTAGTCGCCCCACTCGGCGGTCTCCGAGATCGACCAGCGCATCTTGTCCAGGCCGCCCTCGTACATGAGGTCCACGATGAGCTTCAGCTCGTGCAGGCACTCGAAGTACGCGATCTCCGGCTGGTAGCCGGCCTCGGTCAGCGTCTCGAAACCGGCCTTCACCAGGGCGGCGGTGCCACCACAGAGAACAGCCTGCTCGCCGAAGAGGTCGGTCTCGGTCTCCTCGGTGAACGTGGTCTTGATGACGCCGGCGCGGGTGCCGCCGATGCCCTTGGCGTACGAGAGCGCCAGCTCCAGGCCCTTGCCCGTGGCGTCCTGCTCGACGGCCACGATGCACGGAACGCCGCGGCCCTCCTCGTACTGGCGGCGGACCAGGTGACCCGGACCCTTCGGGGCGACCATGCAGACGTCGACGTTGGCCGGCGGCTTGATGAAGTCGAAGCGGATGTTCAGGCCGTGGCCGAAGAACAGCGCGTCGCCGTCCTTGAGGTTGTCCTTGACGGACTCCTCGTAGACCTGGGCCTGGATCGGGTCCGGAACCAGGATCATGATGACGTCGGCCTCGGCGGACGCCTCGGCGGGGGTCACCACGCGCAGGCCCTGCTCCTCGGCCTTGGCCTTGGACTTGGAGCCCTCGTGCAGACCGACACGGACGTCGACACCCGAGTCGCGCAGCGACAGCGCGTGGGCGTGGCCCTGGCTGCCGTAACCGAGGACCGCGACCTTGCGGCCCTGGATGATGGACAGGTCGGCATCGTCGTCGTAGAACAGCTCGGCCACTGGGTCTTCTCCTTGGTGTGCAGGTGTTGCGTCCCACCGTACGGCGGGGTGCGTCAGTTACGTTTTCGGGTCTCGCCATACGAGCGGCGAGGCGGCGGCTACGCCGTGCGGTCGAGGGCGCGCAGCGACCGGTCGGTGATCGAGCGCGCGCCGCGGCCTATGGCGATGGTGCCGGACTGGACGAGTTCCTTGATGCCGTACTGCTCCAGCATCTTGAGCATCGCCTCCAGCTTGTCGGCTCCGCCGGTCGCCTCGATCGTGACGGCCTCCGGGGAGACGTCCACGGTCTTGGCGCGGAACAGCTGGACGATCTCGACGATCTGGGAACGGGTCTCGCTGTCGGCGCGGACCTTCACCAGGACGAGCTCGCGCTGGATCGCAGCGGCGGGCTCGAGTTCGACGATCTTCAGGACGTTGACCAGCTTGTTGAGCTGCTTGGTCACCTGCTCCAGGGGCAGGCCCTCGACATTGACCACAATGGTGATGCGGGAGATGTCGGGATGTTCGGTGGTACCGACCGCGAGCGAGTCGATGTTGAAGCCGCGGCGGGAGAACAGGGCGGTGATCCGGGCGAGGACACCGGGCTTGTTCTCGACCAGGACGGAGAGCGTGTGCTTGGTGGACATGAAGTCGGTCTCTCTCTGTCTCTCAGTCGTCTTCGTTGTCGCCGAAGTCGGGGCGGACGCCGCGGGCGGCCATGACCTCGTCGTTGGAGGTGCCGGCGGCGACCATCGGCCACACCATCGCGTCCTCGTGGACGATGAAGTCCACCACGACGGGGCGGTCGTTGATCGAGTTGGCCTCGGCGATGACCTTGTCCAGGTCGGCCGGGTCCTCGCAGCGGATCGCGTAGCAGCCCATGGCCTCGGACAGCTTGACGAAGTCGGGCACCCGGGTGCCCTTCGCCGCGTTGCCGTCGGTGTCGGCGCCGGAGTGCAGCACGGTGTTGGAGTACCGCTGGTTGTAGAAGAGGGTCTGCCACTGGCGGACCATCCCGAGCGCGCCGTTGTTGATGATCGCGACCTTGATCGGGATGTTGTTGAGCGCGCAGGTGGTGAGCTCCTGATTGGTCATCTGGAAGCAGCCGTCACCGTCGATCGCCCACACCGTACGGTCCGGCATCCCGGCCTTCGCCCCCATCGCCGCCGGCACCGCGTACCCCATCGTTCCGGCACCGCCCGAGTTCAGCCAGGTGGCGGGCTGCTCGTACTTGATGAAGTGCGAGGCCCACATCTGGTGCTGGCCGACGCCCGCCGCGAAGATCGTTCCCTCCGGGGCGAGTTCGCCGATCCGCTCGATGACCTGCTGCGGCGAGAGGCTGCCGTCGTCCGGCAGGTCGTAGCCGACCGGGTAGGTGTCACGCCACCGGTTGAGGTCCTTCCACCAGGCGGCGTAGTCGCCGGTGTTGCCCTCGGTGTGCTCGGCCTGGACCGCCTGGACGAGATCGGCGATGACCTCGCGGGCGTCCCCGACGATCGGCACGTCGGCGGCGCGGTTCTTGCCGATCTCGGCGGGGTCGATGTCGGCGTGCACGATCTTGGCGTACGGGGCGAAGCTGTCCAGCTTGCCGGTGACGCGGTCGTCGAAGCGGGCTCCCAGGGCGACGATCAGGTCGGCCTTCTGCAGCGCGGTGACGGCGGTGACCGAACCGTGCATGCCGGGCATTCCCACGTGCTGCGGGTGGCTGTCGGGGAAGGAGCCGAGCGCCATCAGGGTGGTGGTGACGGGCGCGCCGGTGAGCTCTGCCAGGACCTTCAGTTCGGCGGTGGCTCCGGCCTTCATGACGCCGCCGCCCACGTACAGCACCGGGCGCTTGGCCTGAGTGATGAGCTTGGCGGCCTCACGGATCTGCTTGGCGTGCGGCTTGGTCACCGGGCGGTAGCCCGGCAGGTCCATCTGCGGCGGCCAGGAGAACGTGGTCTTCGACTGCAGCGCGTCCTTGGCGATGTCGACGAGGACCGGTCCGGGGCGGCCGGTGGACGCGATGTGGAAGGCCTCGGCGATCGTGTGCGCGATGTCCTCGGAGCGGGTGACCAGGAAGTTGTGTTTCGTGATCGGCATGGTGATGCCGCAGATGTCGGCTTCCTGGAAGGCGTCCGTACCGATGGCGGCGGAGGCCACCTGGCCGGTGATCGCGACCATGGGCACGGAGTCCATGGCCGCGTCGGCGATCGGGGTGACGAGGTTGGTGGCACCGGGCCCGGAGGTGACGATGCAGACACCGACCTTGCCGGTGGCCTGTGCGTAGCCGGTGGCCGCGTGGCCCGCGCCCTGCTCGTGGCGGACCAGGACGTGGCGGACCCGGGTGGAGTCCATCAGCGGGTCGTACGCCGGGAGAATGCAGCCGCCGGGGAGGCCGAATACCGTGTCGGCCCCGACTTCCTCAAGAGAACGAATCAGGGACTGCGCGCCCGTGAGGTGCTCAACGGCGGCGGAGGGCGATCCGCCGGTACGGGCTCGCGGCTGGGGATGGTGGGCCCCGGTGGCCTGCTCGGTCATCGGCATTCTCTTCTCGAAGCTGAGGGTTTTTGCGAGTGTTTTACGACGTTTTGCGTGGTACCGGTGCAACAAAAAACCCCTCGTGCCGTGAGGCAAGCGAGGGGAGCGCGCCGGTGCGGTCTGCAGAGTGTCAGTGAGGGACCCTGCTTCAGCCGACGCGCTTTCCAAGTACGAGAATTCGGGTGCGCATGGCATTGACCCTCTCTCCGACGCACTCGACGTGTCAAGTGGGTGGGACGGGCGTCTCAGTATGTGATCCGGTGAGGAGCGGGATCGAGCCGCCCGCCAGGACCGGCTGCACGGCGCTGCCGCCGGGCACCGGGAACTCACCGCGGACCAGGGCGCGGCGCAGCCGGTACTCGTCCAGCGGCCCGGAGAAGGCCATGCCCTGGCCGTGCGTACAGCCCATGGCGCGCAGGGCGAGGACCTGTTCCGGTACGTCGACGCCGTCGGCCACGGACTGCATGCCGAGGTCGCAGGCGATCCGCAGCAGCCCGCTGGTGATCTTGTGCAGCCGGGCGGACTCGACGACGCCCTCGACCAGGCCGCGGTCCAGTTTCAGTACGTCGATGGGGAGCCGGCGCAGGGCGTTGATCGCGGCGTAGCCGCTGCCGAAGCCGTCGAGCGCGATCCGCACGCCGAGCCGGCGCAGGGCCACCAGCCGCTGTTCGAGTTCGTCGAAGGAGACTCTCGGGTCACTGTCGGAGACCTCGATCATCAGCGCCCCCGACGGCAGCCCGTAGCGGGTGAGCAGTGCCTCGACGGAGCCGAAGGGCATCCCCTTGTCGAGCAGCCGGCGGGCGGAGAGCCGGACGGCGACGGAGACCTGGTGTCCGGCGCGGGCCCGGTCCGCGGCCTGCTCGACGGCCTCTTCGAGGAGCCAGCGGCCCAGCTCGGCGGTGCGGTCGCTGTCCTCGGCGACGCGGAGGAACTCGGCGGGGGTGAACAGGATGCCCTGGGCGGAGCGCCAGCGGGCCTGTGCGGCGACGGCGGCGACCGTACCGCTGGTCAGATGCACCACGGGCTGGTGGAGGAGCGCGAACTCGCCGTCCCGCAGGGCGGTGCGCAGCCGGGCGGCGAGTTCGGAGCGGCGGACCACCTCGGCCTGCATCTGCGGGGCGTACAGCTCGACGCGGTCCTTGCCGCCCGCCTTGGCGCGGTACATGGCGAGGTCCGCGTTGCGCATGAGGTCAGTGGGGGTGATGGCCGGTTCCGCGAAGGCGACGCCGATGGAGGCGGTGACCCGGACCTCTCCGGCGCCGATCCGGTAGGGCCGGGAGAGGGTGAGGCGCAGTCGGTCGGCGATCTCGTGGACCTGGTACTCGCGGGCGGTCTGCTCGCGGCTGCCGTCCCCGACGATGAGGGCGGCGAACTCGTCACCGCCGAGCCGGGCGGCGGTGTCCCCGGCCCGTACGGAGTCCTGGAGGCGGCGGGCGGCCTGGATGAGGAGCTCGTCGCCCGCCTGGTGGCCGAGCCGGTCGTTGGCCGCCTTGAAGCCGTCCAGGTCGATGAAGAGGACGGCGGTGCCCGCGTCACCGGACCGGCGGCCGCTGAGGGTGCGGCGGACCCGGTCGGTGAAGAGTGCGCGGTTGGGCAGGTCGGTGAGCGGGTCGTGCTCTGCGTTGTGCTGCAACTGGGCCTGCAGCCGGACCCGTTCGGTGACGTCGCGGCTGTTGAGGATCAGCCCGCCCTGGTGGCGGTTGACGGTGGACTCGACGTTCAGCCATTCGCCGCTGCCGGACCTGAAGCGGCACTCGATACGGGTGGTGGGCTCCTCTGCCGGCGGGGCGGCGAGGAAGCGGCGCACCTCGTGCACCACGGCGCCCAGGTCGTCGGGGTGGATGATCGAGGAGAGCTCGGCACCGACGAGGTCGTCGGCCTCGCGCCCGTAGACGCCGGAGGCGGCGGGGCTGACGTAGCGGAGTATGCCGGTCGGGGCGGCGATCATGATGACGTCGCTGGAGCCCTGCACCAGGGAGCGGAAGTGGTTCTCCTTCTGGGCCAGTTCCTGGGTGAGAGCGATGTTGTCGACGAGCATGATGCCCTGCCGGACGACCAGTGCGAGCACCACCGTGCAGCCGGTGAAGACCACCACCCGGTCCACCCTGCGGCCCTCGATGACGTTGTAGAGGATGCCCAGGGTGCAGACGGCGGCGGCGAGATAGGGCGTCAGCGCGGCCAGCGAACCGGCGATGGGGCGGCTGGTGGTCCGGGGTACGGGCCGCTCCTGGACAGCGTTGTCCTCCGCGCGGCCCGCACCCCAGGGGGCGTAGGCGAGGAGCAGCGAACCGGCGAACCAGCCCGCGTCGAGCAACTGCCCCGAGTGGTACGTCTGGCGCAGCAGCGGCGAGGTGAACAGGGCGTCGCACAGCACGGTCAGGGCGAGCGCGGCGATCGCCGTGTTCACCGCGGCCCGGTTGACGCTGGAGCGCCGGAAGTGCAGCGCGAGGACCATGGAGACCAGCACGATGTCGAGCAGTGGGTAGGCCAGCGAGAGCGCCGCCCTCGCCACGCTGGCGCCCTCGACGTCCGCCAGATGCGCCGTGTGGGCGAGGGCGAGGCTCCAGGAGAGCGTGAGGAGCGATCCGCCGATCAGCCAGGCGTCGAGTGCCAGGCAGACCCAGCCGGCCCGGGTGACGGGGCGCTTGGCGAGGACGAGCAGTCCGACGATCGCGGGCGGCGCGAAGCAGAGGTAGAAGAGGTCCGCGAGGGAGGGGCTGGGCACCGGGAGCCCGCGCACGAACTCGTACCACCCCCAGACCGCGTTGCCCCCGGCGGCCATCAGCGAGGAGAACGAGAACAGCAGCCAGGCCGGCCGGAACCGGTTGTCCGCCGCGCGGGCGAAGAGGAAGCAGGAGACGGCGGCGGCCAGGGCGGCGGTGCTGAGGCCGAAGTCGCCCATGAAGAGCGCCATCCGCACCGAGCCCCAGCCCAGCCCCGCGCCCACCGCGTATCCGGCGCAGGCGAGGCCGAGGAGGAGCTGAGGCAGGAGGGCGGGCGTCCTGCCGAGGGCCGACCGCCGGGCCAGGAGCGCTCCGCGGGTGCTCGCAGGCGCGCTCACCGGGGTGCTCCCGCGGTCTGCGGACGGCCGCGGCGCCGGCGCACCGGACGCGCCGCCGGGCGTCTGTGGTCACCCCGCCGTGTCGGATCGTTCGCCCATCGGCCGTACATCGCCCGTCGCCCCCTCGCGTGTGGCTTCCTCCCCGGCGCCGTCCCTTCCACGGCGCAGCCTCCCTTTCGGGACGATACACCAGACTCGTCACACAGGGACATAGTTCCTCTACTCTCCGTGACGACCTGGGGACTTGTCGCCACGGAGTGCCGCGGAACGTGCTCGCTGCGTGTTCAGCCGGTGGTGCGTACGACGTTGTGGACCGGCTCCCCCGCGGCGAAGCGGCTGAGCTGTCCGGCGATCAGACGCTTGGCCCTGGGCAGGAACGCCGAGGTGCTGCCGCCCACATGAGGAGTGATCAGGACGTTCGGAGCATGCCAGAGGGGATGGCCGGAAGGGAGCGGTTCCGGGTCCGTGACATCGAGTGCGGCGTGCAGCCGGCCGGACTCGAGTTCGGACAGCAGGGCCTTGGTGTCGACGACACCGCCGCGGGCGACGTTCACCAGCAGCGCCCCGTCCCGCATCGCCGCGAGGAAGTCCGCGCCCACCAGCCCTTGTGTGGAGGGGTTCAGCGGGGTGGACAGAATCACGATGTCGGCCTCGGGCAACAGTGCGGGCAGGTCGTCGAGCGTATGTACGGGCCCGCGTGCGGTGGTCCGCGCAGAGCGTGCGACGCGCGCCACCCGCGCGCACTCGAAGGGTGCGAGCCGGTCCTCTATCGCGGAGCCGATCGATCCGTACCCCACGATCAGCACCGACTTGTCGGCGAGCGCCGGGTAGAAACCGGACCGCCACTCCTCGTTGTCCTGGCCGTGCACGAAGCCGGGGAAGCCGCGCAGGGAGGCGAGGATCAGGGCGAGCGTCAGCTCGGCGGTGGACGCTTCGTGGACCCCCTTGGCGTTGCACAGCCGCACACCGGCGGGCAGCAGGCCGAGCCCCGGCTCGACATGGTCGATGCCCGCGGAAAGCGTCTGCACGACCCGTACCGAGCTCATCCCGGCGAGCGGACGGACCGCGACCTTTGGCCCCTTCATGTACGGAACGACATAGAACGCGCAGTGCGCGGGGTCGGCCGGGTAGTCCTGCCCGCCGTTCCAGAAACGGTAGTTGAGACCCTCGGGAAGCCCTTCGATCCCGTCGGCCTCGATCGGCAGCCACACATCGGGGGCCTCGGTGGAATTCATGGTGGAAGTCATGGTCAGGAGGCTATGCGACGGCGCGCGGGGAGCAGAGGTTAGTTTGTGGGTGCGGAGTGTGGCCCCGTGCCGGCGGGGCCGAGGAAGGGTGCGGGGAGTTGGAGCGCAGGAGTCTCGGCGCGGCGGCGCTCGCCGTGGGCGCGGTCGGTCTCGGCTGCATGCCGATGAGCTGGGCGTACGACGCCTCGCGGCAGCGTGGCGACGACGCCCTGCGCGCGGTGCACGCGGCGCTCGACGCGGGCGTCCAGGTGCTCGACACGGCCGACATGTACGGCCCGTTCACCAATGAGCTGCTGCTGGGGCGGGCGCTGAAGGGGCGCCGCTCCGAGGCCTTCGTCTCCACCAAGTGCGGACTGCTTGTCGGCGATCAGCACATCGTGGCCAACGGCAGGCCCGGCTATGTCCGGCGGGCCTGCGACGCCTCGCTGCGCCGGCTGCAGACCGATGTGATCGATCTGTACCAACTGCACCGGGCCGATCCGGAGGTGCCGGTCGAGGAGACCTGGGGCGCCATGGCGGAGCTGGTGGCCGCCGGGAAGGTCCGGGCGCTGGGGCTGTGCGCGATCGGGGCGCGGGCCTCGCGCCGGCCGGGTGCGCGACTGCACGACGGAACGATCCGGCAGCTGGAACGGGTGCAGCAGGTCTTTCCGGTGAGCGCGGTGCAGGCGGAGCTCTCGGTGTGGTCGCCCCAGGCGCTGGAGTCGCTGCTGCCGTGGTGTGCGGCGCGGGGTGTGGGATTCCTTGCGGCGATGCCGCTGGGCAACGGGTATCTGACCGGGACGCTCACGCCGGGGCAGGGTTTCGAGCCGGAGGATCTGCGGGCCCGGCACCCCCGGTTCACCGCCGAGATGATGGCGGCGAACCAGCCGGTGGTGGTCGGGCTGCGGCGGGTGGCGGAGCGGCACGGGGCGACGCCCGCGCAGGTGGCGCTGGCCTGGACGCTGCGGCAGGGACCGCAGGTGGTTCCGGTGCCCGGGACCAAGCGGGAGCGCTGGGCCGTGGAGAACGCGGGGGCGGCCGGTCTGACGCTGACGGCGCAGGACCTGACGGAGATCGACCGGCTGCCGCCGGCGCGGGAGTCGTGGGACTGAGCGCGGGTGCACGGGCGGGCGGGCGGACGTGTGGGCGGGCGGACGTGTGGGCGGGCGGACGGAACCACGGGCGGGCGAACCGCTGGTCCGTGATCTCCGGCCGCTGAATATCCGATCTGTGATCCCTGATCGAGAAAGTCGGCCGTCATCGGGAACCTCGGGGCGGGCCGCGGTGTAAGAACAGTAGACAGGCGGCCGTCGAAGGGATCGGTGCGGTGATCGGATCTGGGCAGGACCCGATGGGGAGTCACACGACGCCTCAGGGGAGTGGCCGCCTCGCGCGGCTGAGTACAGCGCGGCTGAGTACGGCACGGCTGAGTACGGCACGGCTGAGCGCGGGGGCCGGGGTGCGGCGTGGGGCGGTGGCTCTGCTGGCAGGCGGCGCACTGCTGCTCGCCGCGGGGTGCTCGTCGCAGGAGGGGGCGGAGAGCGCGGCGGGCCAGGGCGCGAGCTCGCCGACCGGTTCCCGGAAGACCGGATCGAGCGCGTCGGCCTCGTCCTCACCGTCCGCCTCGCGTCCGGCGGCCGATCTGCCGCCCGCGAAGGGCTCGGTGAAGGTGGTGTCGACCCTCACGGCGGGGCTGGACTCGCCGTGGGGCCTCACGGCCCTGCCGGACGGTGACCTCCTGGTGTCCTCGCGCGACAAGGGGACGATCACCCGGGTGGACGCGAAGAGCGGGAAGAAGACGCTGCTGGGCGCCGTGCCCGGGGTGGCTCCCGACGGGGAGGGCGGGCTGCTGGGGATCGCGGTCTCCCCCACCTTCGGCACGGACCATCTGGTGTACGCGTACTTCACCACCGCCTCGGACAACCGCATCGCCCGCATGCTCTACGACGAGAAGGGAACGACACCCGGTCAGCTGCTGGGCGCTCCCGACACCATCCTTCGGGGCATCCCGAAGGGCTCCATCCACAACGGGGGACGGATCGCCTTCGGCCCGGACCACATGCTGTACGCGGGGACGGGCGAGACGGGGGATCACGGCTACGCGCAGGACAAGAAGTCACTGGCCGGCAAGATCCTTCGGATGACGCCGGACGGCGAGCCCCTGCACGGCAATCCGCAGGCCGACTCCGTGGTGTATTCGTACGGTCACCGCAATGTGCAGGGCCTCGCCTGGGACAGCCACAAGCAGCTGTGGGCATCCGAATTCGGGCAGGACACCTGGGACGAGCTGAACCGGATCGTGCCAGGTGGGAACTACGGCTGGCCGGACGCCGAGGGCAAGGCGGGCGAGAAGGGTTTCCTCGACCCCGTGGCACAGTGGAAGACGTCCGAGGCGTCCCCGAGCGGCATCGCCTACGCCAAGGGTTCCATCTGGATGGCCGGTCTGCGGGGTGAGCGGCTCTGGCGGATTCCGCTGTCCGGTGACGAGAGCAAGGAACCTCTGGCGGCCCCGCAGTCGTTCCTGAAGGGGAAGTACGGCCGTCTGCGCACGGTGCTGGCGGCGGGCGGCAACAAGGTCTATCTCGTCACGAGCGAGACGGACACCCGTGGCACCCCGAAGCCGGGAGACGACAAGATCCTGGTGCTTGAGGTGCGGTAGCGGCTACAGCAGGCGGAAGGGTGCGCGGCCCGTGTTCAACTTCTTCGAGGAACTCTTCGCACCCGGTCGCAAGCACGCTGCCGAGGAACAGCGGCGGCTGGAGCTGAGCCGGGTGGATCTCGGCATCGGTGACCCGGCGCGCGGCCCGATAGACCTCACCTCGGGCAAGGTGGTGGTCCGTCGGCCGGAGACCGGGGACACAGCGCCCGGGGCAGCACCCGAGGACGCGGAACCCGGGGACGCAGGCACCGGGGACGCAGGCGCCGGGGAGCGCGGCTGAGCGGTGGAGCTGTCCGCGGCCTCGCCGCGCCCGCCGAGAGCTGCCGGACAGCCGCCTGCCCCTCGCCGTCCCCCACGGCCCCAGTCCTCAGTCCCACTCCTCAGTCCCACTCCCCACTCCCCACTCCCCAGTCCCCAGTCCTCAGGAGCCCGTGGGTGTGCGGTAGAGGCGGAGCCGGTGGGCGAGCGCGGCGGCCTCGCCCCGGCTGGCCACCCCGAGCTTGGCCAGGATGTTGGAGACGTGCACGCTCGCGGTCTTGGGCGAGATGTACAGCTCCTCGGCGATCCTGCGGTTCGTGTGGCCGTCCGCGACGAGCCGGTGCACGTCCTGTTCGCGCCGGGTCAGCCCGAAGGACTCCACCGCAGCGGCAGCCGCGGCCCGGAGCTGCTCCTCGGAGCGGTCGCGGCCGGTCTGCTCGTCGGTGGCGCCGTCGCCGTCCGGGACGGTGACCGCCTCCAGGATCTCCGGCCCGGACCCGAACCCGGGCCACGAGCCGGGGCCGGTGGCAGAACCCGGGCCGCGAAGCGCGTCTGGGGCGGCGAGGGTGATGCGGGCGCGGCCGGCCAGCAGCTCGATGGTCTCGGTCAGCGGGCGGGCGCCCAGGCGCAGGGACGTACCGTGTGCCTCGCGCAGCAGGGCGGTGGCCGCGGCGCGGTCGCCGGAGGCCACGAGCAACGCCTCGGCCCAGCGGTGACGGATCTGGGCCAGCTCGTACGGGCGGTGCAGCGGGGCGAAGGCCTTGGCGGCCCGGGACCAGTGGTCGGGGGTGTCGAGGCCCTCTGCGCGGGCCAGTTCGGCATCGACGAGCAGACCGTAGGCCGCCCACACGGGGACGAGCATCGGCAGTCGCTTGAGGTGGCTGCGGATGAGCGCGAGGTTCGCCGGCCGGCCCGGCTCGGTGGCGGGCAGGCCGCGGGCATCGGCCTCGGCAGCCGCGACGGCGTGCAGCAGAGGCAGGGCGTAGCGCTGGGTGCCGGTCGGGAAGCCGGTCTCCGCCTGGGCCTCGAAGGCGGTCCGGGCCTCGCTGAGGCGGCCCTGCTGCACGGCGAGGACGACGGTGTGGCGCACGGCGTTGATGAAGTGCTGGGGCTGTGGGTCACGTGAGCCGAAGCTTCGCTTGTTCAGGGCGAGTTGCCGGTCGGCCTCGTCGAAGTCACCGCGCACCAGGGCTATTTCGGCGCGACGGGCGGCGACCAGGCCCTGGGCCTTGCGGGACTGCGCCACCCGGGCGGCGGCCTCCGTGGTGGCCAGGGCCTCGTCCCAGTGGCCGAGCGAGAAGAGGGACATCGCCTGGTTGGTGCGGACCCAGGCCTCCGTGTCGGCGATGCCGTGGCTGTGGCAGATCTCGATCCCGTGATCTGCGGCGGACACCGCTTCCAGGGAACGGCCCATGGCTTCGAGGGTCGAGGGGAGGTTGATGCTCGCGCGGCCCATGACGCCGACCAGGCAGAGCTCCTCGGCCCGGTCGCGGACGGCGTACATCTCCGCGATGCCGTCGTCGGCGTCTCCGGCGTCCGCGGTCAGCCAGCCCCGGGTGAGGCGTGCGTGCAGCTCGATGTACTCGTCACCGACCAGCCGGGCGTACTCCACGGCCCGGTCCGCGGCGGCGAGGGTATCGGGCCCGGGGCGGTGCAGGGCGCCCCAGCCGGCCACGCTCATCAGGACGTCGGCGTGCACGGCCGACGGGGGCAGTCCGCGGACGAGCTCCTCCGCGGTGGCCAGTTCCTCCCAGCCGTCGCCCCGGGTGAGGTCCTGGACCAGCCGGGAGCGCTGGACCCAGAACCAGGCGGCGCGCAGCGCGTCGTCCTCGCTCTCCAGGATGCGCAGGGCCTTCTTGCAGAGGGTGAGGGCCCGTTCGCGGTCGCTGCCGAAGCGGGCGGCGACGGTCGCCTCCGCCATCAGGTCGAGGTACCGCAGCGGGGTGGCGCTGTCGCAGCCGCAGCCGCAGGCCGGATAGACCTCGGCGTAGTCGATGGGCCGCAGCGTGCCGCGTATCGCTTCCGGGGCGTCGTCCCACAGTTCCATCGCCCGTTCCAGCAGTCGCAGCTGCTCGGAGAAGGCGTGGCGGTGGCGCGCTTCGACGGAGGCCTTCAGTACGGCGGGCAGCGCCTTGGCCGCGTCGTGCGCGCCGTACCAGTAGCTGGCCAGGCGGGTGGCGCGCTCCCCGTCGCGGACGAGGGTGGGGTCGGCCTCCAGGGCTTCGGCGTAACGGCGGTTGAGCCGGGAGCGTTCGCCCGGCAGCAGGTCGTCGCTGACGGCCTCGCGGACCAGGGAGTGCCGGAAGCGGTAGCCGTTGCCCTCCGGGGTGGTGAGCAGCAGATTGGCGCCGACCGCTCCCCGCAGGGCTTCGATGAGGTCGTCCTCTGCGAGGCCGGCGACGGCGGCCAGTAGTTCGTACTCGACGGTGGAACCGCCTTCGGCCACGACCCGGGTGACCCGCTGGGCGTCGTCGGTGAGCGTTTCGACCCGGACGAGCAGGAGGTCGCGCAGCGAGTCGGGGACTCCGGCGCCGTCACCGCACTCCAGGCTGCAGGCGAGCTCCTCGACGAAGAAGGCGTTGCCGTCGGAGCGCTCGAATATCTCGTCCACCAGGGCGGGTTCCGGGGTACCGGCGAGGATGCCGGTGAGCTGGCGGCGCACCTCGGCCCGGTTGAAACGGTCGAGCTCGATGCGGCGGACGGTGCGCAGCCGGTCCATTTCGGCCAGGAGCGGGCGCAGCGGGTGGCGGCGGTGGATGTCGTCGGCCCGGTAGGTGCCGACCACGACGAGGCGGCCGGTGCGCAGCGTACGGAACAGGTAGGCGAGGAGGTGCCGGGTGGAGGCGTCGGACCAGTGCAGGTCCTCCAGGACCAGGACAACCGCGCGCTCCGCCGAGATGCGCTCCAGCAGTCGGCCGGTGAGCTCGAAGAGCCGGGCGGTGCCGTGCTCGTCGGCCGAGTCCCGCCCCGGTTCGCCCAGTTCGGGAAGGAGCCGGGCCAGCTCGCTCTCCTGCCCGGCGCAGGCCGCGGCCATCTCCTCGGGGAGCGTGCGGCGCAGGGCGCGCAGGGCCGCGGAGAACGGGGCGTACGGCAGACCGTCCGCGCCGATCTCCACGCAGCCGCCCACGGCGACGACGGCCCCTCGGCGGGCCGCCACCGCGAGGAACTCCTCGACCAGACGGGTCTTGCCGACGCCCGCCTCGCCGCCGACGAGCAGCGCCTGCGGTTCTCCGCAGGCGCAGCCGTCCGGGCCGGCGCCCTCCGCGGTGGCGCGTGCGAGCGCGTCGGTGAGCGAGGTGAGTTCATTTGCGCGGCCGACGAACACGGGACTGACTGACCTGGTCTCCACGAAGCCGAGCATCGCATACGCGTCCGACAACCCGGATCCGGGAAGCTGGACCGGCATGGCCCTTCGGCCCTTACGCGGCGTGCACGAACCGCTGCCGGTCGCTGTCCGCACTCACCGTCCTCTCGCGCTCCTTGCGTCCCGAACCGCGGGCGGCCCGGCCGGCGCGACGTGCTTCCCGGGCAAGCCGCTCGGCGTCGGCGCGGCGGATCAGTTCGGCCTGCATGATCTTCTGGAGCTCGTACTCGTACATGCGATTCCCCTGGTGACGTGGGCCGTTGGGCCCGGTGGCGGCAGTTCGTCTGCCGTGCCTCCACTGTCGTCCTCCGGGGGGTACCGGCGCATCGGGCGAGTTCCGCATCTCCGGCGGGCCGGTGCCTTAGGCGCGTGCCCACGTCACCGCACCCGGACCGCGAACGCCCCCGCGGATGCCTTAGGCGGCTCCGGGGGGCGTCCTACGGAAGGGGGAGTTCCGGTCCGCCGGGTCGGCTTCCCGTTGACCCGCCGGGTCGGCTTCCCGTTGTCCCGCCGGGTCAGCTTCCCGCTGTCGTCGCGGCCGCCGTGGGCAGGGCGACGATGAGGTCGAAGTACATGCCCACGGCGACCAGCACGCCGATCAAGCCGAGTGCGATGCCGCCCTTGGCCACCGCGCGGACCCAGCCGGCCTGCGGGTGTGCGGAGGGGGCGCCGAACGCGGGCCGGACCAGGACGTAGCAGCCGACCAGCAGGGCGACGAGCCCGAAGATCCCGTTGACCAGGGCGGTGGCGTGCCAGGCGTCGCCGTAGATCTCGGAGATCTGCTGGGCGGCCGAGCCACCGGACGACGTCTTGATCTGGCCGATCAGGGTCTCGCGCTCGGCGGCGACCCGGCCGCTCCAGGCTCCGGTGAGCGAGACGATGCCGAGGCCGACGGAGACGACGGCCGCGGCGGCGGTGGCGAGACCGGCGGACTCCTTGCCGGACCCGTCGTCGTCGAGGTCGCCGTCCAGGTCGTCATCGAGGTCCAGGCCGAGGCCCTGCTCCGCCCCGTCGCCGCGGTCCGCGGACTCTGTGGCCTCTGCCGACTCCGTGTGCGCCTTGTCGAGCCGCCCCGCCGTCTCGGGTCGCTCCGCCGCGTCCTTGGCGCCGGCGGTCTCTGTGGCGGCCTTCTCTGCCGTCTTGTTCTCTCCGTCGCCCTCGGCGACGGGAGCTGTGGGAGTGGTGGGAGTGGTGGGGTTCATTTCCCGCACGCTAGGCGTCCCGGATGAGAACGTTCTTAACGCCCTGCGGCACCCGGCCCCCGCTCCCCCGCCCCGGCACAGCCGCTCCGAACCGATCCGAACCGATCTGAACCGATCCGAAGCACTCTGAACCGCTCCGAACTTCCCTGAACCACCCCGAAACCGATCCGGTCAGCGAACGCGCTGGGTGGCCGGTACCGCCTCGTCGTCCGGGCTCGCGCCCGCCGCCGGGATCCGCGCACGCGGCGACCGGCACTCGGGCGGTTCGATGCTGATGCGCGGCAGCCGCCGGTCCAGCCAGCCGGGCAGCCACCAGTTCGCTCCGCCCAGCAGGTGCATCAGGGCGGGCACCAGCAGCGTGCGCAGGACGAAGGCGTCCAGCGCGACGGCCGAGGCGAGCGCGATCCCGAACATCGCGATGACCCGGTCGCCGCTGAGCACGAAGGCGAGGAAGACCGAGATCATGATCACCGCGGCCGAGTTGATCACCCGGCTGGTCTCCGCGAGGCCGACCCGGACCGCCCGCCGGTTGTCGCCGGTCTCCAGCCACTCCTCGTACATCCGGCCGACCAGGAACACCTGGTAGTCCATGGAGAGGCCGAACAGTACGGACACCATGATGACCGGCAGGAAGGGTTCGATCGGGCCGGAGCTGCCCAGCCCCAGCAGCTCGCTCCCCCATCCCCACTGGAAGATCGCGACGACCACGCCGAACGAGGAGGCGACCGCCGCCACGTTCATCACCGCCGCCTTCAGGGGGATGCCGACCGACCGGAAGGCCATCAGCAGGAGCAGGCAGCCGAGCCCTATGACGACACCGATGAAGAGCGGGAGTTTCCCGATGATGATCTGCGCGAAGTCGTCGTAGCTGGCCGTCACGCCGCCCACATGGGTCCGGAGCGAGGTGTTGTCGGCGGCCTTCGGCAGGACGTCCGTACGCAGCCGGTCGACGAGCGCGCTGGTCCGCCGGGACTGCGGCTCCGAGTCCGGTACGACGGTGACGAACGCGGTGTCGCCGCTGGAGTTGTACGTGACCGGGTAGGCCCACGCGACTCCGTCGGTGTTCCGCAGCGTCGAGGGCAGCGCGTCCATCGCCAGCCGGTCGTCCGCGCCGTCCAGCTGCGCGGCGATGGTCAGCGGTCCGTTGACACCGGGGCCGAATCCACCGGCCAGCAGGTCGTACGCCTGCCGGGTGGTCGAGGACTTCGCGTTGTTCCCCTGGTCGGAGCTGCCGAGGTGGAGCGAGAAGGTGGGGAGCGCGAGGACGAGCATCACCGCCACCGCGATCCCGCCGAGCAGCTTGGGGTGCCGCTCGACGAAGGCGGACCAGCGCGCGGCGAATCCGGTGGGCGGATCCGGCTGCGGTCCGTCCCGGTCGAGCCGTCTGCGCTCGCGCCCGCTCAGCGCCCGCATGCCGATGAGGGACAGCAGGGCGGGCAGCAGGGTGACGGCCGCCGCCACGGTCAGTACGACGGTGAGTGAGGCGGCGACGGCGACACCGTTGAGGAAGCTCAGCCGCAGGATCAGCATGCCCAGCAGCGCGATGCAGACGGTGGCCCCGGCGAAGACGACCGCGCGGCCGGTCGTGGCGACCGCGTACTGCGCCGCCTCCGCAACGCTCATGCCGCGCCTGAGCCCCCTGCGGTGCCGGGTGACGATGAAGAGGGCGTAGTCGATGCCCACCCCGAGCCCGACGAGCATCCCGAGCATGGGGGCGAAGTCGGCCACCGTCATGACGTGTCCGAGCAGCACGATGCCCGCGTACGCGGTGCCGACCGAGACGAGGGCGGTGGCGATGGGCAGCATGCTGGCGGCGAGCGAGCCGAAGGCGAGGAAGAGCACGACGGCCGCGACGACGACCCCGATGGCCTCGCTGAGGTGGACGGCGGGCGCCTCGGTGAGGGCTATGGCCGAACCGCCCAGTTCGACTTGGAGGTGGGTGTCGGAGGCGGCCTTCGCGGTGTGGACGACCTCCTGGGCCTGCTCCACCGGTACGTCGTCGGCCTGCCGGTCGAAGGTGACCGTGGCGTAGGCCGTGCGCCCGTCCGCGCTGATCTGTCCGGCGCCCGCCTGGGTGTAGGGCCCGGCCACGGCACCGACGCCGGGCAGCTGTTCGACCGCGTTCAGGGTCCTGGTCATCTTCTGCTCGACATCGGCCGCCCGCACGGTCGAGTCGTCGGTGTGCCAGGCGATGGTGTCCGTGTCCCCGCCGAGATTCGTGAAGCCGCTCTTCAGGAGCGCGGCGGCGCGGCCGGACTCGGTGCCGGGTGCCTCGTAGTCGTTCGTGTAGGAACTCCCCGCGATCGCCGCACCTGCGGCCGTGCCGCCGAGTGCGAGCAGCCAGAGGAGGACGGCGACGAGGCGGTGTGCGATGCACCAGCGTGCGATGGCGGCCAAGGGACGAGCTCCCTGTGGGTTCGTGGTCTCTGCGGCGGCTCGGCGGAACCGTCCGCAGGAGAACGCATGACCTTGAGAACCGTCACTCTGACAGCCAAAGGTGATTATTTGCCCGATTCGTGGCCTTACTCACAGGCGTCGGATCCGCATATGGGCGACATGGCTCCGGCCGTCCGGGGGACTCGCGGAGGGGGTGTCACACCCCGATCACCCGCAGCGCCCCCCAGAGCGCGACCGTCGAGACCGCCAGCGTCGCCGGTACGGTCAGCAGCCCGAGCCTGGTGAAGTGGCCGAGCTCCGGCGGCTCGTCGTGCGTGTGCAGGATGCGGCGCCACAGCAGGGTGGCGAGCGAGCCGACGTACGTGAGGTTCGGCCCGAGGTTCACCCCGATCAGCGCGGCCAGCAGCGGCCCCGGGCCGGCCGCCGCGACGACCGGGAGCAGGGCGAGGATCGCCGGCAGGTTGTTGATCAGGTTGGCGAGCACCGCCGCGACCGCGGCCACCGCCAGCAGCGCGCCCAGCGAGGAGCCTTCCGGCAGGAGCCGGGCGATCCCGGTGCCGAGGCCGTGGTCGACGACCGCCTTGACGACGACGCCCAGTGCCAGCACGAACAGGCAGAACGGCACGTTGGCGGCGTGCACCAGGCCCTTCGCGGTGGTCTCCCGCCGCGCCAGCGCCCGTACGGCCAGCACCGCGGCGCCCGCCAGCGCCGCCCACAGCGGTTCCGCGCCCGCGAACGAGGTCACGACGAACCCGCACAGGGTCAGCACCAGGACGACCAGGGTGAAGACGGGCAGTTCCGGCCGGTCCCCGTCCTGCTCCGGCGGATGCGCTCCCGCCGCCAGGTCGGCCGCGAAGAACCGGCGCAGGATGACGTACTCGACGGCGATCGCCGCCAGCCACGGCAGCGCCATCAGGGCGGCGAAGCGGGTGAAGGAGAGGCCACTGGCGGTGAACGCCAGCAGGTTGGTCAGGTTGGAGACGGGGAGCAGGAGCGACGCGGAGTTGGCGAGGTGCGCGCAGGCGTACACGTACGGGCGGGGGCGGGCCCCGACGCGGGCGGCGGTCGCGAGGACGACCGGGGTCAGCAGGACCACGGTGGCGTCCAGGCTGAGCACCGCCGTGATCACCGAGGCGACGACGAAGACGCCTGCGAGCAACGGGCCGGTCCGCCCGCCGCAGGCTCGGGCCACCAGGTCACCGGCGGCCCTGAAGAGCCCTTCGTCGGCGCAGAGCTGAGCCAGCACCAGGATCGCCGCGAGGAATCCGACGACCGGCAGCAGGTCGCCCAGCTGGGACCTGGCCTCGGGCCAGGAGACCGCGCCGAGCGCGATCACGAGGACCGCGGCGGGCACGGCGACGGTCGCCTCCGGCAGGCCCCTGGGGCGTACGACGGCGAACGCCAGCACCCCCAGCAGGAGGGCGACGGAGACGATCTCGGCGGTGACGGTGTTCAGCGGACTCTCCGGACCGGTGAAAAGGGGGCGGTGCGCCGGGTGGGACCCGGTGCACCGCCCCCTCGGGACGTGCGGGAAGGGCTCAGCCCTCGACGCCGAGCTTCTCCAGGATCAGCTCACGCACCCGGGCCGCGTCCGCCTGGCCGCGGGTGGCCTTCATGACGGCGCCGACGAGCGCGCCGGCCGCGGCGACCTTGCCGCCGCGGATCTTGTCCGCGATGGCCGCGTTGCCCGCGATGGCCTCGTCGACCGCCGTGGACAGCGCGCCCTCGTCGGAGACGACCTTCAGGCCGCGCTTCTCGACGACGGTGTCCGGGTCGCCCTCGCCCGCGAGGACACCTTCGAGCACCTGGCGGGCCAGCTTGTCGTTGAGGTCACCGGAGGCGACGAGCTCGGCCACCCGGGCGACCTGCGCGGGGGTGACACCCAGCTCGTCGAGGCCCCGGCCGGTCTCGTTGGCGTTACGGGCCAGCTCGCCCATCCACCACTTGCGGGCCTGGTCGGCGGGGGCGCCCGCGTCGATCGTCGCGACGATCAGCTCGACCGCACCCGCGTTGAGGATGGACTGCATGTCGTGCTCATTGATGCCCCACTCCTCCTTGAGCCGGGCGCGGCGCAGCCGGGGCAGCTCGGGAAGCCCGCCCCGCAGCTCCTCGACCCAGTCCCGGGCCGGGGCGACCGGCACCAGGTCGGGCTCGGGGAAGTAGCGGTAGTCCTCGGCGTTGTCCTTGATGCGGCCGGCCGTGGTGGAGCCGTCCTCCTCGTGGAAGTGCCGGGTCTCCTGCACGATCGTGCCGCCGGAGTTCAGCACCGCGGCGTGGCGCTGGATCTCGAAGCGGGCGGCCCGCTCGACGGAACGCAGCGAGTTCACGTTCTTCGTCTCGGAGCGGGTACCGAACGCCTCGCGGCCGTGCGGGCGCAGCGACAGGTTGACGTCGCAGCGCATCTGGCCCATCTCCATCCGGGCTTCGGAGACGCCGAGCGCCTTGATGAGCTCGCGCAGCTCGGCGACGTACGCCTTGGCGACCTCGGGTGCCCGTGCGCCCGCTCCCTCGATCGGCTTGGTGACGATCTCGATGAGCGGGATGCCCGCGCGGTTGTAGTCGAGCAGGGAGTGGGACGCGCCGTGGATACGGCCGGTGGCGCCGCCGACGTGGGTCGACTTGCCGGTGTCCTCCTCCATGTGGGCGCGCTCGATCTGCACCCGGAAGATCTCCCCGTCCTCCAGCTGGACGTCCAGATAGCCGTCGAAGGCGATCGGCTCGTCGTACTGGGAGGTCTGGAAGTTCTTCGGCATGTCCGGATAGAAGTAGTTCTTCCGGGCGAACCGGCACCATTCGGCGATCTCGCAGTTCAGCGCGAGACCGATCTTGATGGCGGACTCGACGCCGATCTCGTTGACGACCGGCAGCGCGCCGGGCAGCCCGAGGCAGACCGGGCAGGTCTGGGAGTTGGCGTCCTGCTTGAGCTCGGTGGAGCAGCCGCAGAACATCTTGGTCTTGGTACCCAGCTCGACATGGACTTCGAGGCCCATGACGGGGTCGTACGTCGCGAGGGCGTCCTCGTACGACTCCAGGTCAATGACAGCAGTCACGGTGAAAACTTTCCCTCTCAGCCCAGCAGGACGTCGTCGTCGCCGAGACGCTTCAGTTCGCGATAGAGGATCGCGAGGCCGGTGACGATGGCGGCGGCGGACACGGTCGCGTCGATGAGGCGCAGCGTGTCGTTGTCGTTCCGCGCGAGCCTGATCTGCTTGGCAACACTGATCGCGCCGAACGCGGTGCTGCCGAGCGATACGTACAGCCCGGTCTTGGACTTCTTGAAGTTCGTGGCCTTCTTTGCCATGGCACTCACAGCGACGGAGCCTCCTCAAGCAGTGGGTGTCCCCACTTTTCCACGAAGGCGGCCTCAACGGCGGCTCCGACCTTGTAAAGCCGGTCGTCCTTCATGGCGGGGGCGATGATCTGCAGCCCGACCGGCAGGCCGTCCTCCGGTGCCAGGCCGCAGGGCAGCGACATGGCGGCGTTGCCGGCCAGGTTGGTCGGGATGGTGCACAGGTCCGCGAGGTACATGGCCATCGGGTCGTCGGCGCGCTCGCCGATCGGGAAGGCGGTGGTGGGCGTCGTCGGGGAGACGATCACATCGACGCCGCCTTCTCCGAAGGCCTTCTCGAAGTCCCGCGTGATCAGGGTGCGGACCTTCTGCGCGGAGCCGTAGTACGCGTCGTAGTAGCCGGAGCTGAGCGCGTACGTACCGAGGATGATGCGGCGCTTGACCTCGTCGCCGAAGCCGGCCTCGCGGGTGAGCGCGGTGACGTCCTCCGCGGACCTCGTGCCGTCGTCCCCGACCCGCAGGCCGTAGCGCATGGCGTCGAAGCGGGCGAGGTTCGAGGAGCACTCGGACGGCGCGATGAGGTAGTACGCCGAAAGGCCGAGGTCGAAGGACGGGCAGTCCAGCTCGACGACCGTCGCGCCGAGCGACTTCAGCAGCTCGACCGACTCGTTGAAGCGCTGGACGACACCGGCCTGGTAGCCCTCGCCGGAGAACTGCTTGACGACTCCGACCCGCATGCCCTGTACGGAGCCGTTGCGGGCGGCCTCGACGACCGGCGGGACCGGGGCGTCGATGGAGGTCGAGTCGAGCGGGTCGTGTCCGGCGATGGCCTCGTGCAGCAGCGCCGCGTCCAGGACCGTACGGGCGCAGGGGCCGCCCTGGTCGAGGGAGGAGGAGAAGGCCACCATGCCGTAGCGGGAGACGCCGCCGTAGGTGGGCTTGACGCCGACGGTGCCGGTGACGGCGGCGGGCTGGCGGATGGAGCCGCCGGTGTCCGTGCCGATGGCGAGCGGGGCCTCGAACGACGCGAGGGCGGCGGAGGAGCCGCCGCCGGAGCCGCCCGGGATGCGGGTGAGGTCCCACGGGTTGCCGGTCGGGCCGTAGGCGCTGTTCTCGGTGGAGGACCCCATGGCGAACTCGTCCATGTTGGTCTTGCCGAGGATGACGACGTCGGCGGCCTTGAGCCGCTTGGTGACGGTCGCGTCGTAGGGCGGGACCCAGCCTTCGAGGATCTTCGAGCCGACGGTGGTCGGCATGTCCTGCGTGGTGAAGATGTCCTTGAGCGCGAGCGGGACGCCGGCCAGCGGGCCGAGCTTCTCGCCCGCGGCCCGCTTCGCGTCGACGGCGCGGGCCTGCGCGAGCGCGCCCTCGCGGTCGACGTGCAGGAAGGCGTGGACCTTCTCGTCGACGGCCTCGATCCGGGCCAGGTGGGCCTCGGTGACCTCGACGGCCGTGAGCTCGCCGGAAGCGATCTTCGCGGCGGTCTGCGCGGCGGTGAGCTTGATGATGGTGCTGATGTCCGTCATGGCTTTTTAGTCCTCCCCCAGGATCTGCGGCACCTTGAAACGCTGCTGCTCCTGGGCCGGGGCGCCGGAGAGCGCCTGCGCGGGGGTGAGCGAGGGACGGACCTCGTCCGCCCGCATGACGTTGGTCAGCGGCAGCGGATGGGAGGTCGGCGGTACGTCTTGGTCGGCGACCTCGGAGACGCGGGCGACCGCGCCGATGATGTCGTCGAGCTGACCGGCGAAGTGATCGAGCTCTTCGCCCTTCAGCTCCAGACGCGCCAGCCGGGCGAGGTGGGCGACCTCCTCGCGCGTGATGCCAGGCATGCAGCGATCCTCAGGGGTTGGTGTGTGGTTTTGGCCCAATCCTATGGGGTGTCCGGGTGCGCGAAATCAAGCCCGTCCGACACACAAGATCAAATCCGGGCGGCACCGAATCAAGCCCGTCCGGCGATTGAGGACAAAGCGGCCGCCGGGCGCCGCCGGCTCACGTCACCGAAGCGCCGCACCACGGACCCCGCGCCCGCACCGCCCTACGTCGTCGCCGGCCGCGAGCCCGCCGTCCGCCCGGACGGCCGCTGCTCCAGCTCGGGCGTCGCCGCGGTGGTCACACTCGCCGCAGCGGCCGCGGCCGCCGCGGCCGCCGCCAGCTCGGCCGGCCGCCGCCACCCGTGCTCGCCCCGCGCCCGCAGCCACGCGGTCGTCTCCTGCGGCGGCATCGCGGCGGCAACCAGCCAGCCCTGCACCGCGTCGCAGCGCAGGTCCCGCAGCCGCTCCCACGTCTCGTCGTCCTCGACGCCCTCCGCGACGACCAGCAGCCCCAGCGAATGCGCCAGGTCGATCGTGCAGCGGACGATCTCGGCGTCCTCGTGGTCGATGGCGAGCCGGGCCACGAAGGAGCGGTCGATCTTGAGTTCGCTGACCGGCAGCCGGCGCAGGTGTACGAGGGAGGAGTACCCCGTGCCGAAGTCGTCCAGGGACATCTTCACGCCGTGCCCGGTCAGCCCGGCCAGCGTGTCCGCGGCCCGCTGCGGGTCCTCCAGCAGCACGTGTTCCGTTATCTCCAGCTGCAGGGCGCCCGCCGGGACGCCGTGCCGGGCCAGCCGGGCCGCGACGCCGCCCGCGAATCCGGGGGTGTGCACATCGCGCGGGGAGACGTTGACCGCGACCGGGACGAACAGCCCCTGCGCCCGCCACCGGGCGACCTGGGCGAGCGCCGTCTCCAGTACGTACTCGGTGAGGTGGGGCATCAGCCCGGACGACTCGGCGATGGCGATGAACTCGTCCGGGGGGACCCGCCCCCGCTCCGGGTGCACCCAGCGGACCAGGGCTTCGAGGCCGGCCACCTGTCCGTCGAAGCGGACCTTGGGCTGGTAGTGCAGCTCGACCTCTCCGGCGTCCAGCGCGCGCCGCAGGTCACCGAGGAGCCCGAGCCGGTCCGGGGTGTTGCTGTCGCGCTTCGACTCGTACACCTCGACGCCCGTGCGGTCGCGCTTGGCCTGGTACATCGCCACGTCCGCCCGGCGCAGCAGCCCCTCGGCGTCCAGCGCGTGATCGGGGTAGACGGCGACACCGGCGCTGGCCTCCAGCACCAGGGTGAGCCCGTCGAGGTCCAGCGGGGAGGAGAGCGCGGCGACCAGATGGCGGGCGACCCGTATGGCGCTGGTGGTGGAGTCGGCGGTGGGCAGCAGGACGGCGAACTCGTCGCCGCCGAGCCTGGCCACCTCCGCCCCGCGCGGCAGGGCGAGGCGCAGCCGTTCCGCTATCTGCAGCAGCAGCCGGTCCCCGGCCAGATGGCCGAGGGTGTCGTTGACCGCCCGGAAGCGGTCGAGGTCGATCAGGACCAGTCCGGCCCTGGAGCCGAGGCTCTCGGCCTCCTCCAGGGCCGTCCAGGTGCGTTCCAGCAGCCACTGGCGGTTCGGCAGGCCGGTCAGCGGGTCCCGCAGCTGCTCCTCCGCCCGCGCCCGGGCGATCCAGAGCGTGGAGTCGAGCGCGATCAGCGGGACCGCGAAGAGCGGCAGCAGGACCGGCATGGCCATGGCGACGACGCAGATCAGCGGTGCGATGCCGAGCAGCGCGACCGCGACGAGGCCCTGGCGCAGCAGTGCGGTGCGGGCGGCGGTCGGCAGCCCGCCGCCCTGTGGCGAGCGGGCGTACCAGAGCAGCACCCGGGTGACGAGCAGATAGGTGGAGGCGGCGAGGAGGACTTCCGGGACGGCGTCGATGCCCCAGTCGAGTGGCTGCCAGGGCGACTCGACGGTCTGCACCTCACCGAACGCGGCCATCACCAGGGCCGCCGCGCCCACCCCCAGGATGTCCACCGCTCCGTGCAGCAGCCCCTGCCACCAGCGGTGCCTGCGGGCCATCCCGACGAGGACGACCACGACCAGGCTGACCAGTCCGGCGGGCACCCAGCCGTAGAGCAGCAGCACGGCGAGCGTGAGGGCGGCCCCTGAACCGGTGCCGCCCCACCAGCGGTCGCGGCCGAGCGCGACCAGGTGGCCGACGACGATCCCGGTGAGCACGGCGAGCGACCAGCCGGCCTTCCCGTCCGGGAAGATCGCGTGCCCGCCGCTCACCGTCCGGTAGAAGCCGGTCGCGAGCTGGACGGTGGCGAGAGCCACGACGACGATGCCCACCTTGGGCGTGAGTCCGGCGAAACCCTGCAGCCGCGACACCGGTGCGGCGTTCTCGGTCGGTTTCATTCCGTCCCTCTCACAGCCGGCGGTGCCGATGTCACCTGATCGTTCCGTTCCCTGCCACCGCGCCCGGCACACCCGGCGCCGGGCTCCGCGGGCGCATCCCTCAACAGTAGGCCGCGGAGGGCTTCCAGGGGCAGCGGTCTACATCTCTTGCCCGAATGCGAACCGACCGTCCGTCAGCATCTGCTATGCGCCGACCGGGTGAATCCGGGCGTACGCCCACGACTCCCCGCACCGCGGACCCGGAGCTACTCCCCGGCCCCCGTCCCGGCCCCCGTCCCGGCCCCCGTCTCAGCCGTCCCGGCCGGCACAGCCGCCTCGCGCGCCGCGTCGGGTCCGTCCGCGAGCAGTACGGCGAAGCCGTCCTCGTCCAGCACGGGGACCTTCAGTTGCACGGCCTTGTCGTACTTGGAGCCGGGGTTGTCACCTACCACCACGAAGGAGGTCTTCTTCGAGACGGACCCGGTCACCTTCGCCCCGCGGCTCTGGAGGGCTTCTTTCGCGCCATCCCTGGTGTGCGAGTCCAGGGTGCCGGTGACGACGACGGTGAGTCCTTCGAGCGGCCTGGGCCCCTCCTCCTCACCGGCGCCCTCGTCCTCCATCCGGACCCCGGCCTCGCGCCACTTGCGCAGGATCTCCCGGTGCCACTCCTCGGCGAACCACGCCTTCACCGAGGCCGCGATGATCGGTCCGACCCCGTCGGCGTCGGACAGCTCCTGCTCGGTGGCCTCGTCGATCCGGTCGATGGAACGGAACTGACGGGCCAGCTCCTGCGCGGCGACCGGCCCGACGTGGCGGATCGAGAGCCCGGTGAGGATGCGGGCCAGCGGGGCTTCCTTCGCCGCCGCGATGGCGTCCAGCATCGCGACGGCGTTCTTCTTCGGCTCGCCCTGCTGGTTGGCGAAGACCAGCGCGGTCTTCTCCTCCCCCGTCTTCGGGTCGCGCTTGGGCAGTCCGCTGTCCATGTCGAGGACGTAGGCCCGGATGGGCAGCAGCTGCTCGACGGTCAGTCCGAACAAATCGCCCTCGTCGCGCAGCGGCGGCTCCGCGGGCTCCAGCGGGCGGGTCAGCGCGGCGGCCGCGACATAGCCGAAGTGGTCGATGTCCAGGCACTTGCGGCCCGCCAGATAGGCGACGCGCTCGCGCAGCTGGGCCGGGCAGGAGCGGGCGTTCGGGCAGCGGACGTCGATGTCGGCCTCCTTCATGGGCCGCAGCTCCGTGCCGCACTCGGGGCATTCGGTGGGCATGACGAACGCCCGCTCGGTACCGTCGCGGAGGTCGACGACCGGCCCGAGGATCTCGGGGATCACGTCACCCGCCTTGCGGAGCACCACCGTGTCACCGATCAGGACGCCCTTGCTCCGCACCACGTTCTGGTTGTGCAGGGTGGCGAACTCGACCTCGGAGCCGGCCACTTCGACCGGTTCGACCTGTGCGTACGGAGTGACGCGGCCGGTGCGGCCGACGCCGACGCGGATGTTGACCAGCTTGGTGTTGACCTCCTCCGGCGCGTACTTCCAGGCGATTGCCCAGCGCGGGGCGCGCGAGGTGGAGCCGAGCCGGCCCTGGAGCGGGATCTCGTCGAGCTTGACGACGACGCCGTCGATCTCGTGCTCCACCGAGTGCCGGTTCTCGCCGAAGTAGGCGATGAACTCGCGTACGCCGTCGAGGGAGTCGACCACCTTGTTGTACTTGGCGGTGGGCAGGCCCCAGGCCTGGAGCAGCTCGTAGGCGTGCGAGAGGCAGTCGATGTCGAAGCCCTCGCGGGCGCCGATGCCGTGGACGACCATGTGGAGCGGGCGGCTCGCGGTGACCTTGGGGTCCTTCTGGCGCAGTGAACCGGCCGCCGCGTTGCGCGGGTTGGCGAAGGGCTTGTCGTCCGCCTCCACCAGCCGGGCGTTCAGCTCCTCGAAGCCCTCCATCGGGAAGAAGACCTCGCCGCGGATCTCGACGAGCGCCGGGATGCGGTCGCCCTTCAGCCGGTGCGGGATCTCCGCGATCGTCCGGACGTTGGGCGTGATGTCCTCGCCGGTGCGGCCGTCGCCCCGGGTCGCGGCCCGGGTCAGCAGGCCGTGCTCGTAGGTGAGGTTGACCGCGAGGCCGTCGATCTTCAGCTCGCACAGGAAGTGGTAGCCGGTGGCGCCGACGTCCCGGGCGACGCGCTCGCCCCAGGTGGCCAGCTCCTCGTCGTCGAAGGCGTTGTCCAGGGACAGCATCCGCTCGCGGTGTTCGACGGAGGTGAACTCCGTCCGGTACGGGCCCGCGACCTTCTGCGACGGCGAGTCGGGCGTGCGCAGCGGCGGGTACGTGTCCTCCAGTGCCTCCAGCTCGCGCATCAGCCGGTCGAACTCGGCGTCGCTGACGACCGGCTGGTCGTTCACGTAATAGCGGAAGCGGTGCTCCTCGATCTGTTCGGCGAGGAGTGCGTGCCGCTCGCGTGACTCCGGCGGCACCTCCGTCCCTGCCTCCACCGGCCCTGCCGTCTGCTCTTCGCCGGCCATCGTCCCGTCCTCCCGTTACCCAGTGCCCCGTTACTCAGGGTTGTCCGCAAGCGATTTCGCGGCCCGGGCGCAGTGGGCGAGCGCGGCCCGTGCGTACGCGGGTGACGCGCCCGCGAGGCCGCACGACGGGGTGATCGCGACGGACTCGGTCAGAGTCCCCGGATTCAGCCCCAGCCTGCGCCACAGCGTCCTGACACCCATGACGCTACCGCCCGGGTCGGACAATCCGTCCGAGGCCGGGTCTGTGCCCGGCACCACCCCGAGGAACAGCTGGGTACCGCCCTCGACGGCTTCCCCGATCGCCTCCTCCTCACGCTCGGTGAGCAGCGAGAAGTCGAACGAGATGCCGTCCGCCCCGGCCCTGCGCAGCAGGGCGAACGGGACCTCCGGCGCGCAGGTGTGGACGAGCGTGGCGCCCTCGCCCGCCGCGCCCAGCACCTCGCGCAAGGTGGACTCGACGAGCTGGCGGTCCACCGCACGGTAGGTGCGGTAGCCGCTCGCCGTCCTGACCTGCCCGCGCAGGACGCCGGTCAGGGAGGGTTCGTCGAGCTGGAGGATCACCCGGGCTCCGGGCATCCGGCGCCGTACCTCCGCGAGGTGGTCGCGCAGCCCCTCGGTCAGCGATCCGGCCAGGTCGCGGCAGGCGCCCCGGTCGCCGAGCACGGCCTCGCCGCCCCGGCGCTCCAGGGCGGCGGCCAGCGTCCAGGGCCCGACGGCCTGGACCTTGAGCGGGCCCTCGTAGCCCTGGGTGAACTCCTCCAGCGCGTCGAGGTCCTCGCCCAGCCAGGAGCGGGCCCGGCGGGTGTCGCGCCCCGGCCGGTCGCTGATCCGCCAGCCGCTCGGCTCGACGTGCCCGTACATCTCGACGAGCAGCCCGATGGTCCGCCCGATCATGTCCGCGCCCGGCCCGCGCGCGGGCAGTTCCGCCAGATAGGGCACGCCCTGGCCGTCCCCGAAGGAGCCGGTGACGGTCTTCGCCGCCTCCCGTGCGTCCCCTCCGGGCATCGATCCGATTCCGGTGGCCGGGCACATCCTGAACTTGCTCTTCTCGCTCACGCGGGAAGCCTACGGCCGTCGCGGGCCCGCGCCGTCAGCGGCCGGGGCGCACCGTGAGGTCGTTGACCTCGGCGTCGCGCGGCAGGTCGATCGCCATCAGGATGGTGGTGGCGATGGACTCCGGGTCGATCCAGCGCTCGGCGTCGTACTCCTTGCCCTCCTGCTGGTGGACCTTGGCCTGCATGGGGCTCGCGGTGCGCCCGGGGTAGACGGTGGTCACCCGGACCCCGTTGCCGTGCTCCTCCTGGCGCAGCGAGTCGGCCAGCGCCTTCAGCCCGTGCTTGCTCGCCGCGTAGGCGCTCCAGCCGGCGCTCGCGGCGAGCCCGGCGCCGGAGTTGACGAAGAGGACGTGGCCCTGTGCGACGCGCAGCTGCGGCAGGAAGAGCCGGGTGAGCTCGGCCGGGGCCACCAGGTTGGCGTTGAGCTGGGCGTGCCAGGCCTTGGGCGTGAGCTCCCCGACCTGGCCGAGCTCGACGACGCCCGCGATGTGCATCAGTGAGTCGAGCCGCTCCGGCACCGGCTGCTGGGCGAAGGCCCAGGAGAGCCGGTCCGGGTTGGCGAGGTCCCCGACGATCGTGCGGGCGCCGGGGTGCAGCGCGGCGAGTTCCCTGGCGCGGCCCGCGTCGCGGGCCAGGAGGACGAGGTCGTCGCCGCGCTCGGTGAGACGGCGGGCGACTGCTGCGCCGATGCCGGAACCGGCGCCGGTGATGAGGTGAGTGGACATGCCCCCATCGTCGCACCCGTCACGGCGCTCTCCTCACGTCACAAGGGGCACATCACTGCAGGCCGGACCACTCCTCCAGGTAGGCCAGGGCGCCCACGCCGTCCTTGGCGAAGAACACCAGGTCGGTCAGCGGGAGCGGCAGGAAGCCCTCGTCCTCCATACGCTGGAACTGCTGGCGCAGTCCGTCGTAGAAGCCCGCCGTGTTGAGCAGCACGACCGGCTTGGTGTGCTTGCCGTGCTTCTTGAGCTCCAGGATCTCGGTCGCCTCGTCGAGGGTGCCGGTGCCGCCCACCATGATCACGACGGCGTCGGACTTCTCCAGGAGGAGCGCCTTGCGCTCCGCGAGGTCACGCGCGATCACCATCTCGTCCGCGTTGGTACGGGCCTTCGCGGCCAGGAAGTCCACCGAGACCCCGACCAGCTTCCCGCCCGACTCCTGCACCCCGTCGGCCACGACCTTCATCAGCCCGCTCTCCGAGCCGCCCCAGACCAGGGTGTGTCCGCCGCGGCCGATCAGTTCGGCGAATTCGCGGGCGGGCCGGGTGTAGCGCTCGTCGAGGTCGGCGGCGGAGAGGAATACGCAGATGTTCATGGCCTCCACCGTAGAACCCGCCACCGACAGCCGTGCCGCCGGGGAAGAAACGGGCGTGCCCCGCCGCTGAACCACACATGACTGCCACCCGAGGACACCTCATCACCGTGGAGCCCGCCGCAGAGCACGTGCGCGTGATCCGCGACGGCGTAACTCTTGCGGAGAGCCGGCGCCCGCTCGTCCTGCGCGAGACCGGCTGTCCGGTGCGGTACTACCTGCCGCCCGAGGACGTCCGCACCGAGTTGCTGACGGCCTCCGACACCCGGACCCACTGCCCGTTCAAGGGGGATGCCTCCTACTGGTCGCTGCCGGACGCGGCGGACCTGGTCTGGGCGTACCCGGAGCCGAAGGAGGAAGTCGCCGCGATCAAGGACCACTTCTGCTTCTACGACACCGAGGCGGTCGCGGACTGAAGCCGGAGCGGAGGTCGGCACAGCTCAACAACCCCTGTGATCAGGTGCGGAGAGAAAGTTCAGAAACTTCTCGCTCCGGGCGATGAGTTTCCTGGCGCCCCGCAGTCCACCTTCACATGGACAAGACACTCTCCCGCGACGGCACCCTGATCGCGTACCGGCGCCGGGGTGAAGGACCGCCGGTGATCCTGGTGGGCGGGGCCCTGGCCACGGCCGCGACCGAGGCCCCGCTGGCACGCCTGTTGGCGCCCCGTTTCCATGTGGTCACCTACGACAGGCGGGGCCGGGGCGACAGCGGTGACCGCGCGCCGTACGCGGTGGCGCGCGAGATCGAGGACCTGGGCGCGGTCGTCGAGGCGGTCGGCGGCCGCCCCTCGGTGTTCGGCGCCGGGACCGGCGGCGCGCTGGCCCTGGAGGCGCAGGCCGCCGGGCTCCCCGTCGACCTGCTCGCGGTGTACGAGCCGCCGTACACCCCAGGGCCGGCCGGTCTGCTGTTCAAGGCGGACTGCACGGCCCGGCTGCACCGGCTGCTGTCCGCCGGGGACCGGGACGGGGCGGTGGAGCTGTTCCTCAGCGTGACGGGCGTCCCGGCCGATCTGATCGCCAGGATGCGGAGTGCGCCGCTGTGGCGCAGCCTGGAGTCCGTGGCGCACACCCTGGCGTACGACGACGCGTTGCTCGGCGACGGCGCGGTGCCGGCCGGGCGGTTCGCCTCCGTCACGGCCCGGACCCTGGTGGTCGGCGGCGGTTTCAGCCCGGACACCGCGAGGGCGGCGAGCCAGGAACTGGCGGACGCCCTCCCCCGGGGCCGCCACCGCACGCTGACGGGCCAGGCCCGGGAGCTGGCACCGCAGGTGATCGCGCCGGTGCTGGCGGAGTTCTTCACCCGCGACGTGTACGCGGGCCAGGCTTCCTGACGCCGCACGCCGTCTACGCCGGGGCCCGGAGCACTCCGCGCGGCCACGCCCGTACAGGGGTCGGGCGTATCCGCGCGGGGTACGGACGTTCGGCGGCCCGTCAGCCCGCCGCCGCCGTCTCCCGCCGTACCGTCGTCGCGATCGTGGCCGACCCGACCACGCGCGTCCCGTCGTACAGCACGACCGCCTGACCCGGGGCCACGCCCCGCACCGGCTCGGTGAAGGCGACGTTGAGGGTGCCGTCGAGCAGTTCGGCGCTCACCTCGGTCTCGCCGCCGTGGGCGCGCAGCTGGGCGGTGTACGTGCCGGGGCCGGACGGCGGGGTGCCGCACCAGCGGGGCTTGATCGCGGTGAGGGCGGTCACGTCGAGGGCCTCGACGGGGCCGACCGTCACCGTGTTGTTCACCGGGGAGATGTCCAGGACGTAGCGCGGCTTGCCGTCGGGCGCGGGGTGGCCGATGCGCAGGCCCTTGCGCTGGCCGATGGTGAAGCCGAAGGCGCCCTCGTGGGTGCCGAGCTTCGTACCGGACTCGTCGAGGATGTCGCCCTCCGCCGTGCCGCCGAGACGGTCGGCCAGGAAGCCCTGGGTGTCGCCGTCGGCGATGAAGCAGATGTCGTGGCTGTCGGGCTTCTTGGCGACGGCCAGACCCCGGCGCTCGGCCTCCGCGCGGATCTCGTCCTTGGTGGTGAGGGTGTCACCGAGCGGGAACATGGCGTGGGCGAGCTGGCGCTCGTCCAGGACGCCCAGCACATAGCTCTGGTCCTTGGCCATGTCGGAGGCGCGGTGCAGCTCGCGGCTGCCGTCGGCGGCGAGCACGACCGTGGCGTAGTGGCCGGTGCAGACCGCGTCGAAGCCCAGGGCGAGGGCCTTGTCGAGCAGCGCGGCGAACTTGATCTTCTCGTTGCAGCGCAGGCAGGGGTTGGGGGTGCGGCCGGCCTCGTACTCCGCGACGAAGTCCTCCACGACGTCCTCGCGGAAGCGTTCCGCCAGGTCCCAGACGTAGAAGGGGATGCCGATGACGTCCGCGGCGCGGCGGGCGTCGCGGGAGTCCTCGATGGTGCAACAGCCCCGGGCCCCGGTCCGGAAGGACTGCGGGTTCGCGGAGAGGGCGAGGTGCACACCGGTCACGTCGTGGCCAGCCTCTGCGGCGCGGGCCGCGGCGACGGCGGAGTCGACCCCGCCCGACATGGCGGCGAGGACACGGAGGGGGCGCTGGGAAGTCTGAGTCATAGCTCCACCAGGGTACGGGGCCCCGGGAACCGAACGCTCATGGATATGCGTTGTCGACGACATGGGGACGAAGGGCACGACAGGCGCCGAGGGCTCCGGCACCGGCATCAGCCGGCGTTCGGTGCTGATCGGTGGCGCCGTCACGGCGGCCGGCACGGCGGCGCTCGCCCGGGACCAGCTGAAACGTGCCTGGTGGCGGCTGCCGGGCGTGGAGAAGCCCCGTACACCCGGCGAGGTGGACTACGCGCGGGCCCGGTGGACGGCGGCGTCCCCGTCGAACTGGCGGCGGGCGGACCGCCCCGACGACTACGGCATCGACCGGGTCGTCATCCATGTCACGCAAGGCAGCTTCCAGAGCGCCGTCAGGGTCTTCCAGGACCCCCGGCACGGGGCGGCGGCGCACTACGTGGTGCGCAAGGACGGTCATGTGGAGCAGATGATCCGCGAGCTGGACGTGGCGTTCCACGCGGGCAACCGCTCGTACAACGAACGCAGCGTCGGTATCGAGCACGAGGGCTTCGTGGACCGCCCGCAGGACTTCACCGCGGCGATGTACGCGGCGTCCGCCCGGCTGACCGCCGCGATATGCGGGCGGTACGGGATACCGGTGGACCGGAAGCACGTCATCGGGCACGTGGAGGTGCCGGGCGCCGATCACACGGACCCGGGCAAGGGCTGGGACTGGGACCGCTACATGAAGCTGGTGCGGGCGGCGCGGCGCTGAGGTACGAGAAGGGCGCCGGGGTACCCGAAGCCGGTGCGGGCAGCCCGGCGCAGAGGCCGGGCCGCCGGCGTTCAGCTGAGTCCGGCCGTCCTGGCCCGTTCCACCGCCGGGCCGATCGCCCGCGCCACCTCGTCGATGTCCTGCTTGGTCGTGGTGTGGCCGAGCGAGAAGCGCAGGGTGCCGCGCGCCAGGTCCGGCTCTGTACCGGTGGCGAGCAGCACGTGGCTGGGCTGGGCGATCCCGGCCGTGCAGGCGGAGCCGGTCGAGCACTCGATGCCCTGGGCGTCCAGCAGCAGCAGGAGGGAGTCGCCCTCGCAGCCGGGGAACGTGAAGTGCGCGTTGGCCGGGAGCCGCCCGCCGGGGGCCGGGTCGCCGCCGAGGAGAGCGTCCGGGACCTCCGCCAGCACGGCCGCGACCAGCTGGTCGCGCAGGCCCCCGGTCTCCCGGGCGAAGCCCTCGCGCCCGTCGGCGGCGAGCCGCCCCGCGACGGCGAACGAGGCGACCCCGGGCACATCGAGGGTGCCGGAGCGCACATGGCGCTCCTGCCCGCCGCCGTGCAGCACGGGTACGGGGGTGTGGTCGCGGCCGAGCAGCAGTGCGCCGACGCCGAACGGGCCGCCGATCTTGTGTGCGCTGACGGTCATCGCGGCCAGTCCCGAACGGGCGAAGTCGACTTCCAGCTGGCCGAAGGCCTGCACCGCGTCGGCGTGCATGGGCACATCGAACTCGCGCGCCACTGAAGCCAGTTCACGTACCGGCATGATGGTGCCGATCTCGTTGTTGGCCCACATCACGGTGATCATCGCGACGTCGTCGGGGTGACGGACCAGCGCCTCGCGCAGCGCGTCCGGGTGGACCCGCCCGTAACGGTCGACGGGAAGGTATTCGACGGTCGCGCCCTCGTGCTCGGCCAGCCAGTCCACGGCGTCGAGCACCGCGTGGTGCTCGACGGGGCTGGCCAGCACCCGCGTGCGGCGGGGGTCGGCGTCGCGGCGGGCCCAGTACAGGCCCTTCACCGCGAGGTTGTCCGCTTCGGTGCCGCCGGAGGTGAACACCACCTCGCTGGGGCGTGCGCCGAGGGCGTCGGCGAGGGTCTCTCTGGACTCCTCGACGGTACGGCGGGCCCGGCGCCCGGCGGCGTGCAGGGAGGACGCGTTGCCGGTGGCAGCGAGCTGGGCGGTCATCGCCGCGATCGCTTCCGGAAGCATCGGGGTGGTCGCGGCGTGGTCGAGGTAAGCCATGGTGGGCTCGATTCTACGAGCCTGCGGCGGGGCGCCGGGCGGGCGCATGGCACCTCGCCGCCCGCGCACCGCGGAATCGCCGCCCGCGCACCGCTATTTCGATGCCCCCCGCACCGGAATCGCCCTGTGTCAGCCGCTGAAACTCCAGCCGACAGCGCCGTTCCCGGTGACGAGGAAGGCCAGGACCACCAGGTCGGCGACGCCGAGCGCGAGCCCCAGCAGGGCGCGGCCCCTGCGAGCGGTGGACCGGGCCAGGGCGATGACCGCCATCACGATGGCCGCCGGGCCCAGCAGGATGTTCATCACCAGCAGTCCGACGAGCCCGAGGACGAAAGAGGCGACCGCGAGGGCGTCGGCGTCCCGGCTGGACCGGCTGGACCGGCTGGACCGCGTGGACCGGACCGGGGCGTCGGAGGTCGGGCCGGCGGACGTCGCGGCGGGAGCGGGAGCAGGGGCGGGAGCGGGGGCGCCAGGATCGGTGCCGTCCGCCGTTCCGGAGCGGCGGCCGAGTGTGGTGAGCGTCATGGTGCGGACTCCTTCGGGGTGGATGCGGCGGGGCGGGGCGGCGGCGGTGTCCGTCACCGGGACCGGCGCTGCGCGCCGAGGCGCTCGCGCACGGCGAAGACCAGCAGCCAACAGCCGATGAGGGCGCCGAGGACGAGAGTCAGCGGCAGCGGTATGTGGGCCACCGCTCCCAGCACGATCCCCAGCAGGAGCAGGGCGACGACGAGGACGATCATGGCCGGCCTTTCCACGGTTGAGAGCACGAGTGTTCACTGACTTGTCAGTCTAGACCCGCGCACCTCTTCCCCGCCCCGGAGAACAGTTGTTTACTGAATGGCATGAGTCACACCGCCGGTATCCGCCAGGCCAAGAAGCTCAAGACGCGTCAGGCACTGCTGGACGCCGCCCTCGGGCTGCTGGAGGAGCAGAGCCTGAGCAGCCTGGGGCTGCGCGAGGTGACCCGCGCGGGCGGTGTCACACCGACGGCCTTCTACCGGCACTTCGACGACATCGCCGCGCTCGGTGTCGCTCTCGTCGAGCAGACGCTGGGCAGCCTGCACGGAATGATCGGCGCGATCCTGGCCGAGACCGGCGACAGCGAGGTCCGGCTCGACCGCAGCGTCGAACTGATAGCGCGCCATGTCCGCGAGCAGCCCGCCCACTTCAGGTTCATCGCCCGCGAGCAGCACGGCGGGGTCGGCCCGGTCCGCGAGGCCATCGCAGCCCAGCTCCGGCTGTTCACCGAGGAGGTGGCGGCGGCGCTCGCCGGGGAGCCGGAGTCGCGGGGCTGGAGCGAGGAGGATCTACTGATGCTGGGCGGCCTCTACGTCGACCACATGGTGATCACCGCCTCCGCGCTGCTGGACGCGGGCCCGGACGGCGGACGGGCGGTGGCCGAGGTGGCCAGGCGCCGGCTACGGCTGGTCACCCTCGGCCGGCTGCACTGGCTGGACGACGCACCCTGACCCGGCCCGGTCCGAACGACGGACCCTAGGCTGGCGCACATGAGCGACGACCCATGGATCCTGGACCGCACGTTCCACAGCTCCGCCGGGGAGGTCCGCTGGGCCGCCCTGGGCCGGGCCGGGGCGCCGCCCGTCGTCCTGGTGCACGGGACGCCCTTCTCCTCGTACGTCTGGCGCGGGGTGGCCCGCGCGCTGGCCCAGGACCACCGGGTCTTCGTCTGGGACCTGCCCGGATACGGCGCCTCCGCACAGTTCGAGGGCCAGGACGTC
The DNA here is from genome assembly GCF_041435055.1 of Streptomyces sp. NBC_00341. Taxonomy (NCBI): domain Bacteria; kingdom Bacillati; phylum Actinomycetota; class Actinomycetes; order Kitasatosporales; family Streptomycetaceae; genus Streptomyces; species Streptomyces sp. NBC_00341. The sequence goes on along the minus strand of NZ_CP108002.1, from coordinate 6,369,880 downwards.
TCGCTCGGCTCACAGGCCCGGGTGCTCACGGAACTCCTGGGCCACTGGGAGCTGGCCGAACCCGCCGTGGCCGCCCATGACTTCGGCGGCTGCGTCGCCCTGCGCGCCCATCTGCTGCACGGCGCCCACTACCGCCGCCTGGCGCTGGTGGACCCGGTGGCGCTGGCGCCCTGGGGCTCGCCCGCCTACCGGCTGCTCGGCGGACACCCGGAGGTCTTCGGGCAGTTGCCGCCCGCGCTGCACCGGGCCCTGGTGCGCGAGTACGTGAGTTCGGCCAGTCACACCGGGCTGCGTCCGGCGGTCCTGGACCGGCTGGTCGAGCCCTGGTGCACCGAGGCCGGACAGCCCGCCTTCTACCGGCAGATCAGCCAGAACGACCAGCGGTTCACCGACGAGATCCAGCACCGCTACGGCGGGATCGAGCTGCCGGTGCTGATCTGCTGGGGCGCACAGGACACCTGGATCCCGCTCGAACGCGGCCATGAACTGGCCGCCCTCGTGCCCGGCTCCGAGCTGCGGATCATCGAGGGCGCCGGGCATCTGGTGCAGGAGGACGCACCGGCCGAACTGACCGCCGCGCTCACCGGCTTCCTGCGGACGTCCCTGAACCCCTGATCCCCGTACAGCGCCATGACGCCCGCCGCGTGCCGTGCGCGCGGCGGGCGGTGCGGGCGCCTTGGCGTCCGGGTCAGCCGCGCGGGGCCTTGGCGAGCTGGCGGGACTGGGCGACCAGCCGGTCGGCGCTGTCCCACACCTCGGCGTCCTCCTCCAGGAAGCCACCCGCGAGGTTGCGGGTGGTGATGGAGACGCGGAGCGGGCCGGGGGCCGGGCGGCAGCGGATGTGGGTGGTGAGTTCGATGGTCGGGGTCCAGCCCTTGAGCCCCAGCTCGAACGAGGTCGGCGGCAGCGCGTCGACGGTGAGCAGCAGCGAGAGCGGGTCGGCGTCGCGGCCGTCCGCGAGCCCGAACCAGCCTCGCATCTCGCCCTTGCCGGACGGCTGCCCCACGGCCCAGCCGATCGTCGCCGGGTCCAGCTTGATGTCGAGCCGCTCGGTGATGGCCGAGCTGCCGGGGATCGGGGCCGGTCCGTCGCTCGGGCCCAGGCAGTGTTCGCGGGGCGGGATGGCGGGCGCCTTCGCCGTGGTGCGGATCTCGTCGCTCAGGGCGTCCAGGTCGCAGTAGGTGGCGAGGACCCGGATGCGTTCGACCTCGGTGCCGTCGTCCGCGTACTGGAAGAGGGAGGCCTCGCCGGTGGAGAGGGTGCGGCCGGTCCGGACGACCTGGGTGCGGATCACCGCGGGCCCGGGGACGGACGCGGTGAGGTAGTGCGCGGAGACCGAGAGGGGGTCCGGGTGCGGGAGGGCCTCGCCGAGGGCGCGGCCGAGCAGCGCGAGCAGGTAGCCGCCGTTGACGGCGCGGATGATCGTCCAGCCGGCGGAGAGCTCGGCGTCGTAGACGCCTTCCTCGCGGAGGGTGACGGCGGTGTCCCGGTCGAACTCGCTGTCGCCGATGGTCGCCTGCGCGGCCTCTGCCGCCTGCGTTGCTGCCTGTGCCATGAAACGCACGGTACACCGATTGTATTACTGAGCGGTAGCTTTTTCCGGATGGTGAGACGCCGGACACCCCGCGCTATCCCTCATCGGCCGTGGCCGAGCGGCGGTTGTAGGCGCGCGGGGCCCGCCAGTGGTAGCGCAGCGCCAGCAGCCGCAGCACGAACGCCGTGATCACCGCGGCCCCGCTGGTGAAGGCGTTGAGCGCGTCGAAGCGGATGCAGAGCACGATCATCGCGGCCCCCACGATCGCGGGCACCGCGTACAGGTCGCGGTCCCAGCGCAGCAGCGAGGGAACCTCGTTGGCGAGCACGTCCCGCAGCACACCGCCGCCGACCGCGGTGGCCAGCCCGAGCGCCGCCGAGGCGGTCAGGCCGAGGCCGTAGTCGTACGCCTTGACCGTCCCGGTGACGCAGAAGAGGCCGAGCCCGGCCGCGTCGAAGACGTTGATGCCGACCTGGATCCGTTCGACGTGCGGATGCAGGAAGAAGACCAGACCGGCGGCGAGCAGCGGGGTGGTGAAGTACCCGAGGTCCGTGAAGGCGGCCGGCGGCACCGCGCCGATGATCATGTCACGGAACAGCCCCCCGCCCAGCGCGGTGACCTCAGCGAGTACCGCGATGCCGAAGACATCGAAGTTCTTGCGTACGGCGAGCAGAGCGCCGGAGATCGCGAAGACGAAGATCCCGACGATGTCGAGCGCATGCTGGACGGTGGGCGTGAACAGTTCGTTGAGCACCGGGCAATTGTGCCGGTCCTACTCCTTGGGGCTGTCCTCCGCCGTCTCCGAGGGTGTTGCGGCGTCCCCCTCGGTGGGTTCGGTGAGGGTCTTGGACGGCTTCTCCGCGGAGCTGTCCGGCTTGGCCGGCGTGATCAGTTCGACCGTTTCCCGGGCCACGGCAGGCTGCTCTCCGGGCGCCTGGTCCGGGGCGTTCTCCGGGTGGTGGCAGGCGACCTGGTGGCCGGTCTTGAGCGCGATCAGCGGCGGTTCCTGCGTCTTGCAGATCTCCGTCGCCTTCCAGCACCGGGTGTGGAACCGGCAGCCGCTGGGCGGCGAGATCGGTGAGGGCACATCGCCCTTGAGCAGGATGCGCTCGCTCTTCACCCCGCGCCGACGGGGGTCCGGCACCGGCACCGCGGACATCAGGGCCTTGGTGTACGGGTGCATCGGTGCCGAGTACAGCGACTTGCGGTCCGCCAGCTCGACGATCTTGCCCAGGTACATGACCGCGATCCGGTCCGAGACATGGCGGATGACCGACAGGTCGTGCGCGATGATCACGTACGTGAGGCCCAGCTCGTCCTGGAGGTCGTCGAGCAGGTTGACCACCTGCGCCTGGATCGACACGTCCAGCGCGGAGACCGGTTCGTCGGCGACGACGAGCTTCGGGCGCAGGGCGAGCGCGCGGGCGATGCCGATGCGCTGGCGCTGCCCGCCGGAGAACTCGTGCGGGTAGCGGTTGTAGTGCTCGGGGCTGAGCCCGACCAGCGACAAGAGCTCCTGCACGTGCTTCTTGAGACCGCCCTCGGGCTCGACGCCCTGCAGCTTGAACGGCGCGCTGACGATCGTGCCGATCGTGTGCCGCGGGTTCAGCGAGGAGTACGGGTCCTGGAAGATCATCTGGACGTCGCGCCGCATCGGCCGCATCTTGCCCATGGACAGGTGCGTGATGTCGCGGCCCTCGAACTCGACCTTGCCGCCGGTCGGTTCGATCAGCCGGGTGATCAGCCGGCCCATCGTCGACTTGCCGCAGCCGGACTCGCCCACGACGCCCAGGGTCTCCCCCGGGAACACCTCGAAGCCGATGCCGTCGACGGCCTTGACCGCGGCGACCTGCCGGCCGAGCAGTCCCTTGCGGATCGGGAAGTGCTTGACCAGGCCCTCGACCCTGAGCAACGGCTCGCGCGAGTCGGTGGCCTGCTCGGGGATCGTCACGTCCTTCTCCAGCACCGGGGAATTCTTCTTCTCGCTCACGTCACTCACGTCGCTCACATCACTCGGATCGCTCACAGCTTCGGCGCAATCTGTTCGGTCCAGATCCGGGACCGCTCCTCCGGTGCCATGTGGCAGGCGGCGAAGTGTCCGTCACCGACCTGCTCCAGCTCGGGGCGCGTCGTGCGGGTGACGTCGTCCTTGGGGATGTCCGCGTACGGGCAGCGCGGGTTGAACGCACAGCCGTCCGGGACGTTGATCAGCGACGGCGGCTGGCCCTTGACGGGGATCAGCCGGTCGGTCTCCTCACGGTCGATGCGCGGCATCGAGGTGAGCAGACCCCAGGTGTACGGGTGCTGGGGCTCGTAGAAGACCTTCTCCGCCGAACCGCGCTCGATGCACCGGCCGCCGTACATCACCAGGAGCTCGTCGGCCATCTCCGCGACCACCCCGAGGTCATGGGTGATCATGATGACGGCGGAGCCGAACTCCTTCTGCAGGTCCCGGATCAGGTCCAGGATCTGCGCCTGGACGGTGACGTCCAGGGCGGTGGTCGGCTCGTCCGCGATGAGCAGTTCCGGGTTGTTGACCAGGGCCATCGCGATCATGGCGCGCTGGCGCATACCGCCGGAGAACTCGTGCGGGTGGGAGTCGACCCGCTTGTGCGGCTCGGGGATGCCGACCCGGTCGAGCATCTCGATGGCGCGGGTGCGCGCGATCTTCTTGCTGACCTTGTTGTGGACCCGGTACGCCTCGACGATCTGCCCGCCGACCGTGAAGTACGGGTGCATCGCGGAGAGCGGATCCTGGAAGATCATGGCCATCTTGCGGCCGCGCAGGGCGCGCACCCGGTCGTCGGACGCGCCGATCAGCTCCTCGCCGTCCAGCCAGACCTCGCCGGAGATACGGGCGTTGGGGGCCGTGCGGTGCAGGCCCATCACGCCGAGCGAGGTGACGGACTTGCCCGAGCCGGACTCGCCCACGATGCCGAGGGTCTGTCCGGGCTTCACGTCGAAGCTGACGCCGTCGACCGACTTGACCAGGCCGTCGTCCGTCTTGAAGTGGATGCGCAGGTCCCGTACGGAGAGGAAGGCCTCGTCGGCGGCCCGCGCGGCGGCGGGCTTGCCGGCCGCCGCTGTCTGTGACTTGGAAACCTCGGTCACGAGTACCTCACCCTGGGGTCGATGGCGGCGTACACCAGGTCCACCAGCAGATTGCAGACGACGATGAAGAAGGCCGCGATGAGCGTCACGCCCATCACGATGGGCAGGTCGTTGCCCCGGACCCCGTCGATGGCGTAGAAGCCGAGGCCCTGGAACGAGAACACCTGCTCGGTGATGACCGCGCCGCCGACCAGCAGGCCGAAGTCCATGCCGAAGATGGTGACGATCGGGGTGAGCGCGGCCCGCAGACCGTGCTTCCCGATGATCACGTTCTCCTTCAGACCCTTGGCGCGGGCCGTACGGATGTAGTCCTCACCCATGGTCTCCAGCATCCCGGCTCTGGTGATGCGGGCGTAGAGCGCGGAGTAGAGGAAGGCCAGCGAGCACCATGGGATCAGCAGGTTCCAGGCCCATTCCAGCGGATTGTCCGTGAACGGGACGTAGGTGATGTTCTCCCAGACGGGCCACTGCACGGTGAACACGCCGAGCGCGAGCATGCCGGTGAAGAAGATCGGCAGCGAGACACCGGCGAGGGCGACGGCCATGAAGAAGCGGTCGAGGAGCGAACCCCGCTTGAGCGCGGAGACGACACCGATCGCCACACCGCTGATCAGCCAGATCACCGCGGCACCGATGGCCAGCGAGAAGGTGACCGGGATACGTGCGGTCAGCTCGGGCCAGACCTCGACGTGGTTCTTGAAGGAGAAGCCGAAGCAGGGGGCACCGCAGTGCGAGACCTCGGGGCCGAACGTGTAGTCCGCGCCGACGAAGATCTGCTTGATGAAGTGCCAGAACTGCTCGTACAGCGGCTGGTCGAGGCCGAGGTTCTGTTTGACCGCGAGGATGGACTGCGGATTGGCGTCCTTGCCCACGTACTGGGCCGCCAGTTGGTCCATCGTCTGCCCGGCGAGCCGGGGGACGAGGAAGAAGATCGCGAAGGTGACTGCGCTGACGATCAACAGCAGCAGTACCGCGCCGAAGACGCGTCGGATGATGTACGCAGCCACAGCTATCCGGCGCCGGTATCTGTCTGCCGGGGGTGACCCGTGCGGTCGGACACCGTGCCTTCACCTGCCTTTCAGGACATTTCTGGGGGCCCGGGGGGCCGCTCCCCGGGCCGCGCCGTGTGCGCGCGGCCCGGGGAGCGGGGCCGTACCTACTTGGCGGAACCCATCAGCACGTAGTCGTACATGCCGAGGTAGGCCTGGGTGACCGTGACGTTGGTCGCGGACTTCGGCCGGAGCAGCAGGTTCTTGCGGTAGATCAGCGGCACGGCGGTCGCGCCTTCGGCCACGGCCTTGTCGACGTCGCCCCACGCCTTCTCACGGGCGGCGGTGTCGGTGTTGGCGATGCCCTCGTTGAGCAGCTTGTTGATCTTCGGGTCGTTCAGTTCCTGGACGTTGTTGCCACCGGACGGCTTGATGGCCGAGCCGTTGATGATCTGGTCCAGGAAGCCGAAGCCGGTCGGCCAGTCGGCACCCCAGGCGCTCATGATCATGCCGAGCTTGTTCGCGTGCACGTAGCTCGGGTTGCCCGCGAAGTTCGAGAAGTACTTACCGGCCGGGAAGCTCTTGATCTCGGCGTTGATGCCGATCTTCTTGAGCGAGGCCTGCACCGCGGTGACCATGGACATCTCGGCGGGGCGGTCGGAGCGGGCCGAGATCTTGGTGTCGAAGCCCTTCGGCTTGCCGCACTGCTTCAGCTCGTCCTTGGCCTTGGCCTCGTCGCCCTTGTGGCCGGCGGACTCGTACAGGTCGAACTTGCTGTAGCCGTTGACGGTCGGCGGCAGCAGGGTCGTCGCGACGTCACCCTTGGGGTCGCCACCCTGGGCAATCTGGACCGACGCCTTGTCGAGGCCCCACTGGACGGCCTTGCGGCAGTGGATGTTGTCGAACGGGGCCACGTTGACGTTCAGACCGATGTACGAGGTGGCGCCCGCGTACGAGTTGTCCGTCTGCTTCTTCAGGTCGGGCTTGGTGATCACGTCCGGCTGGGTGGCCGGAGCGACACCGGTGCCGCCGCCGTCAACGGTGATGTTGTCGGAGATCAGGTTGTTGTCGACCGTCTCCTGCTTCACCTTGAAGCGGATCGTCACCTTGTCCGGCAGGGCCGGACGGTTCGGGTCGGTCTTCGGGTCCCAGTTGGAGTTGCGCACGAGGGTCGCGCCGCGGCCCTCGTCGTACGACTCGAACTTGTACGGGCCCGAGGACACGATGTGCTTCACGTAGTCGGCACCCTTGTCCTTCGACGCCGGCACGGGGGCCGTCTGCGAGAAGGTCGCCAGGTAGTCGAAGTCCGCGAAGGGGTCCTTCAGCTTGAAGACGATCGTGGTGTCGTCCGGCGTCTCGATGGAGGAGATGCCGCCCGCGCTCTTGTCCTTGTACGGGCCCTTGTACTTGTCGCCGCCCGCGAGGTGCGCCTTGAAGTACGTCGGGCCGTTGGACAGGGCCTCCGGCGCGAAGTTGGAGCGCTCGACGGCGTACTTGACGTCCTTCGAGGTGATCGGGGTCCCGTCCTCGAACTTGAGACCCTTCTTCAGCGTGTACGTCCAGGTCTTGGCGTCCGCGCTCGCCTTGCCGAGGCCCTCCGCGAGGTCCGGGACGACCTCCAGGCCGTCCTTGCCCGCAGCCGGCTTGAACGATGTCAGGGTGCGGCCGTACAGGCGGGAGAGGTTCTGCACCCAGCCGTAATACGTGTTGCCGGGGTCGAGGGAGTCGGGCTCGTCGGAGAGCTCGATCTTGACGGTCCCGCCCTTCTTGTCCGACTTGTTGACGACCGACGTCAGCGCGGCGTCGGTGGCGCCGGAGCCCTTGCCGCCCCCGCCGCCGCCGTTGTCGTCGTCGGAGCCGCTGCACGCGGACGCGCCCAGCATCAGGACCACAGCCGTGGCAACCACCGCTGTCGTTTTACTGGTCTTCACCTGAGGAAATTCCCCTCAATCGATGGTTGCCATGGCATGTCGCACGTCATTGTGACGAGCGCCCTTGGGACCTATTTGCTACGGGGGTCGAGGGCATCACGCAGCCCGTCTCCCAGCAGGTTGAACGCCAGGACCGTGATGAAGATGGCCACGCCTGGCACGATCATGTACATCGGGTCGTTCTGGTAGAAGTCGATCGCGTTCGTGAGCATCCCGCCCCAGGAGGCCTGCGGCGGGGCGATACCGACCCCGAGGTAGCTGAGACCCGCCTCGAAGAGGATGTTCGAAGGGATCAGCAGCGTGGAGTAGACCAGGATGGGCGCCACCAGGTTCGGCAGCAGCTCCCGGAAGAGGATGAAGGGGCCGCGGGCCCCCAACGAGCGGGCCGCCTCGACGAATTCGCGGTTGCGCAGGCTCATCGTCTGGGCCCGGACGATACGGCCCATGTACGGCCAGCTGAAGAAGCCGATCACGAAGATCAGTACCGCGAGCCGCAGCGGCAGCCCTTCAAGACCGAACGCACCGTCCTGCAGCGCCGCCGAGATGGAGATCGCGAACAGCAGCAGCGGGAAGGCCAGGAAGGTGTCCATCATGCGGCTGATGACCGTGTCGACCCAGCCGCCGTAGAACCCGGAGACCACGCCGAAGAAGACGCCGATCACCACGGAGAGCAGGGTGGCGCCGACGGCGACGACGAGGGAGACCCAGGAGCCCTCGATGATCCGGGACAGGATGTCGCGCCCGTACTGCGGTTCGACGCCGAGCGGATGGCTCCAGCTGATGCCGCCCCAGTCGCCCTTGGGCGCCAGCAGCGCGGGGTCGATGAGGTCCTGGTGGAACTCGTTGGGGTCCAGACCGAAGACGGCCTGGATCGGCTTGGAGAGGACGGCGAGCAGGACCAGCAGGATGACAACGATGCCGCCGGCGACGGCCACCTTGTCGCGCTTGAAGCGCGACCAGGCGATCTGCCCGAGCGAACGGCCTTCGATCTGGCTCTGCTTGACTCCCGTGAGTACTGCCTCCGGCTGAGCCTCGGCAGCCGATCCGGTGGTCTCGATCGGTGCGGTCACAGTGCCTTTGACCCCTCCCGCCGGCGGTGGCCGGCCCTTGCTCGCCGCGGTAACGGCCTGGCGCTTGTGGGCCGCGCGTGTTCACGCGGCTTCTGGCGTCTCGGTGCGAAAACGGTGCGGAACTCTGTGCGGAAACTCGATGCGGTGCTCGGTGCGGTACTGGGTGCGGAAATGCGTCTGCGGAATGTCCGCCGGGGCAACCTCGTACAAAGGGCCGACGATCCCCACTAGCCGGGAGTCTTCAACGCAGTTGCGATCACCCGCCAGACCTGACGGGGAATGTTTGCTCAAACGTGATGCGGTCAGTGAGCTTCCGTTATCCGGACAGGTGGATCGAGTGAGCGGACCACTCGCCCGCTAATCCACCAGAACGGACATGCCGCCCAACAGGCGTTATTGCGTGGCGATTTGGGTGACCGGGAGGGTCACCTTGTCCGCCGGAGATACCTTTGTCCGCTCCGGCGGGCGCACTAGTAGGTGTGCGGAGCCGGTCCGGGTGCCTGCGGGTAGCCGTAACCGGGAGCGACGACGCCACTGCGGCCGGCCGGGGCGTGCGACTCGCGGTCGTAGAACGGACGGGAGTTGGCCCGCAGCCACATCGCGACGGGGTCGTACTCGTCGGACATGGCGACGGTGGAGACCGGCAGCCCCTCCGGGACCGCGCCGATCGACTGCTGCATCATCGCGCGCACCGCGTCGACGGAAGGCTGGCCCGTGTCGTACAGATCGAGTCCGATGGCGAGATACGGCGCCCCGAGCGCGGGCTGCACCCAGGCGCGGCGCAGCGAGCGGACCGCCGGGGTGTGGTGGGCGTTCTGCGTCAGCTGGGCGTAGAACTGCGGGGTCTCTAGGGCGGGGTCGCTGATCCGCAGCGGACCGGCGGGCATCCGGTCGAGGCCGGTGGCGATCCGGCGGAGGTCGAGCCAGGGGATGCCCACGCCGCCGCCCGGGGCGTGCGGATTGAGCCAGATGCCCCAGCGGTCGGGGAACAGCGCGCGGGCGATGTCGCGGCCGCCCACCACCTCGTGGGCCCGGTGCCAGCCGCTGGCGGCCAGCTCCTGGGCGGAGGTGACACAGGGGGCGTAGCCGAGGCCCTCGACCTCCATGTTGCCGTACTGGGCGTCGGGCGAACCGGACCGGCCGTGCCAGAGCAGCATCCAGATCCGGTCGGCCGCCAGGGCCTGGAGCAGAGCCTCGTACGCGTCGTAGCGACCGGGCGTCACTTGGCGCAGCATGTTCTCGACCCGCCCGGCCGCCGCGGTGCCTGACGCACTCACCCTGGTCCCGCCCCTCTTCGATCCACTGTGTCGGCCTGCCGCTCCCGGGGCACACGGGTGCGGCGCGGTGCCGAGGCACCAGCCATCAAACCAGCTTAGGCGCCGGTCATGACACCGACTTGACGCCATGGTCCGCCGCCGTCACCCCCCGGTGCGGCCGGGCCGCGCTACTCGGCGGGGCGCTGGAAGAACGGCCGGATCCGCGCACGCATCCAGTCGGCGACCGGGTCCTGCGCCACGTCGAGCAGGACCAGGTTGACCGGCCACGGCGGCTCGACGCGGCCGAGCGCCAGGCCCAGCGCGTCCATGGGGGCGTTGCGCCCCGCGCCGTCCCAGGTCGAGAACTCGACGCCGACGAAGAGGACGGGGTCGCCGCCCTCGATGCTGGCGAGGGTCCTGCGGGCGCTGAGCACGACACCGCTCCGGGCGAACTCGTCGGCGGCGGCGGCGAGGAAGTCGACGGGCTCCTCCTTCCAGTCCGGCTCGTAGAGCCGGACCCGGCCACCGCTGGCCGGTCCGTCGAGCACACTGCGTCCGGCCCGGCAGAGTTCGGCCACGGCGGGCGGCGGGAGCGGCATGCCGACGGCGCCGCCCGGATTCACCGCCAGGCCGAGCTGCGGGGGCAGTCCCCGGGCGAACTCGACGGCGGGCGCCACGGTGAAGGACATATGGGTGCCGACACAGCTGAGGAACTGCTGCTCGGAGCTGAACACGGGGACGTACACCCCGCCGTCGATCTCCAGCGTGGGCAGGTCCAGGTCGGTGGAGTCCGGCCCGCCGCCGTTGGGCAGGGGCACCCAGAGGTGGCTGCGCCCGAGCACCTCCACGAGCCGGCCGCCCGCCTCCGGGCTGCCGAGCGAGGCGCCCAGCACTTCTTCTAGCTCATTGGCCGGCCATCCGCCCTGCGGGTGGATGGGGTCGTGCGCCGGAGTGTCCACTGCGTTACCTTTCTCGCCCCCGTCTCGTGCAGCAAGAGGTTAGGGCCTTTCGTCCGCGAAGGTGATCCGGGTCAGCAGCGCCGCCGCCTCGCGGTCCAGCAGGACCGCCGATACGCAGCCGAGCGGCAGCAGTCCCGTCTCGGTGTCCCGCAGCAGCCTCCGCAGCGCCCTGCGGTGCCGGGCGAACGCGTATCCGGAGACGCCGCGCCCCCGCTCGACCTGCCCGGCCCGCGCCGTCTGCGGGCTGACGTCGAGCAGGACGAGGTGCAGGACGCGGCCGCGCCGCCGGGCGTCGCGCGCCAGCCAGCCGCGCACCCAGGACTGGGTACCGCAGTCGTGGACGACGACGGAGACGCCGGAGCGCAGCACCCGCCACAGCCCCCAGTAGTGGGCGACGCGGACGAGCGGGCGGTAGAGGGCGTAGGGGACTGAACGCGGCAGCAGGGCGGCCCAGCGGTCCCTGGTGTCCTGGGAGTCGATGACGTGGGCGGACACGGTCCGCCCGATCAGGGTCGATTTGCCGCTGCCCGGCAGTCCGGAGACCACCACCACATCGCCGGCCACGAAGTGCAGGGCGCGCGGGCTGTGCCCGGCCCGGTCGCGCAGGTCCCGGACGACGGGTCCGCGCGGGCCGCACGCCTCCCGGGCCGGCGCGCCCGGCTGTGCGGGCAGTGCGCCGTGCGCGGCCCCCGCGGTCGTCGCGTACCGCTGCAACGTCATCGCCATCCCCCTGTCGGCCGACCCACACCTGCCAAGAAGTGTAAAGAAAAGGTAATGCGGCACAAGCGCGCGACCCGCCGGATCCGGTGGGGTACCGGCGCCCCACTGACCGCAGATGCGTGCGATGATGACCCGGCCAACTGCATAAAGGCCGCTTGAATCCGCGCGGGAGAGTTCCGGCCACCGGCCGGGCGCCGAAGGAGCAAGATCCTCCCTTGAATCTCTCAGGCCCCGTACCGCGTGGATGAGGCAGATCTGAAAAGCGAGTCGCCCCGCGGCTCCACCCAAGGTGCAAGCCGAACCCCTCAGGGGCCTCTCGGCGAACCTCTCAGGTTCCGATGACAGATGGGGAGGGATCGTCCTCGTCGTCATGCCCTGGGAGCCATATCCATGAGCACCGCCCCCCGTCTCACCGCCCTCGATGCCCTGCACCGTTCGCTCGGCGCGACCATGACCGACTTCGCGGGCTGGGACATGCCCCTGCGGTACGCCAGTGAGCGCGACGAGCACATCGCCGTGCGTACGAAGGCCGGCCTCTTCGACCTCTCCCACATGGGCGAGATCACCGTCACCGGTCCGGCCGCCGTGGACCTGCTGAACTTCGCACTGGTCGGCAACATCGGCACCGTCTCGGTGGGCCGGGCCCGCTACACGATGATCTGCGCCGAGGACGGCGGCATCCTGGACGACCTGATCGTGTACCGGCTGGAAGAGACCGAGGCCCCCGAATATCTGGTGGTCGCCAACGCGGGCAACGCGCAGATCGTGCTGGACGCGCTGACCGCCCGCGCCGGGGGCTTCGACGCCGAGGTGCGCGACGACCGCGACGCGTACGCGCTGCTGGCCGTCCAGGGGCCGGAGTCCCCCGCCATCCTGGCCGCCGTCACCGACGCGGACCTGGACGGGCTGAAGTACTACGCCGGGCTGCCCGGCACGGTCGCCGGGGTCCCCGCGCTGATCGCCCGTACCGGCTACACCGGCGAGGACGGCTTCGAGCTGTTCGTCGCCCCCGGCCACGCCGAGCAGCTGTGGCGGGCGCTGACCGAGGCCGGCGCCTCCCGCGGCCTGATCCCGTGCGGGCTGTCCTGCCGCGACACGCTGCGCCTGGAGGCGGGCATGCCGCTGTACGGGCACGAGCTGACCACCTCCCTCACTCCGTTCGACGCCGGTCTCGGCCGGGTCGTGAAGTTCGAGAAGGAGGGCGACTTCGTCGGCCGCAAGGCCCTGGAGTCCGCCGCGGAGCGCGCCGAGACCGCCCCGCCCCGCAAGCTCGTCGGCCTGGTCGCGGAGGGCCGCCGGGTGCCGCGCGCCGGATTCCCCGTCGTCGCCGGCGGCCAGGTCATCGGCGAGGTCACCTCCGGCGCCCCGTCGCCCACCCTCGGCAAGCCGATCGCCATGGCGTACGTCGACGCCGCGCACGCCACGCCCGGCACCGAGGGCGTCGCGGTGGACATCCGGGGCAGCCACGAGCCGTACGAGGTCGTGGCGCTGCCGTTCTACAAGCGCCGGAAGTAACGGCCGCCCGCGTCCAGAAGTGACGCAGTCGCGTCTCACACCGTAAGACCATCGTTCATCAGCACTCCCCCGCGTACAGGAGAATTCAGGTCATGAGCAACCCCCAGCAGCTGCGGTACAGCAAGGAGCACGAGTGGCTGTCGGCCGTCGAGGACGGCGTGGCCACGGTCGGCATCACGGAGCACGCGGCCAACGCGCTCGGTGACGTCGTCTTCGCCCAGCTCCCGGAGGTCGGTGACACGGTGACCGCGGGCGAGACCTGCGGCGAGCTGGAGTCGACCAAGTCGGTCAGCGACCTGTACTCGCCGGTGACCGGCGAGGTCACGGCCGCGAACCAGGACGTCGTGGAGGACCCCTCGCTGGTGAACTCCGCACCGTTCGAAGGCGGCTGGCTGTTCAAGGTGCGCGTCACGGAGGAGCCGGCCGATCTGCTCTCCGCCGACGAGTACACCGCGTTCTCCGGCAACTAAAGACCCCAAGGGACCACCTGATGTCGCTTCTCAACTCCTCCCTCCACGAGCTGGACCCGGACGTCGCCGCCGCTGTCGACGCCGAGCTCCACCGTCAGCAGTCCACCCTCGAAATGATCGCCTCGGAGAACTTCGCTCCGGTCGCGGTCATGGAGGCCCAGGGCTCCGTCCTGACCAACAAGTACGCCGAGGGCTACCCCGGCCGCCGCTACTACGGTGGCTGTGAGCACGTCGATGTGATCGAGCAGATCGCCATCGACCGCGTCAAGGCGCTCTTCGGGGCCGAGGCCGCGAACGTGCAGCCGCACTCCGGCGCACAGGCCAACGCCGCCGCGATGTTCGCGCTGCTGAAGCCGGGCGACACGATCATGGGCCTGAACCTGGCGCACGGCGGTCACCTGACCCACGGCATGAAGATCAACTTCTCCGGGAAGCTCTACAACGTGGTCCCGTACCACGTGGACGAGACCGGTGTCGTGGACATGGCCGAGGTCGAGCGCCTCGCCAAGGAGTCCAAGCCGAAGCTGATCGTCGCCGGCTGGTCCGCCTACCCCCGCCAGCTGGACTTCGCCGCCTTCCGCCGCGTCGCGGACGAGGTCGGCGCGTACCTGATGGTCGACATGGCGCACTTCGCCGGTCTGGTCGCCGCGGGCCTGCACCCCAACCCGGTGCCGCACGCCCACGTCGTCACGACCACCACGCACAAGACCCTCGGCGGTCCGCGCGGCGGCGTGATCCTCTCCACCCAGGAGCTCGCCAAGAAGATCAACTCGGCGGTCTTCCCCGGTCAGCAGGGCGGCCCGCTGGAGCACGTGATCGCGGCCAAGGCGGTCTCGTTCAAGGTCGCGGCGGGCGAGGAGTTCAAGGAGCGCCAGCAGCGCACCCTGGACGGCGCCCGCATCCTCGCCGAGCGTCTGGTGCAGCCGGACGTCACCGAGGTCGGCGTCTCCGTGCTGTCCGGCGGCACGGACGTGCACCTGGTCCTGGTGGACCTGCGCAACTCCGAGCTGGACGGCCAGCAGGCCGAGGACCGGCTCCACGAGCTGGGCATCACGGTCAACCGGAACGCCATCCCGAACGACCCGCGACCGCCGATGGTCACCTCGGGCCTGCGGATCGGCACGCCGGCGCTGGCCACCCGCGGTTTCCAGGCGGCGGACTTCACCGAGGTCGCGGAGATCATCGCGTCCGCCCTGAAGCCGTCCTACGACGCGGACGACCTGAAGGCACGCGTCGTCGCGCTCGCCGAGAAGTTCCCGCTGTACCCCGGCCTGTAGTCCGGACCTGCACATTTGCACATCGGGGCGGGGCACCACGCACACTGAAAGGTGAGCGGGGTGCCCCATCCCTTGCCCCCCGCTCTTGCCCCCGCTCTTCGGGCCGACCCGGCCCGTACCGCACCACCCGGCAGACAACGGCGTCTACCAGCGCTTTGAGGAGTCACCCGTGGCCATCTCGGTCTTCGACCTGTTCTCGATCGGCATCGGCCCGTCCAGCTCCCATACGGTCGGCCCGATGCGCGCGGCCCGCATGTTCGCGCGCCGGCTGAAGAACGAGGGCCTGCTCGCCCACACCGCCTCGATACGCGCCGAGCTGTTCGGCTCGCTCGGCGCCACCGGCCACGGCCACGGCACGCCCAAGGCCGTGCTGCTCGGCCTGGAGGGCGAGTCCCCCCGCACCGTCGACGTCGAGACGGCCGACGACCGGGTCACCGAGATCCGCTCCACCGGCCGGCTCAACCTCCTCGGCATGCACGAGATCGACTTCGACGCCGACAAGCAG